>NZ_FWWU01000008.1:317500-535541 GCF_900176165.1 Deinococcus hopiensis KR-140
ATGGAGTTCGACAGGCCGAAAGTCATTGGAGACAGGGGGTACTGCGCGCTGGGGTTGATCTTTCCACCCCAGAAAAACACCCGGTGAGTTGTCGCTGAGTCAGTCACCGTGAATAGGGGTTGCAGTAGGGCGGGGTTTAGGGTAAAGGGGTGAGGTCGCGGAATTTGAGGTTGTAGGTCAGGACGAGAAGAGCGACCTTGAGCCGGAGTCCATCATCTCGCCCTTATGTTGCTGTCCTGGGCACCTGTTTCAGTGAACGCAGCGGTAATCCTTCATAAGCACGAACGCAGTCCTTGTCCGCATGGTCCAGTCCCACCGAAATCGTCCGATCCGCCAGCAACCAGCTCACTCGGGATTGAGGACCTTCTCGCCTCTTCTGCGGTTGTTGGTGGGTTGACGCCTTGCCGTTGCGCGCCCGGTACGGGGAGCAGGAATTCGTGAGCACTGTGTTGAGTGCTGAGGCTTTCGCGGCCCTTCGGCAAGTGGAGGAGCTGCGCATGACGTGTTGTGAGGAGCGTGCGGTTCCAAAGCGCAGTTCCCGAGGTCTTCCATTTTTCGCGCATGCTCGGCGTCACGCGTGTCCTGTGGCTCCGGAGACGGAGTTTCACCTCCATGCCAAACGGCTGATTGCCGGGGCAGTGCAGAGTGCAGGATGGGAGGTGGACGTGGAGGTGCCGGGCTTGACGCCTGCAGGAGACGGTTGGCGGGCGGACGTTCTAGCGTCGTGTGGTGGGCAGCGGGTGGCGTTTGAGGTGCAGCGCAGTGGGCAGACCCTGGAGGCGATTCACGCGCGGCAGGAGCGGTACGCGCAGTCGGGGATTCGAGGAATGTGGTTTTTGCGAGGGCACGCGGCGACGTTGCGTGAGCCGCAGCCGTGGCTGTATCAGACGCCGATGTTCACGGTGCAAGAGGATTTCTTGCTACCGACGTTTGGGATGAGGAGCGCCAGAACCCGTGGATGTCCTGCGGCCGTGCCCGGAGGCGGCATTGACGTGGATGAAAGCATTGTTGGCGGCGCGTCCCGGGGTGCGAGCGGAGCTGGCCCTCGTGGGCCCGTGCGATTGTTTGCTGGCGCGTCCTGTGAAGTGGCGTCGGTTCAACGCGGGGATTGTTCCGGAAGTGCTCATGCGTCTGCCAGCTGGCCAGGAAGGGAAGCTGCACACGGTGCTGTTGAGTGACGTTGTGTCTGCTGTGGCGCTGACCAACGTGGAGGTGCCTGTGGCGCTCAATCGTCCAGGACAGTGGATGATTCCGTCCGTGTGGAGGTAGGCCTGCTGTGCCTACCAGAGGTTTGGATCATCGATCATGGCGCGCAGTCGCGCTTGATTGGCCTCGTCTTCCGGCTGGAAAGAACCGGTGGGGGGCGAGTCCCATAGGCGGGCAATCATGCTGGCCGCTTCAGCCGTGACGGGACCCGGCTCGACTTGTAGCGTTCCTGCGCCCCCGCGAGGACCTGAGTGATCCAGGAGAGGCCACCAAGGCGGCCTTCGTCCTGCTGCGTGGGGAGTCCGTATGGCGTAAGGCTCTCGGGTCCACCGGGGATGGCCAGGCTGCTGCTCTGCATGACCTGCCAAGCGTCCGTGGGGCTGGCATTCGACCTATACAGGGATGACGGGCAGGGGGTGCACATCCAGGAGGTGTTTTCGCCATGCTGATGGTCTACGTTGATGACTCAGGCGGTCCACGTCCCACCTGGGCGGCGGTCGCCGATCACCCAGACCACTCGGAGCCTCTGCGTTTCGGGGGTTTCTCCCTCCGCCAGGAAGCGAGTATGCGGCCTTGCTGTGCGCTCAGGCCACCATCCGAGTCCTGCACCCGGGAAAAGCCTGGTACCACTGCGACGTGCACATCCTGCACGCTTCCGGCGTTCAGTTCATTTCGCGGGACGATTCGTTGCACCGTCGGGCGCATCGGCTGGCCCGTCAACTCCGGACGGTTGCCCCTGAACACCTCGGGCAGTTCGTTCAGGTCACGCCGCCCGGTCAGATCAGGACGGCACGGCGCGCTGGTCAGGTTGAGCGGGTGACGCTCAGGCGTCGTGGTGACAAGGGCGTTCCCGCAGAGTACTTGTGCTGGTCGGACGGGCGATTGCTGAAGATTCCTCCGAGCGAAACGGGTGTGGAGCGGGCGTGGCGGCGCGTGGTACGGCACACGCGCCTGTGGCCGGAAGTGAAACGAGAGCGTGCCCGGAAGGAAGCGCACGCGGCGCTGTATCCCGGGGAGAGGGCGTGCAGACCTCGTGCTGGTGTTACGCCGCTTTCTCGCGTTGCCGAACGTGTTCTCCAGGCCCTGACGCTTGAGCCGAGGCCGTTCTCGATCCTGGTCGTTCTTGTGAGGTGCAGCCAGACTGCCGCCCGGAACGCCGCCGCCCAGTTCACCCAGCAAGGCCTCGCTGAGCTGGTCGTGATCGGCGGCATACAGCACATCCAACGGCCCTCGCCCAGGCCGTCCGCGTCACCTCACGCTGAGGAACAGTGAACGCGAGAAGGACCTGGAAGGCCTGACGCGAGGGGATACGCTTGGGGAGTGATGAATTGGATACAGCTGATGACTGACCTCCATCTCTCCATTGATACGGTTTCCGGATAATCCATTACGGCCCCTCCACTTCGCTCCGGTGCTTCCACTCTTATCCGTCGCCGTTTTTCCTTCTCCTTCCAGTCGGGTTAACCAGTTATTTCATAACTGCTTAACCAGAATCCTTATGACTGCCCCGCGGAACGCAGGGAGATCGACCTGACAGAGGAGACGCTGATACGGATTCCGTCTGTCTCGTTAACAAATCGGAAGAGCGGCGGTTTGCCAACTCCACGCCCAGAACCCGTTTCTCTCCTTCTCGCTCTGCTTCGCAGCTTTACACGTCCGCTCAGATTGAATCCCTTCGTGAACGATTCAATCTGAGTCCGTATGAGTCCCAGCCGGCATCCCGTGGTCATGTGGAGGTGTCTACGCTTCCCGTTGTTCGGTCGCGTCCTTTTCCTCGCTGCTTAACTGATCCCCAACAGCAGCGGCCCCACCGCTCGCACCGCTCTCATCTGTCGCTTGGATGTCCCTGGCCTCTCCGGCATCACCGTCTTGCACAGCGCTGTTCGTCGTTGTTTCCGTCTCATCCCTTTGGTCCGTCATTTCTTCTCCTTAATCTCAGGCGCTCTGCAGCGTCATCAGGGGCGACCGTCCGGCAGAGTGCAGCAGATGATCCATGTACCGCTGGGAAAAACCCTGCACAAGCATCTCGGCCACTTGCGCGGTATCCGGTCCCAAAGGATGACAGAAGGGCTCAGGGACGTTGAACCCATTCACGTGGACGCCTTGCACGATGAGTTTGCCAGCGTAGGTCACGGTCAACGGGAGCTGTACCTTGAACTCTGGGCTCTTCAAGCCGTCGAGCGGCAGACGCATCGAGATCAGCAGCACCGCAGCGCCCGCCACTTCCTGTGTGGACAGGGGACTGTCAAGCAATTGGAAGTCGACGTCCTGATACCCGCGGTGTTCCAGGGCCACTTGAATCTGAGCTTGCAGCAGGGTCAGGTACGTTTGAGCCTGGCTCTGCGCCTCCTGCTGGATGTAGAGAAGCTGAGCGAAATCGAGGGCGCAGGGTGAGGGGGCGAGCCCCCTGCGTGTATCAAATGAATTGGAGGTTGGCATGGTCATCTCAGCATGCCGAGGCAGGCAGGGCATTTGTGGCTGAGGAGACGAACGTGAGTTGACTGGTTTGAGAGGATCTTCCTTACTTGCCTTAACCCAGCTTCACGCAGTTGCTGTTTCTTTTATCGGTCGTCTGCTTGTGGCCTGGGATGGTCGTGATCCGCGCATCTGCCAGCCTTAGCGGCACGCACGAGCAAGCGGTTAATCAAGCACGACCTCGCGAGGTGGACCGTCACCCTCAAAGTCAAGTTCAGCGGCTTCGAAGTCGTCACACTCCCCGCCCCCGTGCAAGCGGCCGAGCAACTCGAATGGGTCGCTCGGTACCTGCTCACCCCTGAACTGCTGCAGGACCGAGCCGGGCATCAGTGTCGGCAGCCTCGTGAACCAAAACGGCCGGGATGTGGTTCCCACGCCCTTCGCACTGATGGAAGACGAGTCGGGCTTGACAGATCACCACCTCCTCTGGAGGGTGCGCGGGCGTCTCTCCCGATGCGAATCACCCCGCGGGGATCAAGAGGACGCGCAGGCAGGAGACCTCACGGAGGCGTGGCTGAGGGAGAATTGGGGGCAGTACCGTCTGTAAGATGGACTGGCTGTCAGGGGACTCGGTGAGCCGTTCGTTCCCACCGACCCGCAGTGGATTAACCATCTCTGGAGCCCCTTTGATGCTCACCGATCCAGAGGCCCGCCGGGAGCGCGCCTCGAAGGCTTTTGTCACAGACCACGCTGCTCCCTCCCTGGTCACTGTGCAGCAAAGAAGCACCTTGCCCGTAGGCAAGGTGCTTCTTATTCCTAGCGTTGACGATCTATTTACTCGTTGGAGCCGCCACCCTCATTGCCACCACCGTTGGAGGCCTCGCCACCCTTGCGGCCAATCTCGGCCATATGCTCGCGCTCTAGCTGTACTTCGGGGAAATTCAGGAGGAACTAGGGAGGCCAGCATCGGTGATGCTGGCCTCCTGCTATGCCACGTTCTTTGCCCCCTTGGACCCGACATTTTCCCACCTGGTTCGCACCCTTTCTGACGCACTTTCGCCACCGTGCAGGGCGCACTTGGGCACCGTTGTACGTGCGTGGACTGTGCAGCGGTGCGTCCCGGAAAAGCATGCAACCTCTGGCTGCTGTGGTGGCTCCTGGAAAAGAAGACCACCTCCAGCACTTCATCACCGACAGTCCCTGGCCAACTCGTCCCCTGGAAACGCTGCTGGCCGAGCGGGCCCAGCAAATGCTTGGAGGCAAAGACGCCGTCTTGATCATTGACGATACCTGCCTGACCAAATTTGGGACGAAATCCGTGGGGGTTGCTCGCCAGTATTCGGGACAGGTGGGCAAGATCACGTCCTGTCAGTGTCTGGTCTCCCTGACCTTAGCCCAGCACGAGGTCCCTGTTCCCCTGGCCCTCCGGCTCTTCCTGCCACAGGACTGGACCAGCGATCCGGCGCGTCTCCAGGCTGCTGGTGTTCCAATGGAACACCAGCAGCCACAGACCAAATGGGCGTTGGCACTCCAGGAACTGGACCGGGTACGCGAACACGTCACCTTCGGCATGGTCTTGGCGGACGCTGGGTATGGCGTGACGGCTCAGTTCCGCCATGCCCTCACCACGCGCGGACTGCTGTGGTCGGTGGGTGTGACTCGCACACAGACGGTCTATCCCAAGGACGTTCGCTTAATCCCTATCCCCAAGTTCTTTCGTGGCAGAAGACCCAAGCACCCCACCCCCTCCGAAGACCGGCAATCGGTGGAGGACGTCCTCAAAGGTGCTGCATGGCAGCACCTGGTGTGGCGACACGGGACCAAGGGTCCCCTCTCAGGACGCTTTGCCGCTGTGTACGTGCGTCTCGCCGATGGAGAGGAAAATGCCCAGGGCCAGCACCTTCCCGGGCAGGCGGCCTGGATCATCGGTGAACAGCGACGGGGAGAGGAACGCAAATACTACGTCTGTAATCTCCCCGAGAACACCTCTCTCTCTCGGCTGGTTGAGGTGACCAAGCGCCGCTGGGCTTGCGAGTTGACCCACCGGGAGCTGAAGGACGAAGTCGGTCTGGACCACTTTGAGGGCCGTTCCTGGCAGGGCCTCCATCACCACGCCGTGCTTTGCATGCTGGCCCTGACCTTCCTTCAATGGTTGCGATTGACCCAGCCCGATGACCTCAAAGGTGACACTGTCCCCGCTATTCGAGCGGAGGTGGCAGGGGACCTGCCCCTGCCACCTCCGTGCCAGCAATGCCGCGCCTGCACAGCTTTATTCAGCGGTCCCTGAATTTCCCCGAAGTACAGCTAGAGGGTGAAAAGATGCCCATCCAAAATAGAAGGTCTGGTTCTGTGGCGAGCGAACAAACAGGCTGAAGAAGTACGTGTGGGACGTTTATTGATGACGAGGTAGCCGCATCCCCAGTTCCGAGATTCCAGATCCAGCCTGGCAGCAGAGAGCTGGGAAGGGTGCTCGAAGTTGATCAAAGGTCTCTCCGCTGACCAGCAAGAAAACAGGCTCTGGGTCGGGTGTTTACGCAAATACCAAAATCAGGTCATTCAAGTTGGATCGTGATCTTGGCAGCTTCTAGGGCGCGCAGCTCACGGAAGTGGCTGCTCTACGCAATCAACAGGGTGCTGCGTTTGACCGTACGTATACCGCAATGCAGGTCGCGGCTTATGAGGAGGCGGTCAATCTGTTCACCGCTTACACTCAACGAAGTGAGCAGCAATCAGGTATCGGAAGGCTTTAAATTACTTAAATCTGCGATGAAAAACAATTCACTGGAAGAATGGCGCTTGAGTATGACGGAAGATGTAATTTCAATGTTTTAGTTACGATCTCACAGAAGAAGGAGACTTGTCCTGCTGAGTAGCTACTATTCGTTGCTACTCACAACGTACTTTTTCGGGTGCTCGCGCTACTTAGCTACTTACACCGCAGCCATAATCAGGGTGACACCTTATCCATTGTCTCAATCCAAAAACTTCAAGTTTCAATTGTAACCTTGACATACAATGCCGCAGGCTGACTGTCTCGATGTGAGGACATTCCAGGGCAATAACCTGCTGAATGTCCTTTAGGGAATATAGAGAGCCGGGTCTCTGCATCAGCAGGCTCAGAAGGGCGACTTCTTGCTCAGTGATGTATAACCGCGCTCCATTATGAAGAATCGTGCGCTGTGCACGATCCACGATGACATTTTGTGAACGTATAAATCGCGCTTCTCTGTGGGAGGATGGCACGACGGGCTGCTGAATTTGAGGCACGGGCACCAGTGAAGCGGTCATATCCTCAGCGTGACACCTATGGTCAGGAAGCTGATTCATGCTTTATGAAAGTTCACCAGGTATTTCTTCGGTCAACGATGATTCTGATAAAGACCTCTTCATAAAGAGGACATTTGAGCGAAATGAGACCTTGATCTACCCGAGCTCCTTCAAGTCCTTGAGAATCATTTTTCCTCACTGAGATGATAAAAAATGAAGCTGAAAGTCGTCAGCCACTGAGCCCAACGGGGGAGTCTCATCCGTTTTGTCAGGCGCTCAGCCGTCATGGTTTTGTTCCTCTCCTCAGGTGACGTGCGGTATTCCCTGACGCTGCGCTGAGCCGCGTGAAGTGATGAGGTGAAGCAGTGGCCCGTTGGCTGCGGTACGGCAGTGATGTCCTGTTGGACGCTTGGCGGAACCAACCGCCCAGGTTTCGCCATCCAGGGTGATTCCAGCAACCCAAACGGCTGGACCGTCCTTGCCTGCAGTGAGGGAAATTCACCTTCGTTGTGAGTCGTGTTCGGCTTAATCGTGAGAGGTCGCGTGATACCCGTCACCCTCAGAACGCTCCAGTGGCGTGCGGTGGCCCTGGAAGTTCAGAAGCTGCTGCCAGGTGCCTTCGACGTCCGTCGCCAGGAGGATCACCAGGTCTCCGGGATAAGCTGTGCACAGCGCGTGATGCACCGCTTGGGGTTCGTCGATGATGGTGGTGAGGTTCTGAGGAGGCAGGCCCGCTGAGCGTGCACCCACTTCAACCCAATGTGCGGCTTCAAGCGGTGGACGGCCACGCCGGTCTTGGTCCTCGCGCACCACCAGCTCGTCAAAGGTGACGGCGGCGAGTTCGCCCATACGGCGGATGTCCTCGTCGCGACGGTCCCCAGCGACACCCATCACGCCAATCACGCGGCCTTGTGGTGGACGCAGGTGCGCGACCAGATCGCGCAGGTACTCCATGCCGGACGGGTTGTGGGCGTAGTCCAGCAGGACGCGGAAGGGATGGCCGTCGTACAGGTTGAGCCGTCCGGGGCTCTGTTCGAAGGACGTCGAGAAGCTGCCCAGGGCGGCGCGAATTACCGGGAGTTCAATGTTCTGTGCCACGGCGATCGCAGCTGCGGCCAGCGCGTTTTGCACGTTGACCTGCGCGAAGCCGCCCAGGGTCGCTGGAATATCCCGCGCCCGCATGATGGGGTGCCGCTGCCCGCCCTCGTACAGCACCAGTTCGTCGCCCAGTACGGTCGGTTCACGCACCAGGGCCGTACCGCCGCCCGCGATGTGCTCCTGCAGGTCCTTCGACGCCGCGTTCCCTCCATGCATCGAAAACAGCGTCAGGTGCCCACCCGCCTTGCGGCGCATCCCCAGGGTCAGTTCGTCATCGGCATTCAGCACGCTCGTGCCGGTGTCCGCCACGACCTCCACCACGAGTGACTTCACCCAGGCGAGGTCTTCCACCGTCTCGATGCCCTTGAGTCCCAGGTGATCCGGTTGGATGTTCAGCACGGCCCCCACGTCACAACGGTCGAAGCCCAGCCCTTCCCGCAGGATGCCGCCACGCGCCGTTTCCAGCACTGCGACCTCCACGTTGGGGTCATTCAGGACCACTTTGGCGCTTTTGGGACCGGTGGTGTCGCCGCTGACGATCTGTTCACCGTTGATGTAGATGCCGTTGGAGGTGGTCAGGCCCACGCGCTTGCCCGCATGCCTGAAGATGTGCGCCACCATGCGGGAGGTGGTGCTTTTGCCGTTCGTGCCCGTAATGGAGATGATCGGCAGGGGCCGGGATGCTGCGCTGATGCAGGGCCCGTCTTGCTGCGAAGCGCTCGTATGCAGCGGTGTTGCTGGCTGAGGATTGGACTGACACGCCAGTTGGTGTAGAGCGTGCAATTCCGAGGTGAAGTCGAATGGGGCGTACAGGTCCATGGGACCGTCTCTTCCTGGACGGAGTTGGTGAAGGCCGCTCACGCTGGGCCCTTCTGGAAAGAGCAAGCTATTCACCAGGCGCAGAGCCACTATGCCAGCCAGCAGACCAACACCTTCGTCCCAGAAGGGATACAGCACCGTCCCGGACCGTAACACTCCCCGCATGGAACGAGCCTTGCTGGCGCGAACTGGGGTTCCAGCGAGCGTCTGCAGCTCAAGAGCAAGGTGCGCCATCACGTCCTCAAGAAGCGCACCATCGTGCAGCGCTTCATGACGCCCTGCATCTCCTTTCGCTGCAGGGGGCAACTGTTGAAGCAGGCATTCAATTAAGTTGGGCAACGAGCCGATGGGACGTCCCCTAAATGGCCCCAGGTCTATTTGAATGCGAATGATGGGGTCATGAGTGTAGATGTTTGGTCCGCGGTAAACCCGCTTTTCCAATACTTGGAGTGCGGAGGTGATGGACGGGTTATATAACTCACGCCCTGCAATTTGGTTCCCCGTCATCTGTTCTCCCTTAGCATTTGTCCTGTCAAAGGAGGAGTCCCCAGGTCAGTTTCAAAGTCGCCATGACCCTCAAATCTCCTCACGTTCGAGCAGGTTCTGGGCCTTGCAGCGGCATGGAGTCCTACCCAGGTCGGTGCCCGCCACTTTCAGCAGGGGTCCTTCCTGCACTGGACCCTACCCACGCTCGCACCGATCCGACGGACTGCCCCCTGCTGAGGTGCTCCGCTTACGATGGCTGTGGTAGAACAGCCCAAGGGCAAATGCTCCTCTCGTGGCTTCAGGCCAAGTCCGCGTTTCGACTCGAGAGGTAGCGGTCAAGAGCGTGGTCCAGGCTGGGCAGCAACTGCCCCTGACAGCTTTTCAGGGCAGTGTACCGGGGTCGGGGGGCCACCCAGCCCAAATCACTTCCGGAAGCGACGTGCACAGCTGATTGGGGAAGGCGCAACGCCGCACCGAGGGCATGAACCATCTCCGCCCAGGTGCTCTCGCCGCGGTTGACCAGATGCCAGATGCCGTTTTCGCCGTCAATCAGCAGGTCAAGGCTGGTGTGAATCAAGTCCGGCAGGTACGTGGGGGAGAAACGGTGATGACCGTCCACCAGGATCGGCTCGCCCGTCCGCAGTTTGCTCAGCGCTTTGCCAAGCAGGCCCTGTCCTGTTCCTGAGCCGAACACGCCTGAACTGCGCACGATGAGTGCACCGGGGAAGATGGTGCGGATCTGCCGCTCCATCTCCAGTTTGGTGCGCCCGTACGCATTGATCGGTGCGGCCGGGTCGTGTTCCTGGTAGGGCGTGTCGCCTTCACCGCTGAACACCTGATCTGATGAGAAGGTCAGCAGTTGGAGGCCCTGCTCTGTGCAGAGTTGAGCGAGGAGAGCAGCTCCGGCGGAGTGGGTCTGCCAGAATTGCCCGGACGCGCGTTCGGCTTCGTCAACCTGCCCGTAACCCGTCGTGTTCACGACCGCCCAGGGACGGTGAGCCGTCAGGACGTCACGAAGGCTGTTCTCGGCGAGAAGCACAGAAGAAGAGACGCAGCGGTGCTCCAGGCCCCGCTCCCTGCACAGTCGGGCTGTGGCCTCCCCGAGCCGCCCCTGACCAACGATAACCAGCGGCCGGGCGACCTGGGTACGCGTCGTAGCCTGTTGGGGCGTGCCGACCGGCGGATAGAAGAAGCGGTCAGGCCGTTCCCAGAAACCCGGGGATGCCAATGTGGGGTGGTCAGGAAGTTCTCCCCTGGCCCGGGCCTGCAACACTCTGGCGAGTGCGGTGGGACGCGGCGTGGACGTGCGGACATCGAAGGCCCCCGGCTCATAGTGCCCTTTGAACTCTGTGTGAAGAGTGTTCCAGTCGAAGCTCCCCAGAATGGCCCATGAGGTCAGTGCGCGGAGGTCCACGCCTTCTTCCCGGACCCGCTCGGCTGCCTGCCAGAAGCTCTCAAACCAACGTAGCTGCTCCTCGCGTGTACTGCCCAGATGCACTTCCGTTACGGCCACAGGCAGCCCGTAGCGCTCCCAAGTTTCGTGCAGGAGCGCCTCAATGCCCGCGGTGTTGTGGTACACGCGCACAGCCTCAATGTCCGCGTGTGTGGCGTTGCGGTGATGCTCTTGGTACCGCTCCCGCCGCTCATCCAGGAAGCGCTCGCTCGTCACGTAGTAATCCACACCGATCACGTCAGGTGGGCAAGGATTCACTCGAAACCACAGCAGCTCTTCGCTGGTCGCGCCGGACGAGCGCAGGTAGGTCCACAGGGGATGGGCCTCATCGACCCGGCCGCACAGCAGGTCGTACGCCAGCCAGCGGCGTTCATTCTGGAAGTCCGCCTCGTGCTGCATGGCCGGCGTGGCGTGGGCCTTGCCCAGGTCGTCGGTCTGAATCAGCTCCGCGTCCGGCTGCACCTCCCGGATGGCGCGCATGGCCAGCACCGTCCCGCGGCATTCGTTGAGCAGCATGCGGACGAACCCCTCATCCGAAGTGTGATGCGGGTACCACACGCCATACAACCCACTGAATCGGGCTGTAGTCAATGGCTCATTGACTGGAGTGTAGGCCCGCAGCCAGGGGTAGCGCTGGGCAACACGCCGGGCGTAATCGGCGAGTTTTTCTGGAAACTGCGGATCCAGCAGACTGGTGTACTGGGGACCACTGCCATGGTGAAGCAGAGTGGCGATCGGTTGTAATTCGAGTTGCTGCAGGCGCAACAGACGCTCATCGGTCCACTGCCAATTCAGGAACTCGGGGTGTTCAGGGGCGACTTGCTCCCACAGCACTGGGTAACGAATGCGGCGAGCACCCAGTTGGGCCAGTTGGTCGAGATCTTCCAATCGGCGGTCATGCCCGCATACCTCGAGTTGGTTGAGGTAGTTCTCTCGTACTCGGTTGAAGGTGCATTCCACACCGATCCACAGCTCAAGCGGACGTGAGGCCTTGCTTCCACCTTGGCGAGCGGGGTCGCTCATTGGTTCGCCTCAGCAGAAGCTCGACACCTGTTGTTCCTGAAATGTAGCGGGGACGTCAGATACGAATGCATCCTGGGATTCTGGTGCCTGACCACCTCGCCGAATCTTGGCCCCGATAAAAGGCTTTTGTAGGGTTTCTCGTGCAACTGCCAAATTTGATGAAGGTTTTAAGATGTCCTTCGTCTTGGACCAAGGCAAGATTTGGCTCAGTCGCCAGCCATAGACCTCCTATGAAAGGCACGCAATTGTGTGCAGGATGAAGGTACACCAGGCAACGACCTGATGAACTCGGACTACAACATCAAAGGGAAGCGGAAGGGGTACGCCTTCCGGTCAGACACAGCTCACCACGCTACTCACCGTCTACGTTCACCTGCCCGGAGTGCCACGGGGTGCTGATGCGCCTCAAGGAAGGCAACGTGCTGCGCTTGCGGTGCCACACTGGGCACGCCTATACGGCCATCAGTCTTCCCGGTGAAGGGCGGGCCTCGGTGGAAGCGAGTCTATGGAACGCGGCGCGCACGCTTGACGAGGACGTGATGCTGCTTGAGCACCTCGCCAAGCACCACGAGGAAGCAGGCCAGACCGAATACGCACACGCGTACCAGGAAGAGGCGAAAGAAGCCCGGGAGCGCGAGGCGCGTCCGGCAAGACGTCCTACGAAGGGAGCAGATCGGGCAGGGCAGGACCGCCTGCTCAACCTGACGCACGAGAAGGAGTTCAGGAGCAGGGGAACGTGATCCGTCAGTCCAGCACGGTGGGCTGCTTGGGCCACGCCAGAAAGAGAGTGGCGCCCTGGTCCACCCGGCCGTCTCCCCAGATCCGCCCACCAAAGCGGGTACAGAGCCGCCGAACGACCGCCAGGCCCATCCCCGCGCCCGGAAAGGCAGACTCCGGGTGCAGGCGTTTGAACACCCCGAACAACTTGTCCTTGTTCCGATTGTTGAACCCCACGCCATTGTCCTCAAAACGCAGGACAAAAGCAGAGTCGGTCTCCTCGGCCCGGATATGAATTCGGGCGACCTCACGGGTCGAGGTGAATTTCAGGGCATTCTCCAGCACCTTGAGAAACACCTGCTGCATCGTGTGGCTGTCCGCCAGTACGGTCGGCAACGGACCACAGGCCAGCTGCACGTTCCGGCCTTCCATGTGAGGCTGTAGGTCCTTCTCGACCTCAACAAAGACGCGGTTCAGGTCAAGCGGGGCCAGGCGAACACGCCCATGGCTGGCTCGGCTGTACTCCAGCAGCGCAGTGGTGAGTTCCTCCATCCGCTCGACTGAGCGGGCGATCAGCTCGATGTGCTTCACTGAAGCTTCCTGGTCTTCAGTGACGTCGCGGCGGAGCAGTTCTGCAAAGGAGGCGACGCGCCGGATGGGGGCCATCAGGTCCTCCGCGACGGCCACGGTCACCGTCTGGAGTTCGGCGCTCAGTTCAAGGATTCTGGCGGTCCGCTCCGTCACACGCGCTTCGAGCGTCTCGTTCATGCGCAGCAACTCTTCTTGCGCTGCTTTCTCGGTGGTGATGTCCGTCACGGCAATCAGGCTGCCTTCTGGTGCATACGCCTGACCTTTCAGGCGTACGGGGAAGGTGGTGCCGTCGTTGCGCTGAAGGCGGAGTTCAGCGACAAGACCCTCTTTGCTGGTTTGCAGGCGGGGGAGCAGGAGCGCCAGGGTACTGCGGGACTCGGGAGCAGTGAACTGCACCAGGCGGCGGCCCAGCAGCCGGGAGCTCTCCATTCCCAGCAGCTGGCTGGCCCGGAGGTTGGCCTGCACGATGGTGTTGCCCGCCCCCAGGGTGAAATACCCGACTGGCGCGCAGTCGTACAGTCTGCGCCCTTTCCCGATGAGTCCCTGCCCTGATGATCACGCAGGGGAGGACGTACACGAATCGCCTGCTGAGTAACACCCTTGCTTAAGGGTATTTAGGTAAGGCTGCTCCGGTCGCCGGTCCTTGGAATATGCAGGTCACTTATGTCGGTGGTCAGGTGCACTAAGGAAGCTCCGAATCACTTGATGCCCTACATATTCTGGATATGCGGCGCGTATCGCGTGATGTGCCTTCTCGGCAAACTGTGACACTGCTTCACTCAAGGTCCACCACGATGTCGTCGCAGTACGCACCTCGGGCGTATCGGTCATCGTCACCTGCACCTCGTCTCCGGTTCGTTCGAAGACGAAGCAGAAGGTCATCCAGTCGAGTTCCCAGATAAGGGTTTCATCTCTGGACAGAGCCCTCAAGCGCTCCGGAAGCCATGAGGCCAGAGTTGGGAGAGGGAGAACAAGTCCTGGCGTACCCCATAACCTTCGGATGTGAGCTTGCTCTTTCTTGACTTTCTCCGCGAGTTCAGACGTTGGGGCATAAGGGTCGGGGAGCATGTTGACGCCATTCACCACAAAGACCGTCGGGGCCTCAAAGGAGTAGGAGTACAAGTCGATGGCCAAACAATCTGGGTCATCCTTGCGCGAATCATCTGGGGGCCCAACCTGAGTGGCATCAAAGTCGAGCAGAACAGTCATGAGTCATGGTAGGACGGCCGGTGCAAGAGCGAAGATGATCTGACTGTTGTCGCCTGAGAAATTGAGGCACTTCCAGGCCCGCCCGTAGGTGGACTTTTGGCTGCCGAAAAATATCAGATTCCGGCGATGGTCACGGTCTCCGGCTGAAGATTCGCCGCACGGAACGCCACGTCACTGACGCTGGCGTGAGCCAGAGAAGCCACCTTGAAGGTTGCGAGTTGCTGCGCTTTGGGCTGAGCCGCCCCAGCGGAGCCGAGCAGGAGTGAGGCGAGGAGCAGGGGCAGCGGGACACGGGGTTGACGCATAGACTCTCCTTCAGTGGATGTTCGCGCCGTGCAGAGTAACGCTTTGCCTGGGCTCAGGATGCCGCATATGTGGAGCACGCCAGTGCCAATCAGAGCCCCAGAATGGATCTGCTGGCTTTCCCCGCAGGCCACTTGTCGGCCTGCACCCGGCCACCTTGCCCCTGGCCTCCCCCATTCGCGCCTTCGCCACGTCCTCAGAGGCGTGACTGGGCGGTAGCACCGGCCCCCATGCCGGGCGCCACCCCAAGTGGATGACGGGCCGCCGCCCCCGGCAAGTCAGCGCAGGCGCTGGCCGGAAAGAACAGGCGGCCGTCAGGGCCGCTCTGCCCTCTTCGCCGCGCCCCTTCAGTGGCGAATACAGGCGCTTGCGCCGTGAAGTGGACCGCCTTCCAGTTCCACGCCCTGCCTCTCCCACCTTCCAGACGAGGCCAGGGACTGGAATGGGGTAAGAAATCCAGCGCCATGACGTGAGGAATGGCGCGGCTTTGGATTTCTGGTTTCTCGGCGCAGGTGGCCGAGAAAACCGCATGGAGGGCCGCGCAGGGCGGCGCATTTCCTTTTGTACACAAGTACATGAGTACACAAGTGTTTAAGTAGACAAAAAGCGCCCCAAGTAGCGTAGGGCGTCCAACAGAGAATTGGAGATCAGAGCAGCAGACCGCAAGTCAGCACCACGCCGAGAAAGGCCAGGGCCAAACCAAATACTGCATTGGATGCGGCCCTCCAGATCGCTGCCCGCATAGCCTGTCCGAGCTCAAAAAACACAGCAGCCGTCGCCAACAGCAGCAGGCCGCTGATCGCTGTGCCCGCACTGTTCTGGGCTGCGACGAAAAAGAGGGCTCCCCAGGCCGATCTTGGCGGCTTGCGCGATGAGCTGCGGGCTGGACGGCAGCTGCGCCCACGCCTGCACAGCATCGGCTTACGCCTGGATAGGGTGGATGACAGTATCGCTGTAATTGGGTTGCAGTAGCAGCATAGTCCATTGTCCCCAGAATTTTGAACTTATCACCCATCACAACGGCCTTAACACGCCCCCATCAGCCGTGACGCTCACCGCACAGCGCGCGCCCTTGCTGGTCGTGACCTGGTATTCGACATTGAGCACGACACCGCTCTTAACCGAAGTGCAGCGCCAGTGAACCTGCTTCTGGCACAACGTCAGCCCCTTTCCCACCTCCCGAAAGCCCTTCTTTGCATAGGGAAAGCCCCCTGTTCCTCATCCGGAGTACAGGCACGACCACACCCGCCAAGAGTGTGCCCCCACCATCAAAACACCCACTCAAGACAAACAAAGGAAGACAAAGCTGAAGGGCGACTCCTTTCTGTCGAACATGTAGTACCCTTGCCTCGTGCCATATTCCAAATTAAGTGAACAGATTCGTCAGTTGTCCACCCCGCAGCAGAGCGACGCCTTTGTTAAGCGTTTCCGTGACGCCGTGCGCGAGGGCGAGTTCGACGCCATTGACCTTCCCGAGCGCTTCACGCTCCCGAAGAAATTCAAGCGGCGTGACAGCGACGAGACCTACGAGAAGGACATGAAGGACATGGTGTTTGAGACGTCCTCGAAGTTCGACAAGTGGTTCGAGGGCGTGGACAAGGAACTGGCGTCGGCCCCTACCCGTAGCCGTGGCAAGCCCAAGCTCACGGTGGAGAACCTCGAAGAGGGTGTCATTGACTTCAAGGCCCTCGCGGAAGAAACCCGCCGCAAGCTGCAGAACAGCTACGCGAAGGGCCAGAACCTCGGCAACTCGCGCAAGAGCAAGGCCGCAGCGCCCAAGCCCAAAGCCAAGCGCAACACCAAGAAGTAACCGCCCTCTTCTGACGTGCAAACCCCCCCGCCTGATATGCGGGGGGTTGCGCATGATGCGGGGATAGAGCCGCTTCTGGATCAGCGCTCGACCGGAGGTAAAGAGGCTTCGTTCTTGTCCTCGAGGGGGACGCACTGGTCACGCTCGTACAAGGCACTCAAACTCTCACTGTCGCGGGCCTTGTACAGGAAGAGTGCGGCGGGGAGCTGGTCACGGTGGGGCTTAAGGCCTTCAGCTTTGAGGGTAGCGGCGCTGGCGAGGTGGGGTGGGTGGGTTTGTTCGTATTTCGGAATGTCGCGTTTTTTGCCCATGTGCTGCTCCTGCATCCGTTCCAGCAGATCGGAACGGAGGTGATGAAAGGGTGATCTGGATGCGAGGATAGGCAGAGGACCAGCCACACGGCTCGCCGGTCCGTGATCTCCATGCCAGGCACCAGAAGCGAAATGTACAGCGTGCCTTCGTCCATCACCGTGACAGTGCGCGAGGGCCTGCTGCGGGCCTATGGGGTCAGCGTGGAGACGGTGTCCGAAGCCCTCACGGCCATTCGTCATCCTGGCGTCACCACCGTGCAGATGATCTTCAACGCCTTCCGGCTCAAGCCCGCCGAAGACTTTTTCGCGAGAGGCGGACGTGGGCATTATCGCCCGGGTGCCCCTGGCGAGCGGCCTGCTGACCGGTAAGCTGCGGCGTGAGACTTCCTTCGCTCCAGACGACCACCACGCCTTCAACCGCCACGGCGAGGCGCTCGACCGGGGTGAGACGTTTTCCGGGGTCGAGTACGGCACCGGCCTGGAAGCCGCCCAGCAACTCCAGGAACTGGTGCCTCCTGGCATGACCCTGGCGGGGTTCACCCTACGCTGGATTCTGATGTTCCCGCAGGTTAGCTGCGCCATATCCGGGGCCCGAATCCCGCAGCAGGCCGAGAGCAACGCCGCCGCTGGATGAGGCACGGATCAGGCGGTACAGGACGTCTATGACTGCCTGATCCGTGCCCAGGTGCATCCCCTGTGGTGATGGGCTGAGCAGAGGGCTTGACGGCGTGCAGGCCACCGCACGACCTCGCGGCCGTGTGCCCGACGCGCGCGTGCTCACAACGTACGGCAGTGATGTGGACATTTTGCGCAAATCTGCTGGACCAGCCGTAGTCCTCTTGCGACAATGCGGGCATGACAACGGTTACAGGCCGGGTGGGTGGACGCTCCCAGGGTTACGACGTGAAACTCAGCGGCGACGCAGCCGGATGGAAGGGACGCATCGGCGGCATGCATATTGGCCGTGACCTCACTCTCCGTGTGACCGGAATGCAGGTGACAGGGCGGTTGGGAGGTCGGACCATTGGCTACGACGTCAACGCCACGCTGGGCGATCACACCCTCTCCGGGCGGATCGGCGGTGAAACTCTGGGCATGGACGTTCGCCTCACATCCAGTGGCAGCAGCGTGGCTGGACGTTACGGCGGGCAGCTGAGCGGCTTCGACCTGAAGCTCACCGTGACCGAACGGGAGGTTCAGGGCCGGCTCGGGGGTGAGAAGATCGGCGCGGACGTGCGGCTCACTGGCGACGCCCCGCCTCTCGTGATGGCCCTCATCGCAACCCTGGCGTACGGTGCCCTGCTGGAAGACAGCAGCGGCAGTACGGCTGGGGTCGCGGCCGCAATTGCCTGAGGTCGTCACTTACCAATGGTCCGGACAGTTTCAAGCCGCTTTGAGGCCAAAATTGAGCGGCCTAGAGGGCAGTTTAATTCCTCAACCTCTGCCGCCGGCCCTGAAGGCTGCTGTGCACACGGCCCTGACGGCGTACCAACAGCAGGTCGAGTCTGTCCGGGGTCTCCTAGCCGCCTGCCCATTACCCCTGACGGAACGCCGTAACATTCATGCGTTTGGTTCCGAATGCCCTGCTGGCCAGCGTGGCTGGGTACTTTACAGAGCGGGCCCTTCAGCCGCCACCAGGCCTGCCGACGGTGCGGGCTTTCCAGGCCGCGCAGGGGGAGATCGCGCGGGCATGGCTGGGACGCTTGACCGGCTGGACCTGAAGAATCGTTGTCAGGAATGGTGAGGTGCGGAGTGACACTTGGTCGCCACGCCCTCTTGATCGCGGCATAAATCGGTATGAATCCCAGTGGGACGTTGTGTATGTTGGCCACTTTCCTCGCGACCCGAGGTGTGGAGGACCGGTGCGAACCTACGCCGTGATCAATAGTGGGAGTCCGTTGAGTGGGGAAGTGATAACGAAGATCACAGCGAATTCCGGTGCCTCAAGCTTCGTGCCGAGCCCAGCACCACGGGCTCCATCCATCAGGTTGTCGCCAGTCAACGGACTCCCAATAGATCAGAGGGTTGTGGCAAGTTGTCGACCTCAAAGAAGCAGAGGGGAGCCGAGCACGCAGGCGGCCTGAAGTTCAGGCCGCCTGTTGCACGACCTGCTGCCACGTCTTGAAGGCCTCTTCTTTGTGAGAACGGCGCTGGGAAGCAGGGATGGTGGAACGAGCGGAATGGTGAAGGTTCGAGACTCGGGCGTGCAGGTCGAGGAAGCCCTGCGCTCGTTGTCGTGACCTGAACCCCCACTGCTGACGTTCCTGCCGTCGTGTGGGGCGGTGGGATTGCTCGATCAGATTGTTGCAACGGGCCGTGGAGATCACCTGGACGTGTTCCACGCTGTGGAGCACGGGGAGTTCACGCAGGGCCGCACCAGAGCTCCAGAGCTTGTCGGTGTGAATGATCTCCGGCACGTCGTACTCCCTCAGCAGCCGGGAGAAGAACGATTTGGCGGCTTCCGTGTCTCGGTGTTGCTGCAACAAGACGTCCAACACGGGCTCCGTGTTCGTCGACCGCCCGCCACAGCCAGTGTTTGACACCGCCGACGTCCACGCACATTTCATCAAGGTGCCACCGGGAACCACGTCGTGGTTCCCGGTGACGGAGGCCCTGGGCGAAGAGATGGCTGAAGTTGATGCACCACGTGCGGATGGATTCACGCGTCACGCAGATGCCCCGCTCCAGCAGAAGTTCTTCGACATCGCGGGAGCTCAGGGGAAATCGGTGGTAGAGCCATACGGCGTAGCCGATGACCGCGAGGGGGAACCGGTCGCCGGGGAGCTTCTGACCGCTCAACACCGCGTCACCCTACCCCAACAACTTGCCATAACCCTCCCCAGAAATGCCCTGGGCAAGCTGGACCGCCGTGCCCTGCGTTACGGCGCGCCGGCCAGGTGAAGTAACACGCAGATGCGCTGCCCTCACCCCCTCATAAGGCGTAGACGGTCTATCTCTGACGCCTTCAAATGCCGCAGGGCGTACCAATCAACTCCGGTGTGCCCTGCTCGTGATCACCGCTGCTGTTCACTCCTCTGCTTCGCAGCCCTGCGGTCAGTCGGCCGTGAGTGTGCGCGTGCTGCCCAGTGGCAGGCCGTCCGCACCGAGGGGTTTTTTTAGGACGCCCAGCAGCAGGGTGCTAACCACCGTGCCCGCCGCAATCGCCGCGACGTACATGGGCAGGTTCGTGACGGCGTTCGGGATGAACAGCACGAAGATCCCGCCGTGCGGGGCGCGCAGCAGGCACCCGGCGGCCATGCTGATCGCCCCAGCGACCGCGCTGCCCGCCATCAGGCTGGGAATCACGCGCAGCGGATCGCGCGCGGCGAAGGGAATGGCGCCCTCCGTGATGAACGAGATGCCCAGCACGCCCGCTGCTTTTCCGGCCTCGACCTCGTCCTTCGTGAAGCGGTTCTTGAAAATCAGGGTGGCCAGGAACAGTGCCAGGGGCGGGGTCATCCCGGCGGCCATGGTCGCGGCAATCGGGCCGTACACTTTGGCGCCCAGCAGGCCGGTGCTGAAGGTGTACGCGGCCTTGTTGATCGGGCCTCCCATGTCGAAGGCCATCATGCCGCCCAGTAGCGCGCCCAGCAGCGCCGCGCTGGTGTTGCCCAGGCCCTGTAGCCACGCGGTCAGGCCGGTCAGGGCTGCCGCGACGGGCTTGCCCACCACGAACATCATCAGCAGGCCCACGCCCAGCGTACCCAACAGCGGCAGGATCAGGGTGGGTTTCAGGCCCTCCAGGGTGCGGGGCAGTTTGATGCTGCGGGTCAGCCACAGCACGAGGTACCCGGCCAGGAAGCCCGCGATGATGCCGCCCAGGAAGCCGCTGCCGGTCAGGCCTGCCAGAAAGCCGCCGATCATGCCGGGCGCCAGGCCGGGCCGGTCGGCGATGGAGAACGCGATGTACCCGGCGAGCACCGGCACGAACAGCCCAAACGCGCCGTTCGCGCCGATCTTGAACAGGGTGTTGCCGAGCGTCCCGGCGTACCTATCCTCGTAGATGAAGATGCCCTGATCCCCAAACTGGAACGAGCCGATAGCGAAGGCCAGCGCGATCAGCAGGCCGCCTGCGACTACGAACGGCAGCATGTGCGACACGCCGGTCATCAGGTGCTTGTAGAAGGCAGGAGTGCCCGCGTTCTTGGCGGCCTTCGCAGCGGCGGCGTGCGCCACGTAGTCGGGGCTGCGGGCGTCCGCGCCGCCCGCAGCCGCCACGCCGTGCACGGTCGCCTGCGCCTGTGCCGTCGTGATGACGGCCGTGCCGTCCTTGATGGCGGGCTTCGTGCTGGTCAGGTACACACGCTTGCCGGTGAAGCGAGACAGGTCCACGTTCGTGTCTGCCGCAATGACCACCAGATCCGCGCGGGCGATATCGTCCGGCGTGAGGGCGTTCCCGGCGCCGACGCTACCCTGCGTCTCGATCTTCGCGGTATAACCGAGCTTCCTCGCGCCGCTCTCCAGGCCCTCGGCGGCCATGAAGGTGTGTGCGATCCCGGTGGGGCAGGCCGTGATGCCCACGATGTGCAGTGGGCCGGTGGGCGTGCCGGTGCCAGAGGTGGTGGCCGGGGTGCCGGAGGTCGCCGCGCGGGCCAGCAGCGCGCCCGGATCGCGGATGGCGTCCTGCGTGCCCGCACGCACGACGGTCTTCCCGGCAAAGCGGGCCTCATCGACGGCCACGTCGGTCGCCAGGATCACCAGATCCGCTTGCGCGATCTGCGCGGGCGTCAGGGTACTCTCGGTACCGACGCTGCCCTGCGTTTCCACGTGCAGGCTGTGCCCGGCCTGGGCGGCGGCGCGCCGCAGCGACTCGGCGGCCATGAAGGTGTGTGCGATGCCGGTGGGGCAGGCCGTGACAGCAACAATCTGAGCCATACGTTCTCCTGAAGGGGGCCGGTGAGACTGGCCGGAGGGGGCGGGGAGTGGTGACCGAACGCGCGGCGCCCGGCGGGCGGCCTCAGTGAGTTAGGGCGTCAGCGGATTCGACCTGCACCTGCGCGGCCAGCGCGTCCAGCTCCGCGTGGGGCGGCAGGTGCGCGCCCAGCCGGGTGATGCTGCCCGCGCTGAAGGCCGTGGCGCGCCGCGCGGCGCTCTGCAGACCCAGGCCGTCCAGGTGGGCGCTGATCAGCCCGGCGACCATCGCGTCCCCGGCACCGACAGTGCTCTGCACGGTCACGCGCGGTGGGCGCGCGAACAGCGCCTCATGGGCGGTCACGAGCAGGGCCCCGCGTTCGCCCTGCGACACGGTGACCAGCTCGGCGCCGCGCCGAATCAGGTCCCGCGCGGCAGCCAGCACCTCGGCTTCCGTGGTTAGGGAGCGGCCCAGCGCGGCCTCCAGCTCATGGATGTTCGGTTTGACCAGCTGCGGCAGCACCGCGGCGTGCAGGGCGGCGTGCAGGGCCTGGCCACTGGTGTCCAGCGCCACGAAGCGCCCCTGCCCACGCAAGCGGGCCACCTCCTCGGCGTAGAAGGTGGTGGGCACGCCCGGCGGCAGGCTCCCGCACAGGGCCACCACGTTCACCCCGGGGGGTGGCGCGCGCAGCGTTGCCTGAAGGTCCGCCAGCGCGCGGGCGCTGACCGTCAGGCCCGGCAGGTTCAGGTCCGTGGTGTCGCCACGCGTCCGGTCCACGATCTTCAGGCCCACACGGGCCGCGCCGGGCACCCGCACGAACTCGTCGATGACGCCCTTCTCGCGGAACAGGGTCTCGAAGGGCGCGGCGTTGTCGCGGCCCAGCAGCCCGGTCGCGGCAACGGAGACGCCCCAGTCGGCCAGGAGGGCCGCCACGTTCACGCCCTTGCCGCCCGCGTCCTGCTGCGCCGCCTGCGCGGCGTTCACCTCGCCCCGCTGCCAGCCGCCCGCCTGGACGGTCAGGTCCAGCGCGGGGTTGGGCGTGACGGTCAGGACGCGCGGGGGGACGCTCACGCGCGGACCTCGGTGTCCAGGGCACTTAGGGTGCGGGCCAGGGCGCGCACGGACGCCGCGTCCGGCTGCGTCAGGGCGCGTTGCGCCAGGGCGCGTAGGACCGCAAGGTCGTGCCCGCGCAGCGCGGCCTTCACCGCCGGGATCTGCGGGGCGCTGACCGACAGTTCCTTCACGCCCAACCCGGTCAGGATCAACGCGCCGACCTCGTCCCCAGCGGCCCCACCGCACACGCCCACCCACTTGCCGTGCGCCTCGGCGGCCTGCACGGTCAGCGCCACCAGTTGCAGCACGGCGGGGTGCATCGCGTCGGTCTGGCGGGCCAGCTGCGGGTGCAGGCGGTCCATCGCCAGGGTGTACTGCGTCAGGTCGTTCGTGCCGACGCTGAAGAAGTCCACCTCGGGAGCGAGCTGCCCGGCCAGCAGCGCCGCTGAGGGCACCTCGATCATCACGCCTAAGGGGATGCGCGGCGCGTCCAACTCGGCCCGCACGTCGTCGAGCAGCGCGCGGGCGCGGCGGAAGTCCTCCAGAGTGCTGATCATGGGGAACATGACGTGCACGTTCGGGTGATCCTTCGCGACGCGCACAATAGCGCGCAGTTGCGGCAGGAACAGATCGGGTCGCTCGAAGCACAGGCGGATGCCGCGTAGCCCCAGGAAGGAGTTGTCCTCGCGTTCCAGGCCCAGGTACGGCACGTCCTTGTCCCCACCGATGTCCAGCGTGCGGATGATCAGGGTACGCTTACCCAGGGCCTCGGCCATAGCGCGGTACTCGCGTTCCTGTTCGGCTTCATCCGGGACGCTGTCGCGTTCCAGGAACAGGAACTCGGTGCGCATCAGGCCCACGCCCTCGGCTCCGGCGTCGAGGGCGCCGGGCGCGGCGGCGGCACGGTTGATGTTCGCCGCGACCTCCACGCGCGCGCCGTCACGGGTCGCGCCGGGCCGGTGCCGCTCGGCACGGGCGCGTTCCAGTTCGGCCCGCAGCGTCTCCTGCTGGGCGCGGGCGGCCTGCACGTCCGCCGCCGAGGGGTTCAGGTACAGCACACCCGCCTGCCCGTCCAGGATGGCCGGGGTGCCGTCCGGGATGTCCAGCAGACCATTCCCGGCCGCGACTACGGCGGGCAGGCCCAGCCCGCGCGCGATGATCGCCGTGTGGCTGGTCGGGCCGCCCTGCGCGGTCACGAAGCCCAGCAGGCTGCCCTCGCTGAAACGGGCGGTGTCGCTGGGCGTCAGGTCCGGGGCCAGCAGGATCGCGGGGGCCGCGCCCTCCAAGCGGTCCTCGCCCAGACCCAGCAGGCGGCGCAGCACGCGGCGCTGCACGTCGCCCAGGTCGACGGCGCGCGCGGCGAGGGTCGGATCGTCGAGCTTCTGGAGCTGCGCGATGCGCTCACCGCTGGCCGTCTGGTACGCCCAGGCCGCGCCGTGCCCGTCGAGGACGAGGTTCACGGCGTCCTGCACGGTGCCCTCGTCGGTGAGGAGCTCACGGTGCGCGCGGAAGATCGCGGCCCGGTCGGTGTGTCCCGCCTGGGTCTGCCGCTCAATCAGGCCGTCCAGTTCGGCGGCGGCGGCGTTCAGCGCGTCGTCGAGGGCCTGCGCCTGCGCGCCCGCCTCGCCGGGCTGGTCGGTGACGTGCAGCTCGGCCGGGCGGTACACGTGAGTCTCGCCGATGACGAGGCCGTCGCTGGCCGGGACGCCCTCGATGGTCGCCCCGACCTGCGCGGGCCGCCAGTCGGCCTCGCGGCGCACGGGCGTCGCCAGCGCGCTGAGGCTCAGGTCGTCGCCCAGCCCGGCGCGGACCGCGTCGGTCACGGCGCTCAGCGCAGCCTCACTGTCGGCCCGCACCGTCAGGACACTGCCACGTTTCAGGCCCAGGCTGAGCAGTTCCATCAGGCGCAGCGCGTCCGCACTCTGCCCGGCGTGCTCAACCCGCACGCGCGCGCCCAGTCGGCGCACGAGGTTGGCGAGCATGGTGCCCGGGCGGGCGTGCATGCCCAGCGGGTTGGGCAGCGTGACCGGTGCGCTGAAAGGCAGCCCCACGCTGCTGGCGGGCGCGGTGGTTGCTTCAGGGGTGGCCTCGCCGGTCAGGGCGCGCTGCACCAGCGCCGCATCGGTGGTCGTCGAGAGCTGCTCGACGAGCGCGTCGTCGGCGAGCACGCGGGTCAGGCGGCGCAGGATGTCGAGGTGTTCGTCGCTGGCCGCCGCGATCCCGACGACGAGACGCACGGTCTCGCCGCCCTCGCCCCAGGCGACGCCCTGCGGGAGTTGCAGCACGGCGATGCCGGTCTGGTGGATGAGGTGGCGGGTGTCAAGCGTGCCGTGCGGGATGGCGATGCCGCTGCCCAGGTAGGTGTTCGCCTGACCCTCGCGGGCGAGCATGCCGCCCAGGTAGGCGGGGTCGATGCGGCCCGCGTCGGCCAGGAGCGCAGCGACCTGTTCGATGGCGGCCTGCTTGCTGCTGGCCTGCACGCCAAGGCGGATCAGTGAGCGGGGGAGGTTGATCATGGTTGCTTCTCCTGTGGGGAGAGCGGGACGGCCACCCGCTCGCCTGCTGATTCCTGACGAATCGTGAGCAATTTTGAGCAATTTAGATCATAATTGACAAGAGGCTGACCATCAAGTGTCCACATCACCCTTGCCTGGACACGCCCATCACCACGGCAGAAACCCAACTTCACCCATCACCCACCCCACGCGCTACCATGAGTAAAGATGAATGCCCCCCTTGCGGAGGACCGCATCCAGCGCATCCTTGACCTGCTCTCCCGTCACGGCCGGATGCGCACCACCGCCCTGACCGAAGCGCTCGGCGTCAGCGGCGCCACCACCCGCCGCGACCTCGACCTGCTCGCCAGCCGCGGCCTGATCCGCAAACTCCACGGCGGCGCGGCGCTGGCCAGCCAGGACCAGCAGTACGCTGACCGGCAGCAGCTCCATCAGGATGCCAAGACCCGCCTCGCTCAGACCGCCCTGAGCCTCATCAGGCCCGGGGAGACCCTTTACCTCGACGCGGGTACCACGGCCCTGGCCGTCGCGCAGGCCCTGAAACGCACCCCCCAGCTCACCCGTACCCTGCGCGTCGTCACACACGGCATCGACGTCGCCTACGAACTCAACGGCGAATGCCCCCTGTACGTCATCGGCGGTGAACTCTACAGCAGCACCTACAGCCTGACCGGTCCCGACGCCCTGGACACCATCCGCCGCTACCGCTACGACCTCTTCCTGGTCGGCTGCACCAGCATCGACCCCACGCGGGGCCTGACCAACAGCAACCTCATCGAGGCGCAGCAGAAGACCGTAATCATGACCCAGGCTGGCCGCACCGCCCTGATCGCCGATCACAGCAAATGGGGCCCCACGGGCTTTGCCACCTTCGCCACCCTGAACCAGGTGCAGGACTGGGTCACCGACCACGCCAGTCCCGTCGCCCGCTGCGCCTTCGAGGAAGTTGGCGTGCGCGTCCACGACAACGCCTGACCGCATCCAGGCTCTGGATGCGGTCGGAGCGCCGTGGAACACCAATGGGTGTGCTCGTGGTGGATCTGGATGGCTTCAAGCTGATTAACGATTCTCTGGGTCACGCGGTGGGTCATGCCTTCCTCATTACTGCTCGCGGAGCCGGAAGACGCGCTCTCGCTCGCTGATCGGGAGAGCCGCGTGAAGGGGCCGAGGAAGGTCCGCCGCAAGGCCCGCCCCTGCCAGTGCGTACGCCGGAGCCTGGCGTTGCTGATGTGCCGGGACTGCAGGGGAACAGGACGGAAAGTGCGGCGGTGAGCACACGCCCGAATGATGCAGCCTCCGCACGCCCGTATAGCGGGCACAAGCACGGGCCAGTCAGGCATGCGGATGGCCTGTCCAAACGCGAGTACTTCGCGGGGCTGGCCTTGCAGGGCATCCTGGCGAGCACGGCATACACACAGTCGGAGTCAGGGGACGTCTCGTCTCCACTGCGTCCCGACGATGCTGCTGGCAAAGCGGTGGCCTACGCGGATGCTCTGACGCGGCCCTGAATCGGAGGCCTACCCGCGACCGTGCAGAACGCCTCTCTCCCTACCATCTTGCACGCGATCTGGACGCAAGGGCCGCTGACCACGCAACAGATCAAGGAGCTCACGGCCGAGCTGCAACTGCTGGAGCGGGTGAATGCGGTCCTCACCCTGAACCGTCCCCAGGTGATTGACCAGGACGACTCTGGGGTGGACCCGCTGTACACAGAGCTGCACGCGTGCCGGAAGTGTGGTTGCACCGACGACTGCGCATGCGACGGCGAGTGGGACCGGGTCGAAGTGGGCCTGAGCAGTGCATGCGCAGGACAGTGACGCGCTACGTCATCTCGCACGCCAAGGGGATGGCGGAGGGTGAGCGGCTGTTCGGCCCGAACGGGCGCGACCGGAAGTTCCGCTGCCCAGGCTGTGGCCTATCTCCGTCCGTTCCCATCCGGCGTCCATACCTCGCTCGTTGGCCTCAGCGGGCCTACCTGACGACCTCCATGGGCAACCAGGTGTATGCGCGCACCGGAACGTTGGCCGCCTGGATGACAGTGGAGCAGCCCGCTCGAATTTTCAGGGGCGGACCACCCACCCCAGGTGACGAAGCAGCAGTTGGACACCGGTACCGGGACTGGGCGAACGCACCGCTCCCACCTGAGAGGAGATGTGGCCCGATGGACGCGGCCCGCCCAGGGTCCTCGCAAAGAGGGTCGCCCAGGTAGAAGCGTCCGGTCAGGTCATGCTCTGCCGAGATGAGTGATACGGAATAATAATGATCTTCACTCATATGGTTACGAGAGTCATACTTATTCAAGCCCTCCCATATGTGATCTGTATCCTCATCATACATCTAGCCATATACAGGAATCACTTTGTTTCCGTATGACACCCTGGCAGATACAGAAATACGGCGCTGGCCTCGCCAACAGCGGTAAGGCCGGACCAAGGCGCAAAGCGGGAACCCACTCGAGGTGTCCAGTACTTGGGAAGCGGTGCATACAGGGCAAGAGCGAGTGACGCCCATGTTGTCCCCGCTCACATGTGTCCTCCCTGAATGCTCGTGGGGCAAAAGCGCACCCACTGGACTCTGCCTGCGTTCACGATCCCCGTATGCCACCAACACCCGTCGTCGTGATCGGGGGATCTGCTGGAGCGCTCAACCCGCTACGCGAGATTGCTTCGGGTCTTCCGCATGACTTCCCCGCTGCCGTCCTGGTCGTTATTCACATCCCCCCCGATTACCCCAGCCAACTCCCTGACATCCTCAGCCGCAGTGGCCCGCTCCCAGCCCAGCATGCCCAGCATGGCGAACCCCTGCTGCCCGGCCACATCTACGTCGCGCCGCCGGACCACCACCTGCTCGTCGGGCTGGACCACCTCCGACTGTCCCGGGGACCCAAGGAAAACCGCTCACGACCCAGCATTGATGTGCTCTTCCGCTCCGCTGCCTACGCGCACCGCGCTACCGTCATAGGTGTGCTGCTCAGCGGCATGCTCGACGACGGCACGTCCGGCCTGTGGACCATCAAGCAACTGGGGGGCCGAGCGATTGTGCAGCACCCCGAGGACGCTGAATTCGACTCCATGCCCCTCAACGCACTGCGTACTGTTCGAGTGGACTTCATGGTCCATCCCTCAAGCATTGCCCCGACGTTGCAGCGCCTGCTCAAGGAACCGGTGCCGCCTCAGGAGGAGCCAAGCATGAATGCTGAAGAACGGCAGCGCCTGGAAATGGAAATCGGCATCGCCGGCGAGGACAACGCCTTCGAAGCCGGCCTGCTCACCCACGCCTCACCGTCCACGTTCACCTGTCCGGAGTGCCACGGCGTGCTGATGCGCCTCAAGGAAGGCAACCTGGTGCGCTTCCGATGCCACACCGGGCACGCCTACACCGCCATCACGCTTCTGGGTGAATTGCGGGCCTCGGTGGAAGCGAGTCTGTGGAACGCAGCGCGCACGCTCGACGAGGACGTCATGTTGCTCGAACACCTCGCCCAACACCACGAGGAAGCGGGCCAGGCGGAACAGGCACACGCGTACCGGGAAGAGGCCCGGGAAGCCAGGGCGCGCGGGAGCCGCGTCCGGCAGGACGCCCTACGAACGGGACAGCTTGGACAGGCGCGCCTGTCCAAGCTGACGCACGGCAGAGACCCGGGACGTCAGGGGACGTGATCAGGCGCCGCTTCAGTCGAGCACGGTGGGCTGCTTGGGCCAGGCCACCAGAATGGTGGCGCCCTGGTCTACTCGGCCCTCCGCCCAGATACGGCCACCAAAGCGGGTACAGAGCCGCCGAACGACCGCCAGACCCATGCCCGTACCCGGAAAGGCAGACTCCGGGTGCAGGCGCTTGAACACCTGAAACAGCTTGTCCTTGTAGCGGTTGTTGAACCCCACGCCGTTATCCTCAAAACGCAGGACAAAGGCGAGGTCGGTCTCCTGTGCACTGACGTGAATTCGGGCGAGCTCACGGGTCGAGGTGAACTTCAGGGCGTTGTCCAGCAGCTTGAGAAACACCTCCTGCATCGTGCTGCTGTCTCCCAGCACAGTCGGCAACGGCGTGCAGGTCAGCTGTACGGTTCGGCCTTCCATGTGTGGCCGCAGGTCCTTCTCGACCTCAGCAAAGACGCGGTTCAGGTCGAGCGGCGCCATCCGGACACGCCCGTGGCTGGCCCGGCTGTACTCCAGCAACCCACTGGTGAGTTGCTCCATCCGCTCAGCGGAACGGGCGATCAGTTCGATGTGCTTCAGGGACGCTTCTTTGTCTTCCGTGCCGTTGTGGCGCAGCAGTTCTGCGAAGGAGGCGACGCGCCGAAGCGGTGCCATCAGGTCCTCCGCCACGGCCATGGCCACCGTCCGGAGTTCAGCGCTCAGCTCAAGGATTTTGGTGGTCCGTTCCGCGACGCGCGCCTCCAGCGTCTCGTTCAGCCGCAGCAGGTCCTCTTGCGCGGCCTTTTCGGTGGTGACGTCCGTCACGGCAACCAGACTGCCTTGCGGCGCGTACGCCTGACCCTCCAGGCGCACGGGAAAGGTGGTGCCATCATTGCGTTGGAGGCGCAATTCAGCGACAAGGCCTTGCTCACTGGTCCGCAGGCGGGGCAGCAGCACTGCCAGGGTGGTGCGGGAGTCCGGAGCCGTGAACTGCGTCAGACGGCGGCCCAGCAACCGGGACTTCTCCACGCCCAGGAGGCGGCTGGCCCGAAGGTTCGCTTGAATGATGGTGCCGTCCGCGTCCAGGGTGAAATACCCGACGGGTGCAAAGTCGTACAGCCCGACGTACTTCTCGTGGGCTTCACGCAACTGCACGACCGTCTGACGCAGTTCCTCGTTCTGCAACTCCAGCTCGACCTGATGCACCGACAGCTCGTGCTGGAGTGCTTCTGGCGCCGCGGACAGATGCGAGGCTGGAGAGGATGCATTTTTGAGTGCGTGCTCAGCCCGCTCTCGCAGGAGGGGGAGAGCCTGTTCGTCGTTCTGGTTGGTCATAATACCTTTCAACGAAACAGGTCCAACCACCGTTGGCAGCGCAGATCGTAAGGGGGGAAAGCGGAGCGGGGAAAGGCGGGATAAGGGAGTGTAGCAGATGACGCAAATCTGATGACCTGTGAAAGCGCCAAATGGCCCTCAACTCCCTTTCATGCACTTTAGGGTTTTATTGCAGCCATTACAGTGAATAACTCAGGCGCCTGCGCTTTCCAACAAGGCTTCCTTCACGCACGTTCTCATCCACATCCCAGACAGGAAAGCCTATGCCAGATGAACTGACGCCGCCCGCAACCCCGCCCACCTCCACCCCGCCTGCAGCCATCGTGGGAATTGGGGGCTCCGCAGGCGCGCTTGACGGCTACGAGCGGTTCTTTCTGGGGTTACCGGCCGGGAGTGGCATGGCCTTCGTGGTGGTTTCGCACCTGAGTTCAACTGGTGAAAGCCTGATGCCGGACCTGCTGCGCCGCTGCACCTCCTTGCCTGTGGTGGAGGTCGAGGACGGCATGCCTGCCCTCGCCGATCACGTGTACATCGCTCCCGGAGGGTCCAGCCTCGCCATCGAGAACGCCACTCTCTTCCTGCGTGACCTGGAAGCCGCCCAGGGGCGCACCATCAACGCCTTTTTCACCAGTCTCGCCGCCGACCAGGGGGAGCGGGCCATCGCGGTGATCCTGTCGGGCATGGGAAGCGACGGCACGCGCGGCCTGCGCGCCATCAAGGAGCATTTCGGCCGGGTGTTCGTGCAGGCCCCGGAAACGGCCGATTATCCGGCGATGCCCACAAGCGCTGTCGCCACTGGGCTGGCCGATCACGTCCTGCCGCCCGACGAACTCGCGCCACGCCTTCACCAGCTCATCACGCACGAACGCCTGCTGCAAACTGAACCGCAAGCAGTCTCTGAAGTGGACCTTCAGAAAATCCTGCTCCTGGTCAGACAGCGCACGGGGCATGATTTTAGCCGGTACAAGGCGGCCACCCTGCTGCGCCGCATCGAGCGGCGCAGCAAGAGTCTGCGGCTGGACACCCTGCCGCAGTACCTCGGGTACCTCCAGCAGCATCCGGATGAAGTGGACGCCCTGTTCGACGACCTGACCATCAACGTGACCAACTTCTTCCGGGATCCTGAAGCCTTCGACCGGCTCAAGGTCCACCTGCGAACGACACTCGCCCGTGGGGGCCGGGACAGGGAGGCCATTCGCGCCTGGATTGTAGGATGTGCCAGCGGAGAGGAAGCGTACAGCGTCGCCATGGTGCTGCACGAATTGACGCAGGAACCCGGTTGGGCAGGCCCGGTCACGGCGCACGTGTTCGCGACGGACATCGACCCACGCTCCATCGAGAAGGCCCGGTTGGGCCTGTACCCGCGTGACATTGCGCAGAGTGTCAGCCCAGAGCGGCTCAAGAGGTACTTCACCGCGGTGGAGGGGGACTACCAGGTCAGCAGCCTGATCCGGGACATGATCGTATTTGCCCGGCACAACACTTTTGGTGATCCGCCGTTCACGCGGTTGGACCTGCTGTGCTGCCGCAACATGCTGATCTACCTGAACGCGGACTTGCAAAAGCAGATCCTCTCGGTGTTTCACTACGCCCTGATGCCGGGCGGCCTCCTGTTCCTGGGAGCCAGCGAGACGCTCGGGCTCTCTGACGAGCGGTTCGATTTTCTGGACACGCGCTGGAAGCTGTACCGGCGCATGTCGGGGGCTGCCGGCCCGCTCCCAGTCGAGACGGCCTTTAGCAGTACGCCGCGTGTTCCGCTTCCGGGCCTCCAGCGGCATGACAAGCAGCGGGGACGCGCCATCACCCTGTCACAGCAGATTCAGCGCCTCTTGCTCGCTCAGTACGCTCCCGCGTGCGTTGTGGTGAATGCACAGGGGAGCATCCTGTATGTGAACGGGCGGACGAGCCGTTACCTGGAATTGCCCTCCGGCACGGTCGGCACGACCAACGTCCTCGACATGACCCGTGACGGGCTCCGCTTTGAGCTCTCGTCCACCATGCGCCGCGTTCTGCACGAAGGGCACGCCATCACTTTACGCAACGTGCAGGCGGGCGCAGGGCAGGCACCCTACCTGCTGGACGTGACGGTAGAGCCCATCTCCGCGCCCGACGTCCAGGGAGAGAAACCAGCGCTGCTGATCGTGTTTCAGGAACGTCCCCTGGACGAAACGGCCGAAATGTCTCCCCAGGAGGTGAACCAGGTCCAGGCCCTCACGGGGGAACTGCGTCACCTGCGTGAGACGTTGCAGTCGACGGTAGAGGAGAACGCCGTCTCCACCGAGGAACTGCGGACCACCAACGAGGAGTACCAGACGACCATCGAGGAACTCAAGAGCACCAACGAGGAACTGATGACCTCCAAGGAGGAGTTGCAGTCGGTCAACGAGGAGCTCATCACCACGAGCGCGGAGCATCAGGGCATCATTCACGACCTCGCGCAGGCGAACGACGATATGAAGAACCTGCTGGAAAGTGCGGGGATCGCCACGCTGTACCTCGGCAATGACTTACGCATCCGGCGCTTTACGTCCCAGATCAGCCAGGTTATGAATCTGATCCCGACGGATGTCGGACGGCAGGTCGGGGACATCAGCGTCAAGCTCCAGGACACGAATTTCGAACGTGACGTGCGGCACGTCCTGAACACGCTTATGCCCCTCGAAATGCAGGTGCGCGCCACGGACGATCACTGGTACCTGATGCGCATCAACCCGTACCGCACCTCCGACAATTTCATTGATGGGGTGGTCATCGCCTTTACCAACATTGACGCCGTGAAGTCGCTGGAAGCGAGGCTCGACCACTCCGAGGTGTACTCGGAAGCGCTGCTCAACAGCATCCTCGCGCCCATGGTGGTGTTTGACGATGACCTGCGGGTGGTGACGGCCAACCGGGCGCTGTACAACCTGCTGCGCGTTTCCCCGGAACAGGCCCGGGGGCAGCGGCTGTACGGCCTGGGCAGCCATCAGCTGGACCAGTGGGAGTTGCGCGAGAAGTTAAACAGCATGGTGCTGACGGATACGCCGCTGACCCAGTACATCATTGATCTGGATGTTCCCGGGGTGGGGGTGCAGAAGACGAAGGTGGAGGCGTGGCCGGTTCTGGATTCAGATGGAGGGAAGGCCATGCACCTGATGGTGTTGGAGGACCTCACGGCGGTCTTCCACAAGGTCGCGGACGAGGGAGAAACCTTTACAGGTGACCCGAAGGACCCGGCATAGGCGCAGGGACCGAGGCCCTAGAGCATTTGACATCATAAGAGGATGAAGAAGCGGGTCGGGGCACGCAGATACAGTGTCGATCTTCGAGAACAGATTGTCGCAGCGGCGCTGAAGGAGAAGGACCATCAGCAGGTGGCCAGAACCTTCAGCGTGGATGTACGAACCATTGCGTTGTATCTGAAGAAACACGAGGTAGGCACCTTGACGCACGTCAAGCGCCCGACTGGGCGTCGCCCACGGGTGCACAGCGAGCATGAGCAAGTCCTCCAGCAACTGGAGGAGGACTTGGACGCCACCCTCGAAGAACATGCCCGCAAGTTGGAAGCTGTGACAGGACTGAAGATCAATTATCGAACGGTGGACCGAGTCTTCCGTCGGCATGGCGTCACCTTCAAAAAAAACGCGGGTCGCGTGCGCACAGAAGGAGGAACTGCGTCAGCAGTTCCTGAACGACCTGAAGCCGTACCTGCAGACCCCTGCCCGTCTGGTCTTTCTTGACGAGAGCGGCTTCCATACGGCCATGACCCGAGGCTATGGTCGCGCGCACCACACACGGCGTGCGGTCGCTTCCGTCCCCCGCAACTGGGGACGGAACCAAACCTCGTATGCGCGCTGCAGGGGAGTGGTCCCTTTGCGCCCCTGATCCTGGACGGTGCTGTCAACGGCGTGAGTTTCGAGTGGTACGTCCGAGAAATCCTGTGCCCAGCTTTGACCCCAGGACAGGTCGTCGTACTTGACAATCTCTCGGCACATCACCGTGCACCCATTCGGACGCACATCGAAGCCCGCGGCTGTATGGTCCTGTTCCTGCCTCCTTACAGCCCTGACTTCAACCCGACCCAAGGTCTGTTCTCTAAAGTCAAAGCCCTCGTCCGTGCCCGTGAGTGGCGAGACCGGACCGCTCTGCTTCAGGGCATTTGGGACGCTCTGAACGCCGTTTCGCTACGAGACGTTTTTGGCTGGTTCACGCACGCCTTCCCCGACATCTCCTGATGTCAAATGCTCTAACGTCCTGGGACGTCCCCAGGACGTTTTTGGGTCGCCCTGTCGGGCAGCTTTGCTGAAGCCGGCACCGAAAGCGTTTGACGCGTATCACCAAGTCAAGCGTCCAATTGAACGCTCACGCTGCTAAGCTATATGGCTCAAAAGCAAAGGGAGGTTAATTCAAGAGATTATTGACGCAACCAGATTTTCAGGTACGACGATCAGTACGTTGGTTGCTGCCTACAATGCCAAACGCAAACATGTTTTTCTGGACAAACGTCAGTGAAACAAGTCTAATCCCATTTTCTCAATCCAGCCCATCAAGAGGCATGATCTTGGTCTTTTCAAAGACCACCGGCCTCCAATGCTGCTCTGGTCCTTACCCAGTGGAAATAACAGACGTCATGATCTGAAGGTGTGAGCGCTCAATAGGGCGCTTGGCGATACACAAGCTCAAGCTCTTCGGATGTAAGGAGCGGAGTCAGGGCAGCAGCTTGGCCTCGTATGAGATCCGCTGGAGACGGTGTTCATCCTGGTCTTCGGGAGCATTGTGCTCACGGTGGTGCTGGAACGCGCCTCAGCGTGTGAACCTAGACCGGGAAGGCACTGGCTGTTCGAGGACGGCTGCCGGTCCAGCCTTCAATTGCTGGGCCTGCCTCCTCAAGGGTACGAGCTCCTGCGGCAGGACCTCACCGGCCCACCACCGTTCCAGGACCTGGGCGAGCAGATCCGGACGCCGCGCAAACCAGGCATGGTCCCCGTCCGGAATCCCGTACGCCCCGCTGTCCGCAGCAGTGGCAGCCAGGGCCAGCGCCGATTCCCGTACCACCGACGCTTCCCGCAGGCCTGCCAGCACGAGCAGGGGTCGGCCGAGTTCAGCCAGACCCCTGGGAACTCGGAACTGTGCGCCTTCGGTCAGCACCTGTCGCATGGTGTTCCGGGTCAGGGCGCGGGCATCTCTCACCAACAGGGCCTGCTCTGCTGGCGACAGCTTCAGGGTCCGCCCTTGCAGGACCGCGAGCCGGGGCTGGAGTGGGACCAGCGCCGTCCCCAGCGTGATCAGCGCACGGGTGAAGGGGAGGGGCTGAGCGCAGACGCCGATCAGGGTGACGCTCTGAATGACTTCAGGGTGCGCTGCTGCCAGTTGCGCCGCCACCGCCCCGCCCAGCGAATGCCCGACGATGTGGGCGCGGCCCTCGTGGGCCCGATCACGAATGAATCCTGCAAGGTGCTCGGCTGCGCGAGTGATCTGGAAAGGCCCCAGTGAGGCGTTCTGACCCAGCCCGGGCAGGTCAGGGGCCAGGACATGCCGGCCAGGCAGGTGTGACGTCACTTCCCGCCACGTCCAGCCCGTTACACCTGCTCCATGCAGGAGGAGGGCAGTGGGTGAGGACTGGGGGCCTGTTTCGCGGGTGATGAGGGTCATGGCTCCAGTGTCGCTGTACCCTACCGGAAATGACACAGCCCGATTCCGGAAGCCTGACCGTACAGACGGCGGCAGCAGCAGATGCCCTGCTGGACTTGAGAACGGCCCGCATCCTCGCCGTCTTCTGGCAGGAGGCACGAACGGTGACGGAAGCGGCCCGCCAGCTCGGCCAGGATCCGGAGGAACTGCGTTACCGGGTGCGCCGACTGACGGCCCTGGGTTTGCTCCAGCACACTGAAACGCAGGCGCGCAAGGGCCGCCCCATGAAACGCTACCGGGTGGTGGCGCAAGCCTACTTCGTGCCGTTCGAGGTGACGCGTCACGAAACCTTAGAGGCTTACCTGGCCCAGATAGAAGGGGAGGCAGCCGCGTTCGTGCGGCGCAACCTGACGTGGGCCCTTCAGCGCAATGGGGAAGGCTGGGGCCTGCGCCTTGCCCGTGGAGAGGACGGAGAAATCCATTCCAAGCTCGCCCTGTCGCCCAACGAGGACTGGGGAATGACGGAAAGCGGCCCCGCGCTGCTGTCCTTCGTCTATCCCGCCCTCAAACTTGACTTGCGCGAGGCAAAGGCCTTTCAGCGAGACTTATTGGCCCTGTTCCGTCAATACGCGGGGAAACCAGGTGCGCAGACCTACCTGTGCCAGATGGTCCTATGCCCGGTGAACCTTCCCTAAAATGGCAACGCCTGCCGCTCTCCATGCGTTGGGCCCTCACCCTACTTCACCCCACCCGGCTGCTCAGGGGCAAGCCTTCCTGTCACTGGCCGGGAGTCTCCGCTTCGTGTTCAGCTGGGCACTCGCACGCCGGAAGGCGCACTATGCGGAAACCCAGAAGACGCTTTCCCTCCAAGACCTGCGTGCTGAACGGACGGGCCTGAAGAAGCAGGAAGAGACGGCGCGGCTCAAGGCGTCCGACAGCCCGCTTCTCCAGTCAGCCCTTCAGGACTGTGACCGGGCGGTCAAGAACTTCTTTGAGAAGCGGGGAGGTTCTCCCGGTTCGGGGCAAACACCGGGGTACCCCCGCTTTCCGCATCCCCGTGCGGGTACGGGCCGAAGGGAAGCGCCTGTACGTGCCGAAGTCTGGGTGGGTCAAGTTCCGCAAGCGGGAGGCGGATGGGCACTGGTGCGTCTCGCTGTTCGAGATGCCTGACGCGCCGCTTGCCCCATCCCCGAATCCGATATCGTGGGGATTGACCTCGGCCTGAAGGCGTTCGTGACCATAAGTGACGGGCAGCGCAAGCCTGCAGAGCGGTTCTTCCGCAAAGCTGAACGGAAGCTGCGCGGTGCGGCCAAGACGCTTTCCTGCCGCAAGCGGGGGAGCAGTCGCTCTGCGAAGGGCCGTACGAAGCTCGCCCGCGTTCACCGTCGCGTCGCCCATCAGCAAAACGACTTCGTTCGTCGAACAACTGCCCAGTTGATGGGGGTTCTCCGGGTTCTGCATCGACGGCCTGGGCGTGAAGGGGATGGCGAACACCAAGCTGTCCAAGAGCGTTCTGGATGCGTCCTTTGGGGACTTCCGCCACCAGCTTGAATACAAAGCCGTCTGGCATCGAAAGCACCTCGCCGTGGGAGACCCGGAGGCACAGAACGCTCGTGGAGCGTGTGGAAGACCGGCCAAAGCTGGCGACGGGTGCTGAAGCGGGAATCCCACTCCTTTCGGGGTGGGCGTGTCAATCCTCTGACCGTGCACCGCGCTTGATCTGCTCGGTACTCAGGGCCTGGGTTTTCAGGATGGTGCCGAAGATGGTGCGGCCCCGGAGTTCCAGTTCACGGGCCTTGCGCAGGTAAGCCTCGGCCAGGCGGATCTCCCCGGTCGCCCGGAGCTCCGTGCCCGTGTTCTCCAACAGTATGGTGGCTTCTTCCAGGGGCTGCATGGTCCGCCATAAGGGCCTTTGAAGGCAGGGGAAGTCATCCAGGCCAGCGTCGACGCTGGCCCGTACACTGGAGCCTGGCAGGTCACGGTGACGGACGATGTGACGGACGACGAGACGTTGGTCGTATACCTGGACGTGGCCACTGAGTACCTGCGGGCCCAGGGCCGGTTGCAAGTGCTGGCGGCGGCCCGCCTGGATGTTCGACGAGCCCACCCGGTTCGTTCCTGCACGTGGGTACCGTTGGCTGAAAGAGGGAGGCCACGACGTGTACCAGGCCGCGGCTCGCAAGACAGGACACCTCGAACGGCGAGGCCAGCGCTGCCTCCTCCTGGCGATCGGCACCGGCCGAGGCAAGGGCGAGAAGAACTTACTGATCCAGTTCTGGTGGGTCACTTGCCATGGGTGAGTGGTTTCCCGAGCTCGAGGATATAGAGAGGAACTTCGACCAGGACGGGTTTTCGCTCTCTCATCGTTCAGGTGTCTGAACGCCTACGCCCGTGACAAGTGACCCACCAGGACGGCAAGACCACAGACATGCAGGCGACTCGTGCAGAAAAATTTCCTCAGTCTACTGCGCTTCCCCACGGCAGGCACGCACATTTCTGGCATCCAAGCCACTGAGGTTCAGACGGGCACGGTGTGGACTTTTTTCACCGCGAGGGCCCAGGCTCAGGCACGTCGAGGACGCGGCACAGCTCGCTCAAGAACTGCCCGTCGTTCGCCCGCTCCGCCCCACCCGAGTCGGACCAGCGTTGAAGGAAGAGGTCAAAGTCAATGGGCCAATGTGAGTCTTGCACCTTGAAGCTTCCAGCGTTGTCACATTTGTGGAAATGCAGAGGCACGAACTCCTCACCCTCCGCTGCTGTTCCTTACCTCCCGACAGCACTTCGTGAGACCTCACGAGATGGGAGAGGAACTCATTCAAGGCGGCCTACCCTGGACGGACAAGGAGGGCTGTTCCAATGAAACGAGTCACAGTCACCATCCTGCTCAGTGCCTTGTTCGTCCTGCCTGCCGCTCACGCCCAGTGCGTCTCTCACCCGGCCACCTCGTTCGCAGGGCGGGTGCAGATTCCCTACCCCAAAGGCGGCGGCACGGCGTCCGTGGTACGGGTGTGCGGCCCTGAGGCAGCACGAATCACGCAGGAACTCACGGCACAGGGAAAAAAGCTGAACACGAACGTGCGCTGGGTCGAAGTCTACCGCGTGCGCCGCTGGCAATCGGCCTTCCACGACAGCATCTACCAGCTTCGGACGCAGGGCTTCAAACAGGACACCTACCGGAAGTTTCAACTGCAAGGATGGGACGACGCGGAAACGCTCGTGTACACGAACAGCGCTGGCAAGTACGTGGGCATGATCTCCAGGGGAACCTCCGCAGACGGGTCCTCATCCATCTTCGCGCTGTATGGCAACTGAAGCGCCCTTCGTCCTGGCCCTGGCTCCTGATGGTTGCAAATGCCGTCTTTGAAGGGTTTTTCCTGGAAGACGACCCGTACCCGATGCATGTCATTGACTTCGCGTGCATTCGGCGCTAACTTAGAGAAATCAAGGCGGCCTCAGGGTCGCCTTCTTCTTTGGCTTTCCCTGTGTCCTCTCCTCTGTCGTTTCCTGGTGCTGTCGCGCTTATCACCGCTCCTCATCCTCCAGCCGTGGCGTGCGCCGGAGCGTGGCGCTGCTCATGTGCCGGGATTGCCAGGGCACGGGACGGCGGAAATGAACACCCGACCCAACGACGCCGCCTTCGTACGCCCCGCCAGCGAGATCACACGAGCAGCCGGCGCCGTGCGACCAACGGACGGCCTGTCCAACCGCGAGTACTTCGCAAGCCTGGCGCTGCAAGGCCTCCTAACGGGTGCGGGCGACAACGACTTCTCGTACGACGATGCAGCTGAAGACGCTGTCACATATGCCGACGCGCTAATCGCGGCACTGAACAAGAAGGCGGGCACCTCGTGACCGTGCAGGCCGTCACCCTCGCCACCATCCTGCACGCGATCTGGACCCAGGGGCCGCTGTCCATAGAACAGATAAGGGAGATCACGCCCGAGCTGCAGTTGCTGGAGCGTGTGAACGCGATCCTCACGCTGAATCGTCACCAGGTGAGCGACCGGGACGACAGTGGGGTCGATCCCCTGTACACGGAGTTGCCTGAGCGGGAAATGGCAGCGCTTGTGCTTTTTAATGTGGCTTTTCGATGGCTGTGAAGAGCAGCCGCGGCGGCCTCACAAGAGTAATCAATCACCTGTGAAGAGAGGTTATGGGCGAGCAGAGCGCAGACGGTGCACCTGACGGGACTTCATAATTAGATCCCCCAGGCGCCGCGACGCGGGGCGCGCCAGGACGTCGGTTGGGGTCACCACCACGTACTCCACAGTAACGTTCGGTGCTTCAATCAGCACGGGACTGATGAGGCCTGCCTCCACCTCTGCCGCAGCGACGCTTGGAGGGAGAATCGTCACGCCGATCCCCCGCACCAACGCTTCCCGCACAGCCGTGAGGCTGCCGAGTTCAAACTGCACAACGGGGATGAGAGTGGCCTCTGCCAGCAGTCGCTCCGCGTGCTTGGCAACGGTGGACCCCACCATCGGCCAGAGGAACACATCCTGCCCTACAGCGAGCAGGGGTGTGGAGCCGCGCACTTCTAGGCGGTGGCCAGCAGGTACCAGCAGGCACAAATCCTCGGCACTGAACCGTTGCGCTTCCACTTCGGCGGGCAGAGAACCGACAGGCCGCACAATCAGGGCCGCGTCCAGAGTTCCGGCCGTGAGGGCGTCCAGCAAGTGCGAAGAATGACCGCTGGTAACCCTCACTTCATGTCCAGCGGCATGAGCGCTGGTCACCATGCTGACAGCGGCGGTGCCCAGCATCCAGGAGAGCCCCAACCGTAAGGGCCGCGCTCGACTGCGGCGGGACTCCAAATGCTCTGCCGCGCTAGAAAGGGTCACAGCGATTGTCCGGGCATACGTCAGAAGGTACTCGCCAGCTTCCGTGAGGGTGATTCCGTAAGCGGTGCGGTTATACAGCCGCTCTCCCACGAGGTCCTGAAGGGCCCTGAGTTGCCCACTGACGGCCGGTTGGCTGAGACGGAGGGCTTCTGCTGCACGGCTGATGTTGCCGTACTCCGCCACTACGCTGAACGTCACGAGGTAATCCGGGTTCAGCCGCATGCCCAGAGGATACGGGGCGCACACATGAAGTTATTGGAAAATCTAATAACTCCGCACCTGGCTGCTTTCTTGTTCAGCTCGTAGCCTGCACCTCCGGTAGGGCCAACCAGGACGACCTGGGCGAAAGGACACCATGACGAAGATCGCTCCCCCTGCGCACTGCCTGGGTGGCTGAGCATCTCAACGACCCCACCTCCGCCGCCTGGATAAGCTGCGGGCCCTGTATGCAGCAAAGGGCGTCACGCCGGATAAGAACATCATCGCGTACTGCCGCATTGCGGAGCGCAGCAGCCGCTCGCGTTTTGCTCTCACGCAGTTGCTGGGCTATCCACAGGTGAAGAATTACGATGGCAGTTGGGGACAGAATGGGGCAACGCCGTCGGGCTCCCCATCCAGAAAAGCTACGGGTATGAATAAAGTTTATGTCCCCCTAAAGGCCCATGCTCGTCCGTTTCTGCGGGGGAATGAGCGTTGAACTTGTTCAACGCCGTTGCAACGGACTCAGTCCCGGGAGAATGCATTGCTCCTGGGGTTCTTTTTTACGGTTATCGACCCTGGGGTGGGACAAGACGGATGACCACTGCGTTATCAGCAAGTCCGATAACTTCCCCTCCGTCTGCTTTCTTGAGGGGCGCTGAGCAAGTGGATAGCCTGGACGCGTCAGGATCACCTGATTCGAGGAACACATGACCCAGAATCCACCTACCGCTTACGCCCATCACGTGCTGGTCGATACCGCCTGGCTCGCCGCACACCACGGTGACCCGCTGGTGCGCGTGCTTGAAGCCAGCGAGGACCTCGCTCTGTATGACAGCGGGCACGCCCCGAATGCCTTGAGGCTCGACAGTCGGCGTGATCTGTGGGACCCGGTGATTCGTGACTTTCTGACTCCGGAGGCCTTTGCCGCCTTGATGGCCCGCCTGGGCATTACCCATGAGACTACGGTCGTGCTATACGGCGATAAGAGCAACTGGTGGGCCACGTATGCGTTCTGGTTCTTAAAATACAACGGGCACGCGGATGTGAAGCTCGTGAATGGCGGCCGTCAGAAGCTCGACGCGGATGGATTGGCCTTCACCATCACTGTTCCGGAGGTGACGCCAACCACGTATCCCGTCCGGGCGCGCAATGAACGCCTGCGTATCTACCGGGACGAAGTACGTCAACACATCGCAGCTGTCCACAAAGGTGAAGGCGCTCTGGTGGATGTCCGCAGCCCGGATGAATTCGCGGGGAACGTCACACACATGCCTGAGTACCCTCAAGAAGGTGTGCTGCGTGGGGGGCACATCCCCAGTGCGGTGAATCTACCCTGGGCAATCGCCGTGAAGTACGATGGCACTTTCAAGTCAGCGCAGCAGTTGCAGCGCCTATACGAGACGGCTGGCGTAACACCGGACAAAGCAGTGGTGACCTACTGCCGGATTGCAGAGCGGAGCAGTCATACGTGGTTCGTGTTGACGCAACTGCTGGGTTACCCAAATGTCACCAATTACGACGGGAGCTGGACCGAGTGGGGTAATGCGGTCGGGCTGCCGATTGAGAAGGAGCAACCATGAACGCTGTCAAACTCCTCAGCTTGTCAACAAACCGTCGTCGCTTGCGACCGTTCCTCGATCCTGGTGGATTCTTTCTGTTCTTCGGGATTTCCGGCATAGACCACAACCGCGAGGAGCGGTATCAGAAACGCTTTGAAGAGGAGTACTACCGGAACCGTACCACAGTGAAGTTATCGCAACCACTTGCACTTGGGCAGTACACTTTGGAGGGGCTTCCTGAGACCGCGAACAGCCTGCCTTGGATTGTGCAGAACGGTGGCTTTGTGACGGGCTTTCTTAGCGATGAAGGCTTGAGTGACCTGCGCAAATGGATGGAGCAGAGCGACCGCATAGTGCAGCCCGTAGCCCGCACTTGAGGTCATGATTGGGAACCGTAAAGGGTAACTACTTAAATAAATAAAAATGCCTCCACATCATGTAGGGCGTGCAAGAAGGCGAGAGGATCAAGTCAGACCGCAAATCAACGCCACGGGAAACAACCTCAGGACCATGCCGAAGAGCGCGTTAACCACGGCGACCGTGGCCACCAGAAGCAGCAGACCGCTGAGCAGGGTGCCCACGCTCGACTGAGCCGCGACTGTTCTGGCAACTTAATGCCGGTAGGCTGGTGAGTTGTGACTGACCGGAAGCCCTACCGCCACCGTTTTCCCCTGAACGTCATCGGTTACGCCCTGTGGCTCTACCACCGCTTCCCTCTCAGCCAGCGTGACGTTCAGGAACTGCTCCACGAACTTGGTATTCGGGTCAGCCACGAAACCCTGCGTCAGGGGAACATTAAATTCGCTCCCCTCCTCACGGAGGAACTGCGCCACTGGGAACCCCGGCGGGGTTCCCAGTGGCATCTGGATGAGATGTGCGTCCAGGTTGGTGGGGTGAAGCATTGGTTGTGGCGAGCGGTAGACGAGCACGGCAACGTGCTCGACCTCCTTCTTCAGGAACACCGAGATACGGAGGCGGCCAAGTCCTTTTTTGTCCGCCTGTTGAGGCAACACGACGTGCCGGAGGTCATCCACACTGACAAGCTGTGGAGTTACGGGGCGGCCCTACGAGAACTTCCTGTGCTCCAAGGTGTGGAGCACGTTCAGGTCGTGTCCACCGCCCGCTGTAACAACATTGTGGAACAGTCGCATCGCCCCACCCGGCAGCAGGAACGTGCTCAGCTCGGCTTCAAACGACGACGGCGAACGCAGGAATTCCTCGCCCTGCACGCCCGCGTCTCGAACCTTCACCGCCAGACCCGAACGACCACTCCCACTGCCCTGAGACGAAGCAACCAAACCACAGCACTGCTTCTCTGGCAAGAGGTATTGCAGCAGGCGGTTTGATTCTCAAACCCCCTGCTGAGCGACTCCGGCCCCCTTGAGGTTAAGTTGCCAGAACCCGTCCAGGACAGCTTTGGCGTGGCCCGTGAATATTCCCCGAAGTACAGTTATACGGACTCCGACTCATTCCTTAACAAAGGCCACCAGTGAAAGAGGGTGTGTTGTGAGAGAAGATCGGGCTGCGTCTCCAACCAAGCGCACTGCTGAGCGAGGGTCTCGGTGAAATCTTGTCGGGTGTCAAAGCAGCGATTGGCAACGGTGTGATCGGTCAAAGCCCAGAGCCGCTCGACAGGCTGCAATTCCGGGGAATACGGCGGTAAGGTCACCGTTTCGATCCCCTCTGGCTGTCCCTGCGGTGCAGGGACATGAAAACCTCCTCCATCCTGAACGACCAGGACATGGAGCTTCTCACCCGCTCCTACACGCTGAGCGAAGGCCGCCATCACGGCTTGATCAGCCTCCTTATTCAGAACCGGAACCAGCCAGAATCGGCTTTCCCCGCTCTCCGGGTTGACGAAAGCGTAGATGTAGAGCCACTCGTCGCGCGGGTGGACAGGACGGACCAGTGGCTGCCCGGTTGGTGCCCAGACGGTACGGAGAATGGGTTGCAATCCCAGACGATGTTCGTCCATTGCCCACAAAGAAACGCGTGAGTGGAGAAGCTCCGCACGGCGGAGCTTCTCCACTCACGCTTTGTTCTGAACGCCTCCTTGGCCTCCTCGTCTCCCTTGACGTGTCGGGGGCGTGGTTTCTGGGGCGAGAACCCAGCAGCACGCATGAATTCGTAGGTTCGGCTGAGGTAGACGTCTTTGCCGAATTCTTGCTTGATCCAGGCCTGTACCTGCTTGCCTTCCCACACGATGCCTTGCTCGAAATCCTGGTGGATCCGGGCCGCCAGACGTTGCTGTTCTTCCGGAGTGAAGAGGGTCGGGGCACCGCGGTTCGTCTGTCGCCCGTCTCGTAATGCGGCGAGGCCCAGTTCCCGATACCGCCCGAGGAGGTGGTAGGCCGTGACGCGGCTATAGCGACTCAACGACAGCACCTCCTTGAGGGGGCGCTGCTCTGCGAGCAGCGCGAAGAACTGGGCCCGGCGACGTTCCACCGCGCAGGTACTGGCTTGAAAGATGCCCCAAATTCTTCGGCGGAATGTTGGAGGGGTTGAGTAAAGGCGGACTGTTTGATCCCTCTATTGTAAATGATCTATTCGGAGTCCGTATTAGATGCTGGCCTCTTGTTCGTTTTATCTGGCGTACCAGCAGTCCTGGTGGCATTGAGGACGATCGACGGAGGCGGTGGCCGGAGTAATCCTCCGGTCCAAAGATGCATCTTTTGCATTATATTCCCGTCCCAGACGCATTTTTCAGGTGTAATGCTCAAGTAATGGGGGCCTGTCAATCTCTGTTCAAGCACCACTGCAGTCACCCTGCTCCCTTCAGAAGCAACCAAGCACCCCGTCCCTTTTCGCAGAGGCCAAGCCTGCTGCATTCCTTGAGGAGATCACCATGACGAACGTCAAAGACACGCTGGACGCCGCCCTCCGCACCATTGACGGCGCCATCGCCGCCGCCCTGGTCGACTACAGCAGTGGTATGGCCCTGGGCACGCTGGGGAGCGGTGTCAACCTGGAGATCGCCGCCGCTGGCAACACGGAAGTCGTGCGCGCCAAGATGCGCACGATGGAGATGCTCGGCATTCCGGGGTCCATCGAGGACATCCTCATCACGCTGGACAAGCAGTACCACATCCTGTTCATCCTGCCGAGCCAGAAGCTGTTCATGTACCTGGTGCTGAACAAGGACCAGGCCAACCTGGCAATGGCCCGGTACAAACTCCGTGGCCTCGCTGACAACCTTACCGTCTGAACGACCAGCGAACTGGCTTTACTCCGCCCAGTGGTGGTAAGGGAACCAGGCAGTCTGCTGGTGCACACAGGTCTATCCCTGGTGACATTTGTGCAAGCGAATCATTTCTCCCATCGTCAGGGAAGGGGAAGGCGTGCATCAGCAGGGTGAGAAGAATCAAAGTCAGCGAGCCGGAGAGAGCAAGATGCTTACGGATCCTTCCGCTTCCAACGTGGCACCGATCGTCCTGATCGTGAGCGAGAACGCCGACGCCATCGTGGCAGAACTGCCCCATTACGTCCCTGCAGGAGAGCACTGGCAGCTCGCCCCCACGGCCACTTCTGAGGACGCCCTTCGGTTGACGCTCCCTCAGGCGCCCGATCTCATCGTGCTGCAGGCGGAGGCCCCCATACCGGAGACCCATCCGCTGTTCGAGTACGCCCGGGAGGTGTGGCCGGAAACATTTTTCCTGCTGAGCACCTCCTGCACGCGGGAGGAAGTACAGCCGTTGTTCTCCCGGTATGGGGATATGCCCCTCGCCTCGCCTGACCTCACGCCGCTGTGCGCTGCGATTGCCCACGAGGTGGCCACGCTCAGCCGCGGTTCACTGCGGGGTCTTTCGCTCCCCAGTTTCCTGCAGACGATGGAGTGGGAAGCCAGGAGCCTGGCGATTCGCGTGCAGTCCGAGCAGGACTGGGGGCGGCTGCACCTCAAGCAGGGCCGGCTCGTGAATGCCTATGTTCACCGACAACAACGGTATGGGGAAGCGGCCGTGTTTGAAATTCTGACCTGGCAGGACACAGCGGTGACCATCGAGCGCTCCTACCACAACGAGCATGACGTGATCGGTCAATCTCTCGCGTCCCTGCTGATAAAGGCGAAACAGGCGGAACCGGAAGAGCTCAAGGCGGACGACCTCATCATCGAAGAGGACGCACAGGGCCAGGCACAAGAGGCCATCCCTTCCGCTCCGTCCCCCGTGCCCACAGAACTTTCCACGGAGGCCTCCTCCTCCGTGCCTTCCCAGGAGATCGATATGGCGAACGTCAAAGACACGCTGGATGCGGCCCTTAGGACGATTGATGGTGCCATCGCCGCAGCACTGGTCGATTACGGAAGTGGAATGGCCCTTGGGATGTTGGGCAGTGGCGTCAACCTGGAGGTAGCGGCCGCCGGGAATACGGAAGTGGTCCGCGCGAAAATGCGGACAATGGAAATGCTGGGTATTCAAGGTGGGATCGAGGACATCCTCATTACCCTGGACAAGCAATACCACATCCTGTACATCGTGCCGAACCAGAAACTGTTCATGTACCTGGTGCTCAGCAAGGACCAGTCCAATCTGGCGATGGCGCGATATAAGCTGCGCACCTTGACACAAGACCTGAGTGTTTGACGCTTAGGTGGGAATGGGCTCAGGCGGAAGGAGACACGGCTTCCTTCACCTCATGGATGACCAAAATTGGCCCCAATTGTTGGATCTCCTTCATCGGGAATCCCAAGGGGTTCCCAGCCCTGCATTGCTCTTGGAAATGGGTGCGGTCTCCTGACACATGTGGCCGAGTCTCCACTGCACCTCCTCGAAGACGAGAGGAGTTTAAAGGGAGCGAAGCATTCCTCCTTCGAGCAGTGAGACAGGGGCAATTGAATGAACATTCAACCTAGAGAAGGCAGTGATTCATCCGAATTAATAAGTACTGAAACGATCGCTATTGTCGATGGATTATTTGAGGTGCTGGACGTTGATTTCGGAGGACTTCTCAGGATTGAGCCAGCACACCTCCAGACGCTGTACTCACGCTCGAAGCACGGTGGCCTGGAAGGCTTTCCAGCAAACGATGATATCAACCCTTACTTGCTATGGAATGCGATGCGTCGGGGTAGACCAACGTTTGTTGACGTCTTTATTCATGGGCCTGAGTTATGGCAACCCTTGTCTAAGCTGGGCGTGACCGCTCTGGCGTTTGTGCCCTTCACACTCAGAGCGTCTACAATTTTGGCAGCTATCCTGATCAGCTTTACCCCCGGACGAGTATGGACAGACGTTGAGCGCGAATTCCTTCGTCAAACCTACACCCGTGGTGTACCAACGCATCCCAACTGAATCTACCGAGGCATCCATTAAAAGGATGCGTAGGCTCCATTCTTTCCTTCTCCGCCCTCGCCAGGAAACCGAAAAAGCCGTGCCACATATCTGCTGATCCCTGCACACGTTCATCAAGAGTGTTCTCCGTGTGCGACTCTCTTGACTTCAGCCTCAGGTATCAAAGTGCTTTTCAAGCAGATCACTCCGGCGATGAATGCTTCCATTCCTCTGGAGGATCCCATGACGAACTCAAAGACCAAGCGCGCCCGGAAGCCCAGAACGGCGGCCGCTCCCCCCTCCCCCATTCTGACTCAGGGGAGTGAACCTCCGGTGACGCCCAAGCCGACGCTGCGGCGCGGTGGCTCACCTCAGCAGGAAGAGAGCCCTGCTGTTCTCAAAGGCAAACGGAGCCGGCAACCGAAACAGGCGGCCACCTCGGTTACCCCTGAACTGAGCCCACCGGGTACAAGCGCTCTTCCTACAGAAGCCGGTTCTACAGTGCTGAAACGCAAGCGGAACCGGAAGCCTACACCAGCGGCTACTCCTCTCTCCTCCACGCCTGCCGGGAAGATGGAAGCGACGGTCGCGTCTGAACTGACTCTGAAGAGCACAAGCGCTCTCAGCCCAGCCGTGCGTTCAGTACCTGCACTTCAGGAGAAGGACCGAGCGAACGTGACAGAGGCCCTGGAGACTGCCCTTCGCACCATTGATGGTGCCCTGGCGACTGCGCTGGTGGATTACGGGAGTGGGCGAGCGCTGGGCATGCTAGGCAGCGGAATCAACCTCGAGGCCGCGGCCCTCGGAAACACAGCCGTCGTGCAAGCCAAGATGCGCACAATGGAGTTGATGGGCATTGCAGGGTCCATCGAGGACATCCTTATTACCCTGGAAACCCAATACCACATCTTGTACATCGTCCCCACGCACACCCTGTTTATGTACTTGGTCCTGGACAAGGACCAGGCCAACCTGGCACTGGCCCGCTTCAAATTGCGCAGTCTTACTCACGCACTGATGACCTCCTAGCAGCTCCCTGAATTCTTGCTCCTTTTTATCGCCCCAGACACGCTTTTTCAGGTGTAATGCTCAAGTAATGGGGTTCTGCCAATCTCTGTCCAAGCACAAGCGAAATCAGAGCGCAGTCGAGAAGCAGTTCACCCATACATCCTATTGGCAGAGGCCAAGCCTGCTGCATTCCTTGAGGAGATCACCATGACGAACGTCAAAGACACGCTGGACGCCGCCCTCCGCACCATTGACGGCGCCATCGCCGCCGCCCTGGTCGACTACAGCAGTGGTATGGCCCTGGGCACGCTGGGGAGCGGTGTCAACCTGGAAATCGCCGCCGCCGGCAACACGGAAGTCGTGCGCGCCAAGATGCGCACGATGGAGATGCTCGGCATTCCGGGGTCCATCGAGGACATCCTCATCACGCTGGACAAGCAGTACCACATCCTGTTCATCCTGCCGAGTCAGAAGCTGTTCATGTACCTGGTGCTGAACAAGGACCAGGCCAACCTGGCAATGGCCCGGTATAAACTCCGTGGCCTCGCTGACAACCTTACCGTCTGAACCAACGGTGCGTCGACTTCACTTCAGGTGGTGTTCGCCCCGACCATGCGTGGTGAGTAACGCCCCCATTCGGTCTGCTGGTGAAGAATCTATCCCTGGCGGCGAATTACTATTCTTCCAATAACCAGGGAAGGGGACAACGTGTACCAGCAGAGCGGGGTGAACCAAAATCAACGCGCCAGGGAAAGCGAGATACGTACGGATCCTTCCGCCTTCAGCGTAGTACCGGTGGTCCTGATCGTGGGTCAGCATGCTGATGCCGTTGTGGCGGAACTGCGGCACAGTGCTCCTGGAGGGGAACACTGGCACCTCACTTCCTCTGCCACACCGGAAGATGCCCTTCGACTGACGTTCGCTCCTGCGCCTGATTTGCTTGTGCTGCAGGTGGATGCGTCCATCTCCGAGACCCATCCGCTGTTCGAGTACGCCCGACTGGCCTGGCCAGAGACGTTTTTCCTCCTCAGTACCCCCTGCACCCGGGAGGAAGTGCAGCCCCTGTTCTCCCAGTATGGGGACATGCCCCTGGCCTCGCCCGAGCTGGCCTCGCTGTGTGCTGCGATTGCTCACGAGGTGGCCACGCTCAGTCACGGATCGTTGCGCGGTCTCTCGCTGCCCAGCTTCCTGCAGATGATGGAATGGGAAGCCAAGAGCCTGGCGATTCGTGTGCAGTGCGAGCAGGACTGGGGGCGGTTGCACCTCAAGCAGGGCCGGTTGGTGGACGCGTACGTCCACCAGCAACAACGGTATGGGGAAGCGGCCGCGTTCGAGATTTTGAATTGGCAAGACACTACGGTGACCATCGAGCGTTCCTACCGCAATGAGCATGACGTTATCGGTCAACCCCTCACGTCCCTGCTGATGGAAGCGATGAAGCGCAAAGACGAAGGGGCGCACGCCAAGGTGTTACGCCTGGATGACTTCATTCTTGACAAGGAGTCCAAAGAACCGCCTGTCCTGGAGTGGGACCAGGCACAAGCGGCCTTGCCCCCCACCTTGTTCCCCGCGCCTATTGTATTTCCCTCAGAGGAAAAGTCCTCCGTGACCATACCGCAGTTCAACATAGCGAATGTCAAAGACACGTTGGATACGGCCCTCGAAACCATCGATGGAGCGATCGCCGCTGCTCTGGTAGATTACGGGAGCGGGATGGCCCTCGGTATGGTGGGCAATGGTGTTCATTTGGAGATGGCCGCTGCCGGGAATACGGAGGTCATGCGGGCCTTGGTGGGGACACTGAAGATGCTGGGTATTCAAGGTGGGATTGAGGACATCCTGATAACGCTGGACAAGCAGTATCACATCCTGTACATCGTGCCGAGCCATCCACTGTTCATTTACTTGGTGCTGAGCAAGGACCAGTCCAACCTGGCGATGGCGCGGTATAAACTGCGGACATTAACACAAGACCTCAATATTTAGCGCGCGTTCCGCCTCTGGCACCTTCCCAAGACAATACGAAGGCCTCTTGCCAGGATAATGGAGCAGAGATACTTCGCCTGAAAGCGAAGAGTGTCCAAAGTGTGATTTCATAGTCCGAAAACAGCAGTCGCAGAAATCAAGCGACTCTACGGGAGCATCATTATTCGGCAAATGGACGACCATCCACAGCCGCACCTCGTGTGGCTGGACATCCGCATGTCCGACCTTGACGGCTTCTCCACGGTGAAGCAGCTGCGCGAAGAAGATGCTGTCCAGAATTTCCCGCAAAGATCACTTGCGCGGTCGACCCACAAGCGATTCAGGTGGAGTCAGCGGCTGGAGGACGTTCTTCTCGGCATCGGTGAGATCGTTTGGGGAGGTGAGGCCCGCGTCATGCGCGCACCACCTCCGCCCTATCATCCCTCCTTCCTCTAATCAGGCAAAACCCGCTCCCACACGTTTTTCAGACGCACTTTATCGCAGTTGGAAGACGCCCTGCATCCATGCAGACCGAGGATTTTTCGACCAAGCGTTGATGGCCGATTTCTCTGCCTACGGCTGGCACTGGAACATTCGCGGCAAAGGGCAGGTGTACCTCTTTGATGCTGCTGGGCATTGCCTTGGACGGTTCCGCGAGCAGTGAAGTCAACATGGTCGCTTGGCCGTGCAGCACGACGTCTACATCACAGCGCAGCGTTATGGACCCGTGAGTATCGCCGCGATCTTGCCATTTGGCCGGAAAGACCCCTGGTTCATCGTGAGCGATGAACCGTACAGCACCCAGACGTTTGCGGAACATCACCAACGCACACAGATCGAAGAGGGGTTTTTGGACCTCAAGAGTGCGGTCTTGAACCTGGAAGACACTCATCTGGGTCAAACCCATCAACTGGAGCGGTTGCTGTTTGTGATGGGGCTGGCGTACGTGATGCTGCTGAGTGAGGGGACGGCTGTGGTCGCTGCGAGAGAGCGGAGGACAGTGGATACCCATTGGCAGCGGGGGGTGAGCTATGCACAGCTGGGATGTCGTGCCGTTCGTCGGGCGTTGACGGAAAGAAGCCCTTTCCGACAGAGGCTCCGCCTCTCCCCCAACCCTGATCCTGAGCCTTCACGCCGACGAGGTTCCCCGCTTCGCTGGCACCTCATCCAAGGCTTCTCATGACTTCTGTCAGGCTCTCAGGTCAGGCAGTCAAATCAATCGCCTCAGAAAATGAATGCGGCCCTCGAGGCACAGAGAGACAGTGTCCTTGGCCCCCTTGCCAAGCTTCAACGCAGGACCAGAAGGGAAAGGCGGTTGTGCTACGCTTTTCCTCTCAAAGTGCCCAAGAGGTTCCCTGGAGATCATTATGAAACAGCAGCAAATTGTCAAAGTGGTACCGGCAGAACCCTCTCGCAGATACGAGCGTCCGACCCTGACTCCAATCGGCTCCTGGGGTCCTCAGGTGATTGCCTTATCCCTTCCTGGCGGCGCCTCTGTCCCCCGCCCATCCGGCTCCAGAGAGAGCTACTGATCTTGTAGGCGTGCTCTTCTGGCCTGCTTGGCGCCGACGGATGCGCCGCGCCATCTTGGTGTTGAGCCTGTTGCCGGACGCGGTTGCCGCCTGGCACGCCTTACGGGCTGGTGGCGACCCACGCCAACACCTGACACGCTGGACTGTAGAGCAGACCCCCTCCATGTCCGTTTCGTCGGAATGGCTCACTGACTTGCTCGCTGCTGCCTCATGGTTAACCCGACGGCTGTACCCGCGCTTGAATCAGCGCGGTACATGTCTGCCCCGTGCATACACGAGTTACCGGGCACTACGGCGGCTTGGGTATCCAGCGGTGTTTGTCAGTGGCTTGACCCGTACTGCCCAGGGCGTACAGGGACACGCCTGGATCGAAGGACCGCATGGCCCTTTGCTCGAGTACGGTGAGCTTTACAATCGTGAACGCTTTACACTGCAATTTCAGCATCCCGAAGAAACCGAAATACTGTGTATGCCCCAAGCTTGAATCTGGGGCATGGCTCGTGACGACGCGGAGGGGGAGGCAAGCCCTGACGAACCGAACCTCTCCCTATGCCGCGTATCTGGCCGATCTCACGGGTGCACTTCTCCTCACGATGAACCTTCGGTCTGTGCAGGTGGCCAGACCTTCTCCGCGACAACAGTCCGCTGCGCGGCCATCCCCCAGCTTGAGCTGGGGGATGGCCGCGGTGCACTTACTCGCGCGTATTCCACGTGTCCCCAGCCAGGCTGGGGGGCTCACTCCGCGTTCTGCTCCAGCCGCGCGAGGCGGTCGAGAACGCTCTGCATCTGGGCCTTCAGGGCCGCGTTTTCCGAGGCCAACTTCGCGTTGCCTTGTTTCAGGGCGGTGATCTCGCGGTCGCGCGCTTCGAGTTTCGCGTTGAGGCCCTGAACCGCGGCGAGGGCCACGCCGTCGGCGTCCACCGTGTTGATGGTCTTGTCCGTGGTGTTGAGGCCGAAGGCCGCGCGGAAGTCCTGCGCCATCACGCCCATGTGCCGCGGCGCGCCGGATTCTTCCTTGTAACGCCACGTCGTCACCGGCATCTTCACGACGCTTTCGAGCACCGCGCGTACGTCCACGGGCTTGAAGTCTGTCTTGGCGTTCTTGTCGCTCATGACGTTCCACGACGCGCCGCCCGCGTTGATGCTCACGCCCGCCGTCATGTTGGCGTTCGTGTACAGCCGGTAGCCTCCAGCGTAGCGGGAGTTGAACTGGTTGTTGCCACTCGGGGAGAGCCATCCTGTCGTGGAAGCGTCGGCGAGGACGAACGCCCCGTCATACTCCGTGCCCCCGCAAGAGAGCGGAGAGGTCACGGGCGCGGAGCACGTGGCGGCGCGATACCCCAGGGCAACCGCGTGGTCGCCGGCCGCGAGGACGGTGTAGCCCATCGCAGTCGATCCGTCCCCTGTCGCTTTCGCGTTGTAGCCGATTGCGGTCGCTGCGTTCTTGGCCGCTGTCGCGTTGTAGCCTATCGCGGTCGAATAGGTTGCGGTGGCCTCCGGGGCGTACCCGACGGCGAACGAGCCGAATCCGCTCGCCGTCGAGTTGTACCCGCCCGCCCACGAGTAGAAGCCGACGTTGCTGTCGTCCCACTGCGTTCCACCGGTACCGATGCTGCCCGCACGAAACGCCGCCTTGAACGGATACCACATCATGCGCTCGCCCGCACCCGTTGCGGGAATAATGCCGTAACCGAGCGCTCCGGTGGCAACGAGGCTGCCGCTGCCGCTCACACGAAAACGATCGGCCAGCGGCGAGCCTGCGCGCAAGCGCAGCAACATGTTCCCGTTGGTCGTCTCGCCCGTGGTCGAGCTGATATCGCTGTTCTCAGCACGAAGCTCGCCCGTACGAAAGCGGCCGTTCGGCAAGATGAGGCGCTCGGGGGCGCCGTCGGTCGTGAGGTTGCCCATGTTGTTCACGCCCGTAAGCAAGGCCTGGAAGTTCGAGTTGATGTCGGCCGCCTTGATTGGCGTGCCCGACGAGAACGTGAAGGGCAAGGTGGTTTGGGCGAGGACCAGGCCGCCAAGGCTGAGCAGGGCCAGCGCGACGATCGAGCGGTTGTTGCGGTTGTTCATGCAAGTCTCCTGTGGTGGGGCGCTCAGCGCCAGTAGACGGCGTCCCAATTGGATTCGTCGTATTTCGGAACTGCACACGCGGCGTCGGTCGGCGCGAAGCCTAAGTAGCGCAGCGACGTGCCGCCCGGCCCGGCGGCGGTGCGGACGCTGCACGACCAGCGGGTGCGGTCGGTGCCCACGCTCGTCGCCGGATTGGTGCCGAATACCGCGATCTGCGCGCTTGTGCTCAACTTGTTCGCGCGGGCGATGACGACCTCCGGGGCGGCCTGCTCCTCGGCCGATACCGTGACGCGTGCGTCGCTCTCGTCGGCCACGATGAAGTGCAACGTGAACGACCAAGGGTTGTCCGAGCGCGGCGTTTTCTTGGGAAACTTGAAGGCGAGCGAGAGCATTCCCTTGCAGGTGCTCGCCGTGCAGTCGCCGCTCGTCCCGGCGGAGATCGACCGGCCGCCCGCGAGGTTTCTCGCCACGAAGCCATACTCGAGCACCTCGCCGACTATCGGTGGGTTCAGGGCGGCCGCCTGGGTTTCCACGAGGTCGGCTTCGTCAGGCATGAAGATCTGGAAGTCCGCGTTTTGGTCGCTCACGCTGATGTCAAGCCCGTCATAACGCATGCCGTTCGTCGGAATCATGTTTTGAGCGAGCAGGGGGTCGGTGAGAACGTTGCCCTTGGCGTCGTAGATTGCCGAGAGGGCGGTGCCGCCGAGATCACTGCTGGGGATGTGAACGGCGTACAGGGTGAGGTTGGCGAATGCCTGCCCCGTCTTGTTCGCGATGGAGAAAATGCTCGTGACGTAGCGCATGTTCGCCTTTTCGTCGTCGAGAAAGACGACTCGCCCACGTTCGAACAAATCGGCGGCGTTTGCGATCGGCACGGCGGTGCTCGCCTGAGGTGATACACCCCCGCGCCCAGGGGTCAAGAAACGCGTGGTCGCCGAGAGCGCGCCGCCTTCGCCCGCCCCCTCCACCCGCAACTCAAGCAGGCCCACGATCTTGGCGCCCGGCTGGGAAACCGGTCCCGTCGGTGGCACAGCGGGAGGCTGGCCCTGAGGCGGTGGAGGCGGAGCGGCGCACCCTGCAAGCAGCAAAAGGGTAGCGAGCGCCGCAAATGAACGTCCCTGAAAGCGCTTCAACATCTTTGTTCCACGCCGGGCGAGACGGAAAAGGGCAGGAAGTCTCCCGCACCGAGCAACCGAGCCTCGGGAGGAGTAGGCGCACACTTTCGTGAGAGGCTCTTCATGGGACCTGGGGCGAACTCTTTCATCGAACTCCTCGAACGCAGGGGACTGAGCGGGAATGCAAGGAAATATTAACAAATCTTCAAGTTTCGTTGTGCAGATTGTCGATATACGCGCTGACTCCGCGAGGGGGAACAGAAAGTCACAGAGAAAGCAGGAGAACCGTACCAACGCCCAGGATGTGGTTCACGCTCAGCTCGATACCCGTGGAGGGCCAACGGCATCGCTGTTCCGCGTGGTACTTGTCGGCGCTCAAGATGCCGAGGATCAGGAATAACGCCCCAAGGACACCTCTTGCCCGGCTGGATTCTCGGAAGAACGTGAGTACTACAATTGCAGTTGGCGATTGGGTCCCTCAAACACGGGAATTCTCGGGAGGTGACTGGTGACAGAAAGCCCTTGAACAACAGGTTCCTGGAGCAACTGCAACTGTAGTACTAGGGTCGCCTTCTTCTTTGGCTTTCCCTGTGTCCTCTCCTCTGTCTTCTCCTGGTGCTGTCGCGCTTATCACCGCTCCTCATCCTCCAGCCATGGCGTGCGCCGGAGCGTGGCGCTGCTCGCGTGCTGGGACTGCAGGGGAACCGGGAAGAAGGTACGGCGGTGAGCACGCGCCCGAGTGATGCAGCCTTCGCACGCCCGTATAGCGAGCACAAGCACGGGCCAGTCAGGCATGCGGATGGCCTGTTCAAACGCGAGTACTTCGCGGGGCTGGCCTTGCAGGGCATCCTGGCGAGCACGGCATACACGCAGTCGGAGTCAGGGACGTCTCGTCTCCACTGCGTCCCGACGATGCTGCTGGCAAAGCGGTGGCCTACGCGGATGCTCTGATTGCGGTCCTGAATGGGGGGCGGGCGCGTGACCGTCTCGGACCAGACCCTTGCCACGCTCCTGCACGCGATCTGGATGCAGGGGCCGCTGACGATGGAGCAGATCATGGACCTCACGCCCGAGGTGACGCTGCTGGAGCGGGCGTTTCAATCCTCGGCCGCCCCGTAGGACGGCCGCAACTTCAGCACCATGCCCGTGGAAGCGGAGGCGGTCCTGAGCGACTGGAGCGAACCCAGGGCGGGGGTCACGCAGCACTTGCCCTTCCAGCGCGTAGTGGTGTCGGCCGTTCTCGAACTCCTCACGGATGCGCCGGCTCACCAGCAGCCGCCTCTCGTCTGGATCAATGGTGAGGTACCCCCGGTCATACAGCTTGTGCAGGTCGCTGCGCAGCAGGAGACCGTTGTCCACCGCGTGCGGTTCGCCCTTCGTGTAGGGCTGCACGTGCGCGGCTTCCAGGACGGGGAGCGTCTTCTCCCCCGTAATGCTGCAGCGCCTTCCGTACACTTCCGTGACCAGAGCACGGAAAGCGGCTTGCCTCAGCCGAGGTTGCACGATTCGGGGAGCTCCAAAGCGTGCGCCCGTCATGACCTCTTCCGTCGCCGGACGCCCCTCCTGCAACGCTTGCTCCTGAAGACGAGCTGACACCGCTTCGTAGACCGCTCAGCCCTCCTGATCCTTCTGGCCGTCTTGCTGATCTGGTGGGGTGGACGGCGGTTGCCGGGTGGCCTGAGCGCGTAGATCGCGTAAACAACCGGACCTTTGAGGGGCGTGGGCGGATGCAGCGCCTCCTATGCCACGCGCTGGCTCTCAGTGAGACCGTGGACCAAGGGTTTCGAGAGCCCGCCTTAACCTGAATGGGAGCCACGGTATGGAAGGTGGCGAGGGTCCCGTCCGTATGTTCTGGCCGCCCCCGGACCTTCCTTCGCCCGTGCGGTCGCTTCACGCACAGCGGTAGCCGGATGAGTTGAGGGAGTAGGGTGGGATACGCGAGGGCGAGCGTACAGCGTGGACTTGCGGGAACGGATCGTGCGCGCGGTGCAGCAAGGGACGAGCCAAGCTGCCTGACAATTCAGCGTCAGTCTGGCGTGTGTGGAGCGTTATGTGCGTCTAGCGGTCTGATTCAGAAAAACGTTGACAGTTGGGGAGAATGCCAGGAGGGCACGGGCTGGGCCATTCTCCTCTGCAGAAATGTCAAAGGACCTCTGAATCAGACCACTAGAGAGGGGCAGGGGTTGCAAGCCCGTCCTGAGCGTCCTGCTCCCTGAGGAGCACGAAGATGTGCGGGCACAGGTCCGGGCACACCCGGACCCGGACCTGACGCTGGCTGAACATGCTGCGTTATGGCGCGAGGATCATCAGGCCGCGTCCCCCAGCACGCTGATCCGCCGGTTTCAGGCGCTGGGACTGACGAGAAAAAAAGACGCTGGCCGCCAGTGAACGCGACGGGGCATGGCGGGCGCAGTTTGTCGCTGATCTGGCTGCGGTACCCCCGAGCGACCTGCTGTATTTAGACGAAAGTGGCTTTCAAACCAACATGACCCGCACGTACGCGCGTTGCCCTCGTGGGCAACGGGCCATCGACACCGTGCCTCGCAGCCGCGGCAAGAACCTCACCCTCCTGTGTGCCCTTACTTTGGCTGGACCAACCGCCCCGCTGGCCGTTGAGGGTGGAGTCAACGGCCACGTCTTCGTCGCTTACGTCAAGAGGGTGCTGGTTCCGGTGCTGCACCCTGGACATGTTGTGGTCTTGGACAATCTTGGGGCGCACTTGCGCCCCAAGGTCCGGGAGTTGATTGAGGCCACCGGAGCCCTGCTGGTCTATCTGTCGCCCTACTCCCCAAACCTTAACCCCATCGAGTTCACGTCCTCTAAGCTCAAAGCGGCCCTGAGAGCCCTCGCCACCAGGACCCGTGAGGGCGTGATAGACGCCTTGCGACTCGCTTTGGATGCCGTGACCCCCTCCGACGCACGAGGCTGTTTTCAACACGTCCTCTCCCTTCAACTTATGCGGTGACCGCCGTCAGGGCCGTGTCCATGGCAACGCGGCCCTGACGGCTCAAGCGTTGTGACCAGGCACGGTCGGCAGGAGGAGGACCCAAGTCTTTGGCCGCCGTCAAGGCCTGGGCGCCGGTTCGCCTTTGGTAGAGCGTGGTTCCCGGCGCAAGGGCGTTGAAAACGCGCGTTTCCTCCAACAGGAAAAGCATGGCTACGGCCGGCTGGACCACGGCGCTGAGGCGATACGCTGCCCCTGTCATCCGCCAATCATCCTCCCCCCGGTACGGTGAAGTATAGGCGTCCTGCTTCAGACGGGTGGAGCAGCGGCGACGTCTTTCGGTCATCTAGGGAGAACGCTCATATGTCTCATCTCATGCCCTCACTCACACGCTTTCCTGTCCTGCTCACCCTGCTGAGTTGGGTGCAGACGCGCAGGTGTTCAAGCCTCCTCGCTGCCAGCGTTGTTGGGAGATCCTGAGCATCTCCCAGCACCCGCGGTAAACACCAATGTCCGGTCCGCGCCCGAAGACTTCCTGTTTCCGCTCAAGACAACGTTCTGGAGGTTCACCCATGAAATTCAGACCTGCCTCTCTGCTCCTGACGGCCGCGCTGCTGTCCGGCTGCGGTCAGTTTCAGGCTCCCGCAGAGCCCTCCACGCCAGGGCCACCCGTTCCGGGCAAACCGACCAGTGAGGACATCGTCGGCCTCCTCGAGATCAAAATCGAAGGCATCGGAGAAGGGGCACCGGCCAAAGCCGAGGCGCGCTTCATCTCCCCGACCTCCCTCAAGCTCACCGACCAGTCCAGCACGGCCGTGACGGACACGGGCCTGAACTTCACCCGCACGCGCGTCGCCTTCGTGGATGACGAGACGCAGGGCACGCGCTACGTCACCTCCGTCTTCGACCTGAGCAACACCACCGACCGAGCCTTTGCCAACCTCACCCTCTACGCCGTCAGCATTCCCGGCACCACCCTCGGCGGCACCGCCGTGCGCAACATCTTCGACGCGCTGGGCAACGCCATTACCAGCCCCGAACGGGCGCAGGGAATGCTGCCCACCCACGGCATGCGCTTCGAGGGCCGCGGCATTCAAGTGAGCCCCACCAATGCCGACCTGCAGGTCTTTATGCCCGAGGAGGCGGCCGCCATGAAAACGCAGGCTGCGGCCCTGACGCCCCCACTGAACGGTGACGTCCTAGAGTACGGTTTCGTCGCCCGCAACCTCAGTGGTGGCCGTTCCATCGCTGCGGGCAGCGCCGGTGTGTGCTCGGTGGACGCGTGCAAGGGCACGTTCACCATCGGCTACAAGTTCCTCAAGGAGTCTCCGCGCAACGTCAACCCCTGGGCCTTCACGCTGTACTTCGTGGTGGCCGACGAGACCGATACCCGCGTGACGGTCTCCTCTGAGGACGACCCCGCTGCGGCCATCACGCGTGCCAATGCCTTAAGCCCCACGTCGCAGCTCGCCGTGTTCGGTACCAACACTGCCACGACCGTTGCCAACAGCCGCATCCGCTGGACCTGCACCCTCCGGACGGCTGGTCCCGCGGAGAGCCCCGCCAAGTACCTCGGCTTCGCTTCCGGCTCCACCACCTGCAACGGCGTTTGGACCACCTCCAACTGGAACGACTTCTACTGGCGCTGAGCGCCACCTTTCCCAGGAGATCACCATGAACACGCGCAACCGCATCCTGCTCGCTTCCTCCTTCCTTCTCGTCATGGGCGGCGTGACCGCACAGTCGGCCCTGCCGTTCACCTTCTCCACGGGCACCCCCGCCAAGGCCGACGACGTGAACGCCAACTTCGCCGCGCTCAACGCCAGGAAGCTCGAGATGGGCATGACCATCTCCGGCGATGGACCCGCAGGCAGTCAGGCGAGACTGCGGCTCGGCCTCGACGGCGCCCTCTCGCTCCGTGGCCTAACCAATGAAACGGGCAACCCACTCAACTCACTTTTCAATGTAGACAAGACCGGGGGAGTCCTGGCCACCGGGCAGATCGGCGTTGGCATCATTCCCGCGACTGGAGCGGGGTGGCGCATGATGTGGCATCCCCAGAAGGTGGCGTTTCGCGCGGGGTACGTGGACGGAGCGCAGTGGGACGAGTCCAACGTCGGGTACTACTCCTGGGCGGGGGGAGCTCTCAATACGGCGGCGGGCATCTATTCGTTTGCCATGGGCAACCAGAACACCATCGAGGCCTCGGCGCAGTGCGGAATGGCCATGGGCAGCGGCAACAAAATCTTTGGGACAAGCCCCAACATCGGAACGTGCGGCGTCGCCATGGGGCTGAACAACAAGGTCGCCGATCACGTGGGGGTCACGCTCGGGCAGAACAATACCTCCGACGGCGACCTGGCCGTCGCCATTGGGTACCGCAACGTGGCCGTCGGCGATTACTCGACGGCGATGGGCTACCGCGCAACCACCTGCGAAACCACTCCCACGGCAGGGACTTCGACCGCCCCAGATTCGTGCGCGTCCGGCACGACCGGGAAGAACGGTGCGTTTATCTACGGTGACGCTTCCACAACCGAGTATATGACCGCCAAGGCGAACAACGAGTTCGCGGTGCGCGCCGCCGGGGGCTTCCGGTTCCGCACGAACGCCACGCAGACCACGGGCTGCAATCTGCCCGCAGGCTCCGGGTCCTTCAGCTGCACTTCGGACAAGAACCAGAAGAAGAACTTCCAGGGCGTGGACGTGAGCGCGGTGCTGCGTAAAGTGCTGGAGCTGCCGGTGAAGACCTGGGTGTACAAGGACGAGGCGTCGGGCGCGCGGCACATGGGACCGACAGCGCAGGATTTCTACAAGGCGTTCAAGCTGGGAGACAGCGACAAGAGCATCGGGCACCTCGACCAGGCGGGCGTAGCGTACGCGGCGATTCAGGGCCTGAACGAGAAGGTCGAAGCCAAGGACCGCGAAGTCCAGCAGCTGCGCGAAGAAGCGCAGAACCGCCAGCGTGAAGTGGCGGCCCTCAAATCGGAGAATGCGGCCCTCAAGGGCCAGATGAACAGCATTCTTGAACGTCTGGCCAAACTCGAACACGGCGCCGCCCAGTAAGGTTTACAGATGTGGCGGGTCCCCCCTGGGCACCCGCTCCCTTCCACCGGAGGACCATATGAACGAAGTGCAGACCCCCCAGAGCACCCGGCCAAAGACCGGAGAGCGGCGCCCGTACCAGCGTCCCACCGTGACGCCCGTCGGGATGTGGGGACCGCAGGTGATTGCCTTGTCGCTGCCAGGCGGGGCCCGTTTCCCCGGAATAAGCGACAACGACCCCCAGAATTGACCTTCGCGCCGGGAGACATGGACTGGACCACCGGGCTGTTCGACCTCGAGTACGCCCGCACCGACCTGGAGCACAGAAGTGCACAGGCTCAGGCTGACGTTCAGGTCATGCGCTCCCTGCTCCGCCCCGAACCCCACCACGCGGTCCTGGACCTCGGATGCGGTTTGGGGCGGCACACGTTGGCCCTCGCGCGCGAAGGCTTCACCCAGGTCACCGGTCTGGATTTCGTTCCGGCATACCTGGAACGTTCCCGGGAGCAGGCGCAGCGGGAGCGGATAGGGGTCAAGTTCCTCCTTGGGTCACAGCCAAAGTGCGTCTGAAAAACGTGTGGGAGCGGGTTTTGCCTGATTAGAGGAAGGAGGGATGATAGGGCGGAGGTGGTGCGCGTGAGGCGCTGAGACAGCGCGCATCACGCAGGAACTCACGGCACAGGGAAAAAAGCTGAACACGAACGTGCGCTGGGTCGAAGTCTACCGCGTGCGCCGCTGGCAATCGGCCTTCCACGACAGCATCTATATGCTCCGGACGCAGGGCTTCAAACAGAACACCTACCGGAAGTTTCAACTGCAGGGGTGGGACGACGCAGAGACCCTCGTGTACACGAACAGCGCTGGCAAGTTCGTGGGCATGATCTCCAGGGGAACCTCCGCAGACGGGTCCTCATCCATCTTCGCGCTGTATGGCAACTGAAGCGCCCTTCGTCCTGGCCCTGGCTCCTGATGGTTGCAAATGCCGTCCTTGAAGGGTTTTTCCTGGAAGACGACCCGTACCCGATGCATGTCATTGACTTCGCGTGCATTCGGCGCTAACTTAGAGAAATCAAGGCGGCCTGTGGGTCGCCTTCTTCTTTGGCTTTCCGCGGATCTCTGCGCCCTCTCCCCTGTCCTTTCCTGGTGCCGTGGCGCTCGTCCCTCTTATGCTCCAGCCTACGCACGCTGGAGCGTGGCGCTGCTGAAGGTATGGGACTGCTGGGGAACCGGAAAGAAGGTGCGGCGGTGAGCATGGCCTGGCGTGTGCTCGACATGCACTCGCTCTCCTTCCAAGTCTTACTCGTTCAGGAAATGAACGGTCCTCGGGCGGTGAAAACGATTGTGGTGGGGACCGTGGAGGATGCCCTCCAACGGTACATGCGGGAGACGGTGGACGGAGCGAACGTCCGCGTGGCTCAGGTCCAGGCGGAACTGGAGGGCTTGCGGAGCACGATCCACAGATTGAGGAGGCCCGCTGTGATCTGTAGGACACGCAAGACATGGCCCTGCAGGGAGCAGAACAGACCCAGGCGGAAGTGAGTGCTGCCCGGCGTGAACTGGAGGCCGAGATTGAACGGCTCAAGAAGCTCGTGGAGTCGGAACGCTCGACGACTGTTGAATAAGACCGCCAAACTCGAAATCAGATCCATGATCTACGAAATGACCCCAGCAACCAGCGGGTCGTGATCGCGAGTTTGAACGAGGCGTGCAAGCGCCTGGAGCTGGAGGTGGCGCAGGTCTCCCCCGCAGTGTTTGATGTCCCTTACGAAGCGTACAGCCCAAGCGCGTACCTAACGGATGCAGGGGTGGCCGCACAGGTAAAGAAGCTGCACGTGGTCCGGATACAGGGGCTGACAGTGGAGCTGCTCGAAGGGTGGCGGACGGCGTATCCGACGGCGGCCGCGCAGAAGGCACACGTATTGGGCGAGTCGCATGAGCGGAACGGCGGCAGACTTCCCCCAAGGCTGGCGCACTTCACTCCGGCAGCTGGGGTAGCAGGCTGCGGGGGTCATGTCGCTGCATGGCGTCTGTCTCGCTTCCTTGGTGTCGCGCCTCGCTGATCCGAGCGAAGGCGCCAGGGGTCAGGCCGCCCAGGGCACGGAACTCGCGGGTGAGGTGCGCCTGATCGAAGAAGCCCAGGTCAGAGGCGAGGGCAGCCAGCGGGGTCTGCGGATCATAGATCAAGGCGTTGTGCGCTGTCTCGAAGCGGATGAGGCGTGACAGGGTCTTGGCACCGATGCCCACTTCCTGCACGAACTGGCGTTCCAGCGTACGGAGACTCACGTCCATCTCGCCTGCCAACTCAGCTAACCGCTGGTGACCGCCGCTGTGGTAGAGCTGCACGGCGGCCCGAACACCCAACCCCGGCGTCCACTCGCGGCCCGCCCGTCCCGCTCCCTGCTCCCCAGAGGCGAGTGCCAGCAGCCAGGCGTCGAGGAGGCCCAGCGCCGTCTCGTCGTCTCGTGCAGTCAGCGCCGCTCGGATGGACCGCGATGTGCCCGCTGCACCGCTGCCCGCCGCGCCTGCCAGCAGGTCCAGGGCCGGGTCGGGATAGCTCCAGCCGAAAAGATGCTGGGCCGCCCAGGGGTACAGTTCGGCCCGTAGCGCCCGCACTGGTCCCTCCGAGTAAAGGTGCGCTGGCGACGTAACCAATCCCTCCAGCGTGACCTGCGGAACGGGTGTGAGCAGACCGCCCTCGTCCAGCACCCATGAGCGGCCAGAGTAGAAGGTCAGGTGCGCCAGTTGTTCCGGCAAAAAAGCGTGCCGCTCGGCCTGTGGGTGGTCCTCGTCAAGCAGCCAGTAGACCTGCACCAGCGGCCTTAGGGCGGGCGGGGGGAGGACCAGGCGGCGGGCCATGCGTTCACTTTGCCAGAGGGGAAGCGGGTGTGTCCCAACTGTGCTCCGTCCGGCGGGCCGTACCTCACCTCCTCAGGATGCTGGAGGTGCACCTCAGAACGGCACACCCAGGTCACGGCTTCTTCCTGCTGAGGGCACTTCACCGGCATCGGCATTCCCCACTTCTAAACCAGAAAAATCCTGAAAGCTCATCCTGCCGAAATCATGTTGCTGGCGTCGGCAGGATGAGTGCCCGCGTTTCAAACGTGGATGCGCTGGGGTCTGTACGGAAGCTCAACGCCCCAGAAGTCTGGTGGCGTGATGCCCTGGGCGCGCAGGTACACGTAACCCTGCCCACGGTGATGGGTTTCGTTCTCCAAAACCCCGCGCGCTGCCCTCAGCCCCGTCATCGGTCCCCATGCCAATGTCTTCTTCTCAGCGTACCGGGTGGCCGGAACGGATGGCAGCTCCGAGGCAATCCGGGCGCTCAGATCATCCCAGGCCGTCAGCAACGCTTCCCGGGTGCGGAGGAAGCCGCTCCACCGAGGCTCGCCCCAAGTGTCCGTCACCAGACCGTTGAGGGTATACGCCGTGACGCCGTGAATCTCCCAGACCATGTCTCCGAAGGGGCGCATGGGTGCGGCCGCGGTGAAGGTAAAGAGCTGGTCTTCTGGAAAGGCTTCAATGACCTGACGGGTCAGGCGGCGGTGATTCAGCCACTCGTTGGTGAAGGATTGGGTCGTCTGGGTGATCTGGGATGAGTCGGGGGTCATATCAACACCCTGGTGGGGAATCCCGTCAGGAGGTGACGGCTTTCAATGTTCTGCTCGGCCTTGAAGCGATACGCCTTCTGAAGGACTGCATTCTAAATACCGCCCTTTCCGCCTTTCTTCTTGCTCGGCTTCCAGAAGAGGGTAGTTCCCCAGATGCTTGAGGCAGTGCCAATCAGACACAGCAACCAGCGCTTTGACCATCCAGAAAACGCCTCTTCATTATCTGAAGGAATGGAGAGGAGCGTGCCTAGCCCGAAGTAGCAGGTGCCAACGAATAACCCCACCGCTATCAGGCCGAGAAGTACAGCGAACACCCGTCTGTGATTCACAGCACCCACACCCCTAAAGTACCTCTCCATTCGACCACTACTACTACAGTTGCAGTTGGCGATTGGGTCTCTAAAACACGGGAATTCTCGGGAGGTGACTGGTGACAGAAAGCCCTTGAACAACAGGTTCCTGGAGCAACTGCAACTGTAGTACTATTGATACCGGCTCAGGTTTGAGACGAGCAATAGGCGTGGGTGAGCTTGGCGGGGAGTTGTGAGGCGCGAAGGCGACGCCAGGCGAAGTTCAAGCGATCTTTCAATTCGCCTTGGTCTTTGGGGCAGAAATTGCCGAGCAGGTGCCCTTTGACATAGGCCCAAAGGTGCTCGATCGGGTTGAGCTCCGGGGCATATGGGGGCAGGTACTGGATGGTGAGACGCTGTTGCTGCTCAACGAAGGCCCGGAGGGCCTTCGTATGATGAATGCGAGCGTTGTCCAAGACGACGATCAAGTCGCCTTTGATATGTCGGAGCAGATGTTCAAAGAACGCCAGCACCTGAGGCCCTCGAACGGCTCCTGGTACGGTGTGCTGCAGAAATTGACCACGGGTCGTCACTGCACCCAGGGTAGAGAGCTTGTCCCAACCGGCTTTGGCGTGAATGATGGGGGTCTGGCCACGAGGAGCCCAGGTCCGCGTGACTGTGGGTTTCAGGCTGAAGCCACTCTCGTCAACGAAGACCAGGGTTGCGCCCTGAGCGACTTTTTTTTTCCAACTCGGGTCGGACGGTCTGCACCCAAGTCTGAACGGCTTGTTCGTCACGCTCCATCGCGTGTGGATCGGGCTTCTGAGGACTAAAGCCCAGCTGATGGAGTACCTTCCTCACGTGATCGACGTGGTACCACACCCCAAATTGCACCCCGATCACCTCCCGCACGCGGGAGGTTGTCCAGCGCTCATCCTTATACCCCGCGGCCTTCGAACCCGCCTCGAGTAGGGCTTGGAGCTGCTTGAGTTGTTCAGCAGTGAGGCGACGCCGAGGACCAGTGGCCCGCGTCGCCTCCAGACTGCCTCGTTCTCGGAGTCGCTGTTTCCAGGTCCTGACCGTACTTTCCGCAACACCGACGGTCTCAGCGATGACGCGGTCGGTCACTTCAGGATCCTGGAGAAGTTGCTGCACATACAGCCGTCGTTCTTCGAGTTGCGCGCGGCTCAGCCTTGAGGGTCGCCAGACCTGCACCATGACCTCAGCCTACCACTCGTCTCCGATTCAAGCCGCTATCAATAATAGCTTCCTTACCCAGCACCCTCAAAACCTTGACCCCCTGGAAAGCGACTGCCATACGCTTCGCCACGCTGTACGGCGGCTACTACCTGGCGCTGTGGACCCAGTGGACCAACTGGGTTCCTCAGGCGTTGGGCTTGGATAGCCACAGGCACAGAACCCGCTGGAGTATATGCCGTCCTTAGCATATACGCGCTTCTGGCGGCCAATCAACGCAGCGGCTGGGTCATGCCGCGCGCCGAAAACCGCTGAACTTCTCCCGAGCGCGCGCGAGAACGTCAAACGCTGACCCAAACCTGACACAAGCGAACGACCATGGAAGTGGGCAGGACGCCCCCCTGACAAACGGACAGACGCGGTGAACCAGAACCAACGGAGGCAACGATGACCATCCACACCGGCACCACACCCGACCCCCGAATCAATCAGCACCCCATGCCCGCTGGACTGCGCGAGCGCCTGCAAGCCGAACACGGCTGGAGTGCGGAGTTCACCCAGGGCGCAGAACGCGAGTACCGGCGGTTTCTGTACCTCGCAGCCTACGGGGGGCAAAGCGTTACACCCTCCCAGACGGTAGACGAGGTGTGGCACACGCACCTGATGTTCACGCGCGATTACTGGGGACCGTTTCAAAACGTGCTTCCCGCCCCGCTCCACCACGATCCCGGCACAGGCGCACCGGGAGACGAGCAGAAATTCCAGGACCAGTACCTGCGAACCCTGGACCTGTATGAAACCGTCTTCGGAGAAACTCCCGCGCCGACCTACTGGCCGCGTTTCGGGACATACGAGCAGCCGGACTCCAGAAATGAACCGGTCAAGCGCCGCGCCGCACTGGGCCGCACGCTCCTGCCGCTGCTGCTCATCCTCGGAGGGATCACCCTCTGCATCCTGATGATCCGCGCGCTCGGGGTGACGGGAATGGCAGCGAGCGGATTCCTGGGGATGGGCGCAGCAATCTTCGCCCTCACCAGCCTCGCGCAAAGGTCACAATTGGGGACCACGCCTGGTTCAGGGGCGCGGCGCAGAGACCGTGATGACTCCAGCGGCAGCAGTTGCGGTGGATTTTCGGACAGCAGCGGCAGCGATGGAGGCAGCTGCTCAGGAGGGTCCGACGGTGGCGCAAGCAGTTGCGGCGGGAGCAGTTGCGGTGGAGGCGGTTGCGGTGGCGGGGGATGCGGATCGTAAAACACACGGGTCGGAAGGCACAGAAACCCCCCGCAAGCGATGCGGGGGGTTTCTGCTTGGGACTTACTTCTTGGTCGTGCGCTTGGCCTTGGTCGGTGGTTTTGCAGGTGCGGCCTTGCTCTTGCGGGAGTTGCCCAGATTCTGGCCCTTCTCGTAGCTGTTCTGTAACTTCCGGCGAGTCTCTTCCGCGAGGGCCTTGAAGTCGATCACGCCTTCCTCAAGATTCTCTACCGTGAGCTTCGGCTTCCCGCGACCACGTTGCGGCGCTGCGGCCAGCTCCTGGTCCACGCCCTCGAACCACTTGTCAAACTTGGCGGACGTCTCGAAGACCATGTCCTTCATGTCCTTCTCGTACGTCTCCTCGCTTCCACGACGCTTGAACTTCTTCGGAAGCGTGAACCGCTCCGGAAGGTCAATCGCATCGAACTCCCCTTCACGGACCGCATCGCGGAACCGCTTGACGAAGGCATCACTCTGTTGGGGGGTCGATAGCTTCTGCACTTGCTCACTGAGTCTAGAAAATGGCACGGAGTCAGCGTACTACATGACCCTATGAAATGTCTTCATCTTGAGGACCTTTATAATCTTGATTGCGAGAACGCATCAAAACTGACAGAGGGTGCCCTTCGATTAGGGCACCCTCTTGTCCTTACTTTTTCCGGCTGGAAGGCGGCGTACCAATCCTGTGTTTGGGGCAATTGGATTCCTTTCGGATTCGTTCCCCATTTGTTCGTGCCAGGTTGGCTATCCATCCACTCGAAGGGACCATCAGGTGCTGGCTTGTTATCTGGTTCTTGGTTCGCTTTTGGGGGCGTTGACCAATCAGCGGACGTCTGGTTTATTGATACCGGCTCAAGTTCGGGACGTCCGGTGTGCTCCTTCCCTGTAGGTGCCCTGTCCAGATGGGGCATCTCCTTGAGATCACGTCTCAAACCAAGCCCGGTATCAATAAGAAGCCTCCGCAGGTGCGACAGCGGGTAGAAGGAGCGGCTGGTATAGATGCTTTCCTACCACTACGGTGCCGAGGCTGGGGCAGTTTTCTGCGCTTGCTCACCCTTTTGTCCTCCTGCTTTGCACGCTGACCGGACGCGATGGGAGGTGCTCCGGCAAGGTCCGCCTAGGAACTCGTAGGTTGCAGTACAAGTGCATCTGAGACAGATGTCACGCTGTATAGATACATACCTGGATATCTACCTAAGTACACCGCACCTCACGTTGCGACTTTTCAGGAGGGCACCGAAAAGTCTCCACTCCCGGTGGGCTGCACTTTTTCCGCTTCTCACTCCGCTCGGTTGATCTCAAGATCAACTACGGTGTACTTAGTTATCTATCGCAGTTCTCTACTGGTCAAAGCGAAATGAGGACACTGCAGACATGGCTAGTCTGCCACCAGGCTTTCAGGCGTACAGTCACGATGTCCGTGCCCTTCCTCGGCAGGTGACGTCCACCGGAGGGCCAGGCATAACCTAAGGAGTGCACCGTGGAAAACGAGAACCCTGCCTACAGCATCGATACCGTTGAACAACTCGAGGCGTTGCTGGGGGAGATCGCGGAAGCGTCAAGGAAGAAAGAGGTCGACTTCGTCCATCCGATCTACCAGCGGTGGATTGAAGCCTCCCCTTTTGCCATTCTGGCTACGGTGGGCCCAGAGGGACTGGACGCTTCACCACGGGGTGACCCAGAAGGGTTTGTGGCTGTTGCCGATGAAAAAACGCTTCTGCTACCAGAACGTAGGGGCAATAACCGTGCGGACAGTCTGCGGAACATCCTGTTTGACCCTCACGTCGCGTTGCTCTTTTTAATTCCTGGCACAGGGGAAACTCTGCGCGTCAACGGGCGGGCCAGAATCACCACGGCGCCCGAGATGCTGGAACGCTTTGTCGTGAAAGGAGTACCTCCTCGGTGTGTCGTGGTCATTGAGGTGGATACCGTCTTCTTCCAGTGCGCCAGAGCGATTCACCGCTCTGGCCTCTGGCAACCGCCACGGACCGAGCACCTTGAGAAAGTGCCGAGTGCAGGAGCAATGCTTGCAGCGCTCACGAGCGGCGCTGTGGATGGCGAGGCCTACGATCTGGCCCTGCCAGGACGCCAACGCTCAACCCTGTACTGACCGTTGCTGGTCGTTCACCTGTGAGATGATTTAAAATCAATATCGGCATCTATCTACCTATAGAACTACCGTACGATGTCAACTGGGGAAATATTTTTATAGGTGCAGAGGATCAAGGCAGGTGATCTGCCGAATCGGCACGTCCCTTTATCCGCGCAGTTGAAGGCCAATGTGCGAGGGCGTCCGCCTGGCTCGTTCCCGTACCGCAGCTTCACGTCCATGAGCACGGTACCAGAGGTGGCGTAGAAGATGCCGATTGCAACAAGCAGCGCATACATGGACAGATTGAAAGCCCAGGCCTTGCGGCCAGGGAGCACCAGTGTCGAGATGAGGCAGCTCACCGGCAGCCAATGCGCTTGCATTCCACGGGAGAAGAACAGGCGGGACGTTCCCATGACCATGCAGAGGGTCAGGAGACCGAAGGTGATCCAGGAGGCGTTGAGAAGTCCGAACACAGTCCACCGTCTTTGGGTCATGCCGCGGGTGTAAAGCGGGAGAGAGATGTGAAAGGGAGGGCCAGGGGAAGGATGAACCTTATTGCTGCGCGAACGTTGCGGCAGGCGTAGCCGGCCTCCGCCATCTAGCGGAGTGGGGGATGCGCCACCCGGGTGATGTGGGCAGGAGGGGCGGGAGCGCACCATAGGGACAACCGAGGGGCGAGCGTGCCGACCGGTAAAAGGAGAACACCGTGAACCCCTACGTCCAGAACGACCGTGCCCAACACCTCCAGGCCGAAGCCCAGCGGCGCCGTGAAGCCAAAGCCGCCCGTGCAGAGCGCCAGGAGAGCGACCGCTTCAAGCTGACCTACCTGCTGTCCTTCATGCGTCAGGCCCGCCTCGCGTGAGACGCACTCCCGTCAACAACATCGAAGAACCCAATAGCCCCTCCTGAACTGGAGGGGCAACTCCTTTCAGGAGCGCTTGGTTCTATGCACCGACCCGCGCCGGAATCGTATGTGACTCGGCAGTTCCGTATGCTCGGAGCATGACTGCTTCCCTGGACCAAGCCGTAACGGCTGTGCTGGCTTTGCTGGCCAGCAGGACCCAGATGCGGGCTGGGGCGGGTGGTGTGAACGCGGGCCCTTTTGGCCGGATCATGGTGTCATCCTGGCAGGTGGAGGGACCTCCCCTCCACCTGATCAAGAGGGTCGTGCTTCCGGACAAACCAAAGTTGAAGTTCTTTAACTGGCAGTGCTGAAGTACCTACCGGAGGAGACGGCATTTGTTGCTCAAACTCGCCACTCCTGCGCTGGGCGTGTAGGGGTTGATATGCGGACGCTTGAGCTGACGCTGGGGGACACGAACTGACGCTCGGAAAGCCTGAAAACTTGACCCGACAAGCGCAGCCGGCCGGAGCGGCCGCCCCAAAGGCCAGCGCCATCTCGGACATGCGAACCGTCACCGCTTATGCAAGGGCGCTCCGGGAGCAGGACCTCCGTCTCCGTGCTCTTGCCGCCTGGGTCGGAGCTCATGGCTTCAAAACCTGCAAGGGCGGCTCCTGGAACGCCGTACAAGTCAAACGCGTTCTGGACAGGCAAAATCAACCACCTCAGACCCAGCTGCATGATTTGACAACCCGTGAATACCGCCCTTGATTAGAGAAATCAAGGCGGCCTCCGGGTCGCCTTCTCCTTTTGGCTTCATGCACTGTGCTGGTTCCTAACCTGGTCAGCTCTTGATGCCCGCACGCCAGCGCCCGCAGGGCGCTTTTCTTGCGTGGCGGTAACCCCGGGGGAGAGAATCTGGTATTGAGAGCGGCCAAAAGGCCCACTTGGAGGCGGGCTGGGAGTGCCTCAATAGAGCGTTTGTCAAAAAGAGGACTTCTTCTTGACCGAGCAGCGTGAGCGAGCTTGAAGGAGGATGCAGGAGAAAGGAGCCGTGAGGGGAAGGGCACCCCTCACAGCGTAATTCAGACAAATGCTCTAGACACCTCAATGGATGTGCGAACTGCCTACTTTGCCATAGCACCTAGACTTGTCAGCTATGTCGTCCCGAGAAGCTCAACCACATTCACGCGAATGGTACGCACGATTGGCTAAAGAGCTTGGCGGGTACCGTCATCCCTGGCAGCGCTCGCTCGATGGCCCAGACCCTGAACTCGTTTTCGATGCACTTCTGCTCGAATACCTGACACCTGATACTCGAGTCCTTGAAGCAGGCTGCGGCCATGGGCCAGATGCCACACGCTTCGCCCCTCAATGCGCTCGATGGGTCGGTTACGATCGACAACCCGAGCTGCTCGAACTCGCACAGAGAAATGCTCCACAGGCCGAATTCTATTTGTGGGATGGAAAAGGGCCAGCGCCGAGCGAGATGCAGGGGCCTTTCGACCTCATTGTGTCCAGACGTGGCCCCACCAGTGTCATTCACCACCTCTCAAAGGTTGCTGCCCCATCCGGTCGATTTCTGTACGTCGGGCCACGCCTGGAAGTGCCGAATGTGCCTGCGAGCTTGCATCGTGTTGGATGGACTATTGCTGGTGAATGGCGGGTCTCCATCCAGGCGTATGCACCAACGTTGGAGGACTGGCGGCTCCGCTGCGAATTCATGGGCGAAGAGACCCGACAAGACGATTGGCAGCACCACGCAACAGGTCGGGGGATGCCCTACCGGGAAGAACGGTACGTTGTTCTGGCAAAACTCGGCAACTATGACGAGTAACAATCCCGATTGCACAACTCGAACACGAGAACGCATTTCGCCTCTGGTCTAAATCCCCTTAGAGAAGAAGAGAGTCCGACGCCTTAGCACGACTAAAACATGTTGTTTGGTAGCCACGGCCTACGTCCTTTTAGGGGGCCCCGACCCTCGTTCTTCAGGGTGTTGGGCATGAATCTTATGGACTGCCCCCTGCTGCTACAAAGATCTCTACGAGTCCGGGGTATCGGCAAGGGCCACCACACTCCGGGCAACCCACCGCATCGATCTTGTATCGGACCACAGGCGGCTGGAGACCGTCGAGCCAGTAGTCATCTCTAGAGATGGCGAATGCCGGGAAGATCAACCCGCAATCAAAGCAGCGAAACCGGTCGTTGAAGTACACCCGTTGTGACGTGCTCTCGCCGCTATCGTGAAGCTCCGGGTTTGTGGGCTTGCCTTCTGGCCACCGCAGCAGCACGGGCAAGAGGTCTTGCACCTCCTTGACCTTAGCAATGGCTGGAACTCGCAGAAACGCATGCGTGGTCCGGGTGTCATGGGCACCGAATGCTACGGTGGAATCAAGGAAGTGCTGCACCCACCCCTGGTTCACCGGTATGCCATCGATGGTGGAGCGTGTTGGCAAGGCATGCCATTCCTCAGTCGAGAACTGGAGTGAACCCAATGGAGCGGACCGCAGGGCAAGTCACATCTGGGTAGCAGTGTAGCGGGCAGCGAACTCGGCAGGTGGGACGTATCCCAGGCTGGAGTGTAGTCGGCGGCGATTGTACAGGTCCGCAATAAAGAAATTGATGTGTCGCCGGGCATCGTCCAGATCGACGTACTCTTGCAGATCGACCTCCTCGGTCTTCAGGGTCTTGTAGAAACTCTCCATTTTGGCGTTGTCATAGGGATTGCCTGTCCTGGACATGCTTGGCGTGATTCCTGCGGACCGCAAGCGGTCCACGTACACTCGGCTCGCGTATTGCATGCCCTGGTCCGAGTGGTGCAGCAGACCGGGAGCAGGACAACGCGCCGAAAGCGCGTTGTTGAGCGCTGCCAACGGCAAATCCGCGTCCATGAACTTTGACATGGACCAGCCCACGACCTCACGGGTAAAACCGTCCAGCACGCAGGCCAGGTACACAAAGCCTTGCCGGACTCGCACGTAGGTCAGGTCTGCCTGCCAGACCTGATTGGGCCGTACCGGAACGGCGTCACGCAGCAGGTTGGGAAAGCGCTTCTCGCTGTGGTTGGAATCCGTCGTCGCCCGGTGGCGGCGCTTGGGACGGCACAACAACCGTCGTTCCCGCATGACACGCAACACGCGCTTGTGATTGACCGGGCGGCCCCGTCGGGCCAACTCGCGGGTGACACGCCGATATCCGTACCCGTTGAACTCCATCACCACGGCCTCAATGTCCTGGGACAACGCCTGATCGGTGTCCACCTCCTCCCGGCCCTGCTGTTCGTAGAACCACGAGCGATTGACCCAGTGCAGCTCGCACAGACGACGTACCGACACCTGGGGATACGCGAGTCGCGCATCCTCGATCATTTGATGCCGTTTTTCGAGCGGTACGTCGCCAACGACTTTTTTAGAATCGTGTTCTCCAGCGACAACTGTCCGCAAAATCGTTCCAACTCGGCGATGCGTTGTTCCAACGACTGGTCGGGTTTGGCCTGGTCGGTGAACGCTGCTTCACCTCGCGCCTCGACCTCTTTCCGCCAACGGTGAATCAAGCTGGGCGACAGGGCATGTTCTCGGCAGAGCTGGGCGGTCGTCTTGTGAGCCCCATTGATCTGGTTCACGATGTCAAGCTTGAATTCACGGCTGTGGGTGCGTCCGGGCATCTTGGCTCCTTCGGTGCTGTCAGCCTACGGGCTGACGGGGACGAAGTGCTTGGCCTCTTGGTCCGGTCCTAAGGGGTCAGTCCAAACGTATACACCATGGGGTCATTTTCACCGGGTTGGTCTTGAGCAATAGGTATCGGGAGAGTCCCGACGATCGCCTTGTCTGGCCTAACTGGGCTTATGCCAAAGGAGAAGGCGACCCGGAGGCCGCCTTTGATGTTGAGATCCTTTGGGGGTCATCTCCAGAACTTGAGCTTAGGGTCGGGTTCCAGTGGGGTCCTTGGAAGGGGCGTCGGTGAGGGTGCAAGCCACCTTCATTTTGCCCACGTAGCAGAACTTGGGTGCGGTGAAGAAGGTGGTATCAATCTCAGCGAGCATCTGTGCCTTCGTGCCACTGGGCTTTTGTGTGGGCCCACTGGGCTTTGGTGTGGGCGCGGGTGCAGGCTTCGGCGTAGGTGCAGGCTTCGGCGCAGGCGCTGGTGCGGGCTCGTTGGGGGTCATTTGCGCCTGGGGGACAAGCGCGCTGATTGCAGGAGTTGCTGCGGAAGCGGAGAAGGAGAGGGCGACACTTGCGGCGAGGGTGGCGATCAGCATTTTGGTGTTCATGGTGTTCTCCTGGGGTGGCGCAGTGGGAGGGAGGCTTTCGTTCCGCTTGGGCCGGTGCCCTTTGCTTGAGAGAACAATAGAAAAGCAACCGTGAACGACCGATGAACGAGGGTGAATCTGCAGGTGCTGAACATCCATGGGCCAGCCACCAGGAGAGCTCAGACGGTCGTCTTCTCTTCCCTGACTGGGCTGAGGAGAGGCCATCATCACGCTGAACATCCTCTCGATTTCTGGTGTTGCACCCGTCACCGGTGTTCCGTCAAGGCCCACGCCCTACGAAAGTCCGACGGAGGAGCGCCTGGCCTGGCACCTGAGCAAATTGATCGCCCCTGGAGTTGTTTTCCGGCCGCACGTCGGCATAGATCACCACCTGCCCTCTTAGCCTGAGGGATGCCGCCTGATCCCAGACCGCTGAATGCGAACCAACCAAATCATCCATCCTACGCGCAATCGCGTACATGTGCGCCTCATGCGACCCAAACTCACGCGTTAACCGCTCCAAGGGGATTTGCATTGTGGTCTCCCCCCTCATCGCCCTGATGAAAGACCAAGTCGACACGTTGCGCCAATTGGGCGTTCGTGCCGCGTACGTTTCTAGGACGGTCAACCACAGCCACCTGACACCCCTTGTCAATGGCCTCGTGCGCTCCTCCAAGTGGGACAGGTACTCGCTCTATGCTTGGTTCACGCGGTATTCCCAGTGGTCGGAACTCCTTTAAGGATGGTTTCGCGGAGAGTTTGCACAGGACGCGAAAGGAGTGTGCCGGTGGGATGGGCCAGGCCGATCTCTCGCTGCACGGCAGGCGTGACACGGATGGCCATCAAATCAGATGGGACTTGTGTCAGCAGGAGCTCGGGGACCATGCTGACCCCCAGCCCTTCGCGGATCATGGCGAACAGCGTGGCGAGGTCACGCACTTCGTAGGTCACGTTCATGGTGGCGTTCACTTCCCGAAAGGCTGCGCGGAGCACTGGTTCACAGCCAAATTTCGACAGGATGAAGGGTTCGCCGGACAGTTGGTGAAGGGGCACCTGCTTTCGGACGGCCAGGTCGTGGGTTGAAGGTACGAGCAGTTGGTACTCGTCTGCAAGGATAGGCTGGCAATCGCAGTGATCAGGATAGGGAAACTCTAAGAAGCCCAGGTCAATGGTGCCCTGTTCGAGCCAGTGGGCGATCTAATCGGGAAGTCCCTCAAAGATCAACACTTCCACCCGCGGATACTGTTCTGCCATGGCCCTGATGACGTGGGGCAGCACATGGATTGATGTGCTGGGAAAACTCCCTATGCGGACCTTCCCTGAGAGGGTGTCTGGACCGCGGGCAGCTTCTTCTCGCAGGTGCTCAGCCGTCCGTGCGAGTTTTTGAAAATGAGGGAGCAACCGCTGTCCGTCAGGTGTGAGTTGCACACCGGTACGTCCACGCTGCAGCAAGCGAAGGCTCAGGTTTTTTTCCAATGTGGCGACCGCGTGACTGACGGCAGGCTGCGTCATCTCCATTCGGTCGGCGGCCAGCGTAAAGCTGCCTTCCTGGAGAACAGCCAGCAGCACCTCGACTTGGCGCAACAGCATGCATTCATTTTATGCATACTTCCATCCCATTTATTGATTTGATTTATAAAGCGGTGTGAATTACGTTGTATAGGAGCAGTGAGCACTTGAGGTTCACGCTCCAGGAGGAGGCCCATCTTGCCGTATGTCAAAGTCGAAATCACCCGCGACGGGACCACGCAGGCGCAGAAAGAAGCCCTCATTCAGGCGATCACCGACGCTCTATCAGACATCTTGGGCAAAGACCCCGAAAAAACCTTCGTGACCATCGCAGAAATCAATCTGACCGATTGGGGTATTGGAGGACAATCCATCGCCGCCCGCCGTACCCCTTCATGACGGTACTCACGGCTGAAACGAACATCCGCATCCTCCTGCAGGCGTACTTCGACGGTCTGTACACGAGCGACGCCCAGATGCTAGAGCGCGTCTTCCATCCTCACGCCCTGTATGCCACCGCGGTTGATGGGCAACTCGTGCAGCGGAACATGCAGGATTACCTTGAGGTGATTCGGCAGCGCACGTCTCCCGCCAGCCGCCACGAGCCACGCACCGACCTCATCCTTCAGCTTGAAGTGCTGGGCCCGCACACTGCGTTTGCCAAGGTGCAGTGCTCCATCGCCGAACGGCACTTTACTGACCTGCTCTCTCTCGTTCGTGTCGACGGACACTGGCAGATCATGGCCAAAGTCTTCCACTACGAGCCTCTAGGGGTTGCCTCATGCACATCCTGATCCTCACCGCTCATCCCTCAGAAACCAGTTTCAATTCTGCCTTGGTCCAGGAAGTGCAAGCAGCGCTCCAGAGCGAACGAAGAGGCCTAAATTGACCGAGGATCAACTCCAAGAGCTATACAAACGCTCAACTGCGAACATTGTTGCGTCCAGGAAACAGCAGTGCCAAGATAAAGAGGAAGCTATTCGTGAGGCCATCCGGCGATTGAATAGCACCACGGCGCTCAGCACACCCTGCTCAATTCGACCGGTGAGGTAGGGGATGTGCGAATCGAGCTTGCTTCCCTTCTTGCGACGCGATTTGGGTTGGGGTAGGCCGGGATCTCGCAGGTACTTCTTGACGGTGTTGCGGCTCAGGTCAAGTTGACGGGCGATCCCACTGACGGTCTGACCAGCGGCCTTGAGTTCGATGATGCGTCGCACCTGTGCGCCTCCGAGCATGTAGACCTCCGATTCGCGATGAATCGTAGGCCGGAGAGGTCTCCTTCCTCGGAGTGGTCAAATTTGTCCCGCCCTTCCTGGTCATTTTTATCCATCGTCAGGATCACCTGATGTCCAGCTTGTTCCACCAGTGTGAGTTGTGCCCTGCCATGATCGCTGCATTTCCCTACCTGCTGCAGGGTGTCGGTCAACTCGACCCGCAAGACCGCGGAACCTACCTGGCTGACCTGGCCGACGCTGCTGCTCAGGCGGCTTTGAACGTCGAAGAAGTCTGGTGGAACCAACTCCCACTGGAGGTGCATGCAGGATACGACCGGGCACTCCAATAGGCCCTCAAAATCCCCCAGGAGGCCGTCGTCGCCGGAGCCCAGCAGCGCCCGAAGAGATCAGAGGAAGTCTTCGCCGCCCTGCTCAGCCTTGAAGCATTCGCGCGGAACGAGACTCGCTTGGAAACGCGTGTTTCAGGTATGTGATTAGCGCATCGCGCGGTCGTGGGCATGGCAGACCGAAGCGGTGCAAATGGTCTCCCGTTATACGGATTCCGAATAATCTGTTATACTAATAAGATCAGAACGGTCACTTTCCAACACACTGCCGACGACTTCTGGGGCATCTACCGCCGGAGTACCTGCGCTGTGGAACGACGACGTAGTCACCTCCTCGCGTTCCTAGCAGAAGGGAAAAGCTCTGCCGAAGCACTCAAAGTCACGGGCTACTCTTATCAAGGCGCAGATAAAATCATCGACGCGTACCATCAACATGGTCTAGCGGGACTCAAAGATCGGCGACAGCACAACAGTGGCGCACCGACCCTGCTGAGCGACGCCGAAGTGCTCCTCCTGGCGCGAACGATTCGGGCAGACACCGCCGCTGGCGGTGTCTGGAATGGCGCACGGGTGCAGGGTTGGGTGAAGCAGGAATTGGACAAGGACGTGCATCTGAGCCGCTGTTATGAGTTTTTAGACGCGGTGGGGTATAGCCTCCAGGTCCCTCGGCCTCGACATGTCGAGGCCAACCAGGTCACTCAGGAAGCATTCAAAAAAAAGTCCTCCCAGCCGTGGTCCAAGCAACTCGGGCGCGTACTGAAGAAACTGGAAGAACGGTAGAAGTCTGGTGCATGGATGAACACCGTGTAGGTCTCAAACCCCTGGTGGGGAAGCAGTGGTCTGAGCGAGGCAAAGCCCCGACCGTGCGTGTCCAACACCGGTATGAGTGGCTCTACGTCTGTGCGTTCGTCTGCCCACAGACGGGAGAGAGCCAGTACTGGCTATTGCCTACGGTCAATACGGCGGCCTTCCAGGCGGTGCTGGACCGCTTTGCCCTCGACACACAGGCTGGAAAGACCAGGGAGATCATCTTGGTCCTGGATGGTGCGGGGTGGCATGCCACCCCGCTGTTGAAGTGCCCACCGGGCATTGAACTCGTCTTCTTGCCGCCCTACTCCCCAGAGTTGCAACCCGCCGAACGCCTTTGGGCCCTCACAGATGCACCGCTGAAGAATCGTCACTTCGAAAACCTGGAAGCCCTGACCGCCTTGCTTGCAAAGCAGTGTCGTCGGTTAGAACAGCAGAGGGAGCAAATCCGTTCGCTCACCCTCTTCCACTGGTGGCCTCGTATAACAAATTAATCGGAATCCGTATTACAGGGGTCGGACGAGCAGACTGTGCTGGATGCGCCTCACGATAACGGCCCCCGGAACCTTCGTTTGGGAACCCGTAAACCCCCAAGTCCCGGAGGCGGGAGAAGTGTGGGTTAGGACGCAACTCAGCGCACTCAGTCTGTCGTCTGAGCTCTCCGTGATTGAACAGGGGCCCTTCCCAACGTCCCTGGGGTATCAAACCTTGGGCACTGTAGAAGCGTCCGGGCCGGGAAACACATTACAGTGCGGTCAACGGGTCGTGACCACCTTGGGGCACGCCAGTGCAGGATTACACCATGTCAGCCGAGTGTGGCCTGTTCCCGATGCGGTGCCTGATCGCGTCGCCTTGGCTGTGATTCTCGGCGAAGAGACGCACAAAGGCATTCGCCGGGTTCTCCCTGAGCGGGATGAGCAGGTTCTCGTGATAGGGGCGGGCCTTTTAGGCCTCTTGACCATCTTCAATCTGACGCGCCGAGGCGTCGCCAATGTCACCGTCGTCGAGCCGGACGCCGCACGCCGTACCCTCGCGGAGCAGTTCGGAGCCACCGCGGTTGTCCCTGGGGCCTTGCCGCATGGCACGTTTGACGTCGGGTTTGAATGCAGCGCAGCACCGACAGGCTTCATAGAGATGCTTTCACATCTTCGCCCTCGTGGACGCGCCTGTGTACTCTCGGACGGCAATTGGGGTGCGCTCGTGCTCCCACCAGCGTTCCATCGTCGCGAACTCTCCATCGTCGCTTCGAGCGACGGCGACGATTACGGGGTGTACGCAGCTTGGCTGTGGCGCAATATTGATCCGCTTCTGGGCCAGCTCTTTGAGGTGGCTACGACCCCTGATGCGCTGCCAGCAGCGTACACACATTGGCGGAATGCGGCCCGCCCGGTTTCAGGGGTCGTGCAGTGGTCACTTTAAAGTATGTGATTGGCGTCGTGGCGCGGTTGCGGGGTGACAGACCGAAGCACCGCCCGGTACTCTCAGGACATGGCGGAGGAGGTGACTCGCGAGGTACTGCTCGAGCAGAATGCCCAGCAAGCCGAGCAGATCGCGCTCCTGATCACTCAGATCAAGGTGCTGACCGAGGAGAATGCCCGCCAGAAGAAGCGCATTGAGCAACTGGAACGGCAGGTCAAGCGGTATGTCGCGCCGCACAGCCGCGAGACGCCCAAGGTAGACCCGAAGCCACCCGGACGCCGCGCCGGGCAAGGGCTCTTTAGCTTTAAGCATGCTCCAGCGCTTGACACCGTCACGCGCATGATTGATGTCGAGCCGGCGAACACGTGCGTCTTCTGTCGGACGCCGTTGGACCGAAGGGCGTACAAGACCGACCTGGCGTTCATCACCGAGCTGCCCCAAGTCAAGCCCGAGATCACGCAGTACAACGTGCCCGTCCCCACCTGCCCGAAATGTGGGCGAGATGTTCGCGGCAGACCTCCCGATCTATGCCCCACTCAACGGGGCGCCACCGCCCATCGACTGGGGCCTCGGTTGCTCGCCGCGACACAGTATCTGCACCATGGTGTAGGTCTCCCGGAGCGCAAGGTGCCGGACGTGCTGCACCAACTGTGCGGGGTGAAGATCACGCAGAGCGCCGTGAATCAAGCGACCACCCGCACAACAGCCGCGGGCACTCCCATGGCCGAGGCCTACCAGCAGATCAAAACGGCCGTTCAGGCTGCCCCTGTAGTCCATCAGGATGACACCGGCTGGCGCATCAACGGTACCCAAGCCTGGCTGCAAGTGGCCTGCACCCCGCAGCACGTCTTGTTGCAGATCCGTACGCAGCACACCCACCAGCAGCTCAAAGAGCTGCTGGGCGAGACCTTCGGGGGCACGCTGGTCGCAGATCGGTATAACGTCTACGATCACGCGACGTTCACAGATAGCCAGCACCAGAAGTGCATCCGGCATGTCATTCGCAATGTGCAAGAAGCCGTGGTGCTGCACGAAGGCCGCCGTGGACAGGACATCGTCTACGCTACTCGGTTGCGCCAGGCCTTCCAGGACGCGCACAGCCTGCATCGGCAACTCAGCCGCAAAGAGATCACCCTGGCGCAGTACCGGGGCGCTGGGTACGCCATCCACACCCGCGTCACCGGGCTGCTCGACCGCCGACCCCTTCAGAGCAAAGTCAACGAGCGGCTCCGAAAAAGGGCTGCTCAAGCACCACCAGCGCAGGAACCTCAAGAGGTTCCTGGACGACCCCAGCATCCCACCGACGAACAATGCCGCAGAGCGCGCGCTGCGGTCTGGGGTCATCGCCCGCAAAGTGTCACAGTGCAGCAAAACGCAGGAGGGAGCGGACAGCTACGCCATGATCAAGAGCGTCGTGGAAACCGCCAAACGCCACGCACAGCACCCCATGGACGTCTTGGTCAGTCTTCAAGTTCGCGCTGCACCCCGCTGACCGCCCCACGCGCTAATCACATACTGTTTCAGGAAGCGCAGTTCATCTACAGCGTCGTCGCGGTCCATGCCAGCGGCGCAGCACGGCCCGCTCTCCCTGCGTGGTCACCTGCCACTGCCGGTTCAGGCGGCCGCCCAGATCGGTCTGCACGGTAAGCCCCCAGCCCCGCTGCTGCTGTTCCGGCTTCGGCTTCATGTCTGAAACAGGGCGGCGCCGTCTTCCCGCTGCGTTTCCTTCAGCCCCCCTTGCTGCCCCAGATACTCGGCCAACGCCGCCGTCTGATCCAGCAGCAAGATGGCCTGTGCGGGGCGCAGGTTCGGGTACAGCGCGAGCAACAGGTCGTAAATGGTGACGGGCTGCTGGGCCGCCGCCTGCACGGCCGCCAGCTTGTCCTGATACCGTGCCCGCAACTCGCGGACGCGCCCACGCCAGTCGGCCATGGGGCCGCCGTGACCGCCCAGTGCGACCTCCACGCCTTCGAGCGCCTCGATGCGATTCAACGAATCCAGGTAGTGCTGCAGCCCCGCTCCCCGCTGGGAGCGCTCCGGCATCAGCGGCGGTGAGGAGTGCGGCAGCAGGTGATCGGCGCTGAGCAACAGGTCGTCCATCCGCAGGCACACCTGCGCGCCGTCGTGGCCGGGAGTATGAATGACCTGAAAGACGCCGTCCAGCAGGTCGCCGTCTTGGAGAGGCGTCTGAACCGCCACGCGGCTGGGCAGCATCAGGGTGTGGGCCCGGCGGCGCAGACGCCCGGCGTAACTGCTCTCTGTGGGAATGCCTGCCCAGCGCAGGTGGCCCTCGACCTGATCCTGCCACGCGGCGCCGCGCGACTCGGGCTGCTCCAGGGCCGAGACCGCCCAGGTGTGGGCCGCGACCGGCGCGGGGGTCAGCGCCCGCACGGCTGGCAGCCCGCCCACATGGTCGGGGTGAGGGTGCGTGACCACCAGCCGGCTGAGGGTGTCCCAGGCCCACATCTCGCCGTATTCCGAGTAGATGTGCGCCAGGCCTGCTTGCAGGTCGCCCAGGCTGTCCTCGTGCGCGCTGCCCATGTCCACCAGGGCCACGTAGCTTGGCGCCGTGGGCTCGCCCTGAACCACCAGAAAGCTATTTGCTTGAAAGTGGGGAAACGCCCGCAGGGTCACGGTGTAGACCCGCGTGCCGCCGGCAGTGACGTGGCAGGCCACAGCGGGCAGAACAGTCATGAGCCGCACTGTAAAGCGTCTGGCCGGCTCAACGCCACTGCGCTGCGGAGCGTGGTGTATTGAACTTGCGCCCAGGTGGTCGGACAGCTCTCCTCAGACCTGCACATGGCGTTCCCAGAGTTCAAAGGACCAGCGGGCTCGCGCCCCGAGCTGTCCAAGTTGGAAGTCAATTTATGTGTAAGCGCGCACTGCAAAGATGCGGCAGAACGCCGGCGGCTGTTCAGTGAACCAACTTTAGCTCTGACGTCACTGCATGGGCAGTACCAGCAGGCGCTCACGCACGAGCGCGAGGTCAGTGATGGAGGATCGGCCCCCATCCGTAATCTGGAGGAGGCCGTACGGATGCTCAACATTGCCTTAACACGCTTACCGACGCTCGCTCAAGAGTAAGAAAGCCAGCATCGCCAAGAAGTACAACAACCGCGGCATGGGACTGCTGGACCTGATTCAGGAAGGAAACACGGGCCTCATCCGTGCTGTGGAGAAGTTTGGGTACCGCAAGGGCTTCAAGTTCTCCACCTACGCCACTTGGTGGATTCGGCAGGCCATTACACGGGCGATGGCAGATCAGGCGCGGAACATCCTTATCCCCGTGCATATGGTGGAGACCATGAACAGTCATGCTATTCAAGCGCTCTCCGACCTGCACTCTGGTCTATTGATCCCGGCTCAAGTTCGGGACGCCGGGTGTGCTCATCCCTCTGAGAAGCATTGCCCAGATGGAACATCTCCTTGATACCGCGCCTCACATCAAGGCCGGTATCAATAAATACCCTTAGATCGTGGAACTCGTGCTCTTCAAGGGGATGAACTTCTCCTCTTCAGGGGAGATGTGCTCTCCAAACTTGAGTTCAACTGTTCTGGGGCAGTGCCGCCACAGCTGCTTCAAGGGCAGCCAACCCGGCGCTGGTCGTCTCACGGAGAACCTGACCATCTTTCCACTGGGTTGCGTAGCCTGCCCAAGCCAGGCGGTAGTACCTTTCGAAAAGCTCAGCGACATCCTCTAAACCGCGTGAACGCAGTTCTTCGAGGAGAACACTTCGGGGTTGTTGCCACGCCCACTCGCCGGCGCCCAATGCGCTTAACAACCTCGAGGGAGTTGGAGAGAGCCGGAAGTGGATCGCGCGGAGTGCCGCCCAGCCATACGGGCCAGGCTTGTCGAGGAAGTTGAGCCCTTGGGTTTGCGCTTCAGTGTAGACACGCAGCAACGTTTGCTGATCGACTTTGGGATCGGGCACAGCGCCTGGGTAGGGTTCGCCATGAAGGACCGTGACTGAAGATCGAGCGAAACCTTCCTGTGCCAGCAACTTATTGAGAACCATCACTTGAGGCCGGGGCCAGTGCAGGGGCGCAGGCACCCGGCGGAGGTAGCCTGCTTCGGTACGTTCTACAAAACGGAGTGCCACCTCTGTGGAAGCCCACCTTTGCACGTCAGCTTCATGATGAAACCAGATATGCAAATCCAAGTCGCTCAATTCCGGCACATAGTCGGATGGACTCCGCCAGGCTTTGCTGGCACTCCCTTTGAAATAGAGGCCACGGCAATGTCCAGGTAAAACCATGTCATCGAAAGCTTCTTGCAAGGCTGCCAGCATGGCTTGAACCTCGGCACGCAGACGTTCGGGAGGGGTAGGCCAGAGAGAAGCACACACCGATACAGTCTGTCGCATGGCCTTTGAACTTCGCATGGGCCAGATGATGGATTTCGGAATAGAACCCGCTACAAGGAGCCCGCGAGGGTCTCTGTCCGAACTGGGCTTAGAGAAGACAAAAAAAGGGTATTCTGTCGGGGTAAAATCTATAAACTTCTGTTCTTGCCAAGCCAGGAGGAGTGGGTTTTTGTCCTTAGGAGATCTGTAGGAAATCCAGCCCTACTGACCGCACTCAGTGAGGACAATGAGGAGGTGGGGTCATATTCGAGCGAGCAAGGTCGAACTGCCTTGCTCGCTCTTCGGAGGAGCAAGGGCAGTGACGTGCAGCCATGCCTCAAGCTCTTCCTACCTCTCCTGCTCGCGCTTGCTCAGCGTTACCAGCTCCCCGATCCTGAAGAGGCCGCTTATCTCGCGCTTCAAGACATCTGTACCCACTGCGACTGCTGGGAGAAATCAGGCCTTCCTGCTCATGCCTGGGTCGCAGGGATGGCCATACAGCGGTTCAAGACGTTAAATCCCCCCACTGTTCCCCCACCAAGCCTTTAAGGCTCGCGGTGAAAACGGCGGCGAAAGCGTGCATGCAAAGCCTGCATCTTTTCTGCTGACCGGGCAGCCTTGGGATCGGCGATGAGCGCTCCACCACGGGACGTCGCACCCACCACCAACGCTCCTGCAATCAGCACCAGATTCTTGATGATGTACTGACCCTCCAGATTCGGGACCAGAGGAACGCTCTTGAAAGTCTCGTGGGGGAAGAAGACCAGCGGCAAGAACGTTCCGGCCATCTGTGCGAACAGGAGGAGCAGAGTCAACCGGAGGAACCGGCCGGTGAGGAGTCCCAGGCCAATAAGGCACTCCCAGGAGGCCAGCAGAGGGAGACTCACCTGGGGCGGCACGTGACCGAAGGTCAGGACAGAAATGGTCCGGGTCGCCAGTCCTTCGGCGCTACTTAGGCCTGGGAAGAACTTTTGCACGCCAAACCAGAAGAAAATCAGGCCAAGCGAGAGCCGCAGCAGCGTAATACCATGCCTGGCCCACCAACCCAGGAGACGAGCTTCGTGAAGGTCAAGGATGTTGGCCAGATTGGCTCGTTCAGGGGATAGCGGGAGTGAAGCGGGAACACGCGCCAACGACCGTTCCTCAATTTTTGAGGTATGTCTCATATCAACCTCCGGTAGGGCCGGGGCCGATGTGGCTCACCCCAGTGCTACCTGGCTATATGCCAGAAGCGGGGGTTTGGATCAATCACGACAGGCTGTTTGAATACCTGTCTCTCTGTCCTCATTGGGTACAGGCCAGAGCAGGCTATGGGGCCCAGATCGCTCGGCCATAGGGTGGCACAGAGAGGGAAGGCCCAGAGCGTGCTGCTTGGGCCTCCCCTCGTCTTGTCCTCCAGCTCAGCCGTTGACGCTTCCCTTCAGGGTGCTGGCGACCTTGTAACTGACTTTCTTGCCGGCGGGGATCTGGATCTTCTCGCTGGTGCCCGGCTTGACGCCCGTGCGCGCTGCGGTGGCCTTGACGCTCAGGGTCCCCAGGCCGAGCAGTGTCACGTTCTGACCAGCGCGCAGCCCGCCAATCACGCTTTCCAGCATGGGTTCCACGGCCGCGTCGCTCTGCTTCTTGCTCAGGCCGGTCATTTCGGCCACCGTCTCCACGAGTTGGGCTTTACCGATCTTGCCCCCCGTGCTGGCGTTAGGAGCGGCTGCAACGGCGTTTTTCGGGCTCTTTTTCGTCATGCCTGCGTCCTGCAACGTCCAGCACGCGAAAAACAAGAGCAATTGCAAGAAACTGGGCAATTGGGCGTCAGGACGAGTGGGCGAACCGCTGCTCCTGATCTCGCCTCGAAGTATCAGTGCTGGTTTGGGGTGATTACCAGACGTGGTGTGACGACGATCACCAGATCTGTGTTGTGGATATCACTGCGTGTGGTGGTAAACAGCTTCCCTAAAATCAGGATGTCACCAAGAAACAGCACCTTTTGAGACCCTTCAACTTTTCGGGTTTCCAGAAGTTCATCAATGGCAATTGGTTCCCCGTTGCCCACCCGCACCGTTGTGATGGCCTCCCGCGTACTGAAGTTGGGGACACCCTGACTGGTCGTGCCCGTCGGCACACTCACGCTGATCGTGGGGCTGGTTTCCACTGTTCCATCTGGGGCCACCTTAGTAAGGGTCAGCCTCAAGGTGATCCCGGTCGTGATGGTCTGCACGCTGGTCCCACCACCCGTTTGTCCAGTGATAACTGGCGTGGTCTGCGTGCTGTTGATTCTCGCTTCCAGACCGTCAATGGTGGTTACGCGCGGTTGCGCCAGCACATGGGCCGCTCCACTGGTTGGAGTGCCCCCCAAAAACTGGACGGAGTGAAGTAGAGGTTCAGGCTCGCCGCCAGCCTTAGGCTGGAAAGCGAGGCTCCCTATGAAAACTCAACAGTTCAGCGAAGATCAGATCATCACACTGCTTCAGGACGCCAAAAAGGGCGAAAAGTCGGTCGAAGAGCTGTGCCGCGACCTGGGGTGCAGCACCGCGTCCTATTACGCCTGGAAGAAGAAGTACGGCGACACCACGGCTGACGAAGCCAAACGGCTTCGTCAGCTCGAGAAGGAAAACGCCCGTCTCCTGCGGATTGTGGGGCAGCAGCGCTTGGAGATGGATGCGATGAAGGAGGTGATTCAGAAAAAGCGGTAACGCCTACTGAGAAACGTGCCATGGTGCAGGAACTCGTCACGGCACGCGTCAAGCCCGAACGGGCTTGCTTCCTGGTGGGCCTGCCCAAATCGACCTGGCATTACCAACCGAAACGTCGCCAGGACAGCGAACTTCGACAGCGTCTTCGTGAACTGGCCCTCCTGCATCCACGGCGGGGCTACCGGTTCATTCACGCCCTGCTCGTCCAGGACGGCCACCACCTCAACAGGAAGAAGATCCGGCGACTCTGGCGGGAGGAAGCCCTGAGTGTCAAAACGAAGCCCAGCAGAAAAATCCGCACCGGAGCATCTGTCCCCTTGCAGGCCGAGTTCCATGACCACGTCTGGACGTACGACTTCATCTTCGACCAGACCCTGGGAGGACAAGCGCTGAAGATCCTGAGTCTCACGGACGAATTCACCCGGCAATCTCTGGCTCTGCGGGTGGCAGAGTCCTTCACGTCCGCAGACGTGAAGGACGTCCTACACAAGGTGATCCGGCAACGTGGTGCTCCAGGGTTTATCCGCAGCGACAACGGCCCGGAGTTCATTGCCCGTGATCTGGGGATTTGGCTGGCCGTTCAGGACATCGGCACCCGGTTCATTCAACCGGGAAAACCTTGGCAGAACGGGTATGCCGAGAGCTTTCACTCTCGGCTTCGAGAGGAGTGTCTAAAGAGGGAAGTATTTTACTCAGCTAAGCACGCCCAGGTGCTGCTGGAGAGCTACCGTACGTTCTACAACGCCAGGAGGCCACATTCGTCGCTGGGCTACCGCACACCCGACCAGTTTGCCCAGCAGGCCAGGGACCAGGATGACGTGCTGCTCTGTGGACAGGGCACCGCAGAGCAGCACGTCATCCCGGCCCCTGGGTAAGGTTTGAGGTCCCGTGTTGTACCCTGTTCTTGAGCCGAGTCTCTACTCGGAACCGTCCAAACTTTGGGGCCAGGCCATGGTCTTGAGGGCATTGAGCGAGATGGTCAGGCCAAGGGGGTTGCGGGCCAGAGTAGAGTTCCGAGGCTGGCCAGGCTTGGGGCCGTACCTTCGGTCAACTTGCCTCGCGGCTGTGGTTGATGAGCAGGCGGGTTGCCCCACCGAGCTGTTGGAGGGTCGTTGCTGCACGAGTGAGTCCAGGAGAGTTGTAGACGACATTGATGGCGGTGGTCTGGGAATTGCGGACCGCTACTTCCCACTTGAAGGGATACCTGATACGGACGCCCTCCGCATCACACGCCAAGATAAATTGTTGCCCTTTGAGTACCGGTGTATCTCCAATGACCGGCGTCCGCTCCGCTTTGTGGATGGCGCAGTAAGGGGGGAGTACCGCCACCACCCCTGCAGCCAGGGGGTGACGTTCAGGGCACCTTGGGCAGCGAAAAGCCGAACGTCGCTCCCTCACCCGGCGTCCCCTGTGCCCACACCCGCCCACCGTGCCGCTGCACAATCCGGCGCACGTTGGCGAGGCCCACGCCTGTTCCCTCGAACTCGTCCACCCGGTGCAGGCGTTGAAACACCCCAAACAGCTTGTCCCCGTAGCGTGGGTCGAAGCCCACCCCATTGTCCCGCACCAGCACCCTCCACTCCTCCGGATCTTCTTCCGTCCACACCTCGACTTTCGCCTCGTCTCGGGGAAGGGTGTACTTGAGGGCATTACTCAGCAGATTCGTCACGACCTGCCGCAAGGTGTCGTAATCGCCTGCCACAAGCGGCAGCGGCGACATCACCCACAGGACCGTGCGGTCCTGCATTTCCGGCTCTAATTCCACGCGAACCGCCTCCAACAGCGCTCCCAGGTCTACCGGCCCGAAGCGCAGCGGCACCCTCGCCATGCGGGACAGGTCAAGCATCGCGTCAATGAGGATGTTCATGCGTCTTGCTGCATCATCCACTACAGTTAAGTATCGCGTTGCCTTGACGTCTGCCGTATCTCCCAATGTTTTGCGCAGCAAATCGTTGAAACCGAGGATGTGACGCACCGGCGTACGTAGGTCATGCGACACGCTGTACGCAAAGGCTTCAAGTTCCTCGTTGGCCGCCGTGAGGGCTGCCGTGCGCTCGGTGAGCAAGGTGCGTTCCCGCAAGAGTTCCGCCGCTTTCTCCGTCCGGTCGAGTGCCAAGTCCAGACTTCGCCTCACCGTCTCGATGATGTTGCGGTCTGCCTGCGCCCATCCAGTACGGGAGAACAGGCCCAGGCCGAGAATGCCCCGCACACCCCGAGAGGTCTTGAGCGGCACCATCGCGGTCGCCGTCACGTGCGTCATGTCTCCAGACAGCTGATCGGTCTCAGCGTCGTAGACATGCTGGTAGTACGTCTCACCTGTCTCGAACGGAATGCGGAGGTTGCCGGTGGTGGCATGGGGGAGCCCGGCTTCATGGGCGCGCCGAAGTCCTTCACTGCCGTACTCGCCCAGCATCCGCCGCACCACCCAGCGCTCCCCCTCTCGTTCGTAGTACAGAGCAGCGTTGAGGGAAATAAGGGTATGCAACAACGCCTGCGCGCGCCCGATCAGTTCATATGGGTCGAGGTCACCCGTGAGGTCGTGCGTCCATTCTTCGAAGGCCGCCAGCGTCTGATTGCGGGCGTTCAATTCGCTGTTCTGGGCTTCCAGGTGCCGCGCCGCCTCGGTGCGCTCCAGGGCGAGGGTGAGGCTGCGGCCCAATGCGCGCATCAGGGCCCGGTCACGATCTTGCCACTGCACGCCGACGCGCAAACCTACCGTGAAGAGGCCATGCACCTCATCCATCACGACCAAGGGATAAATACACACCGGGCCAAACACGTCGGTGTTCTCAATCTGGTCGCGTTGGGAGTCCCAGCCATCGATGAATACGGGTTGCTTCGTTTGTAGTGCTTGCGCGAACGAGGGCACGTCCAACGGCAACCCGGCACGGATCATACTGATCTGCTCGGCCGTCATTTCCGTGGTCCAGGCCAGGGCCTTCCACAGACCGTCCTGCACCTCATAGTACGCACTGCTGTACTCGTTGAAGCGCGTATTCATCACCTCGAAGGCCTTGTCACACAGCGCGAGGACGTCGCTCTCGTTGCCCACGCTCTCAGTGAACGCCGCGAATACTTCCTGGGCGTGGGCTTCCTCTTCGATCTGCCGGGTGCGCTCGTGAATGCGGCGCTCCAACGTGTCGTTGAACTTCGCCCGTCCCAGGGCGACGGCACAGTGAGCCACAAGCGTTCGCAGAAAGTAGACCTCTACGTCTGTGAACTTGTGACTCTCCTTGAAGTCGAGGACGAGGACACCGAGCGGATGACCATCCAAAAACATCGGGAGCACAGCGCTCGACACTGTTGCCTTCCCACCTGTGCCCAGCTCGAATTCGGGATAGGCGGTGGTAAGGCCCCCGCCGTGCTCGAAGAAGAGAGGTTCATGGGTCTCTAGCACGGCCGTGGCAGGCGTCCGATTTGAGAGGGGACCGTCTTGCCAGATGCTCTGCGTAATCTCTTCCTGGCCGTGTTGGGTAACGACGTTCAGGCCCTCACCCTGTACGAGTAAAACAGTGCCCACCTGACTGCCCAGGGTTTGTACGGCGGGACGCAAAACGATCTCCAGAATGTCCGCTTGCGTGTGGGTCGTGGCCAGCTGCTCGGTGACGTCCGACAAGGAGGCCATCAACAGGGCAGCACGTTGCAGCAAAGCGGATTCCAGCGGTGTGGTGGGTGGCGCGTTCGTCTCTGACATGGGTTCCTTACTCGGCGCTCAGCGCCATCCGATCTTCTCAGGTCGAAGTCAGGGTAGGAATCAACCCTGACACAACCGAGCACATGAACCGCTCTGGTGACTACACCCTGAACCTTAACCGGGCCCCAAAGCCCCGGAGAACGCTCCTAAACTGCCGCCGCGTTCACCGGTGTCATACCCATTTTGGTTCCAGACCTCCTATGGGATGTGTCCCTGCTCAGCAGCTGGCCCCAGGTTGCTTAGGCGGGCCGCGTGCAACTGATTGACGGCGGCGGGAAGGAAGTGCTCTCGAACGGGCAAACCACGAAGTATGGCGGCGTGGATCTGGGCAAGGACCTGATCGAGCAGCTGCGCCTGGTCTGCCCCGCGCCGGGTGGACGGTAAAGCACCTTGAAGAGCCCCCAGCGCTAAACAGCAGGAATTACTCCCTCTCTGCCACTGGCCGCAGCCAGCGCAGAGGAAACCTTTTTGCGCTGAGACCAAGCCTGTCCTCAGTGAGAATGGATGATATGACCCATGGGGGCTCTCTCCATGAGCTAAGGTGCCCATACATTCGTTCTTCCGCTCCCATCCCCTGGTCCTGAAGTTGCCACTGGATTCCCCCATTCCGCAGGCACTTGAGGAACAGCACCATGACGCATTCAGAACAGGACTACGCCGCACTCCCCGTGGCAGTTCAGCAACGGCTCGATGCCCTTGAAGCCCAGCTCCGTGACCTCCACACCGTCGTACAGCGGAACGCTACCCTGTTCGCTGAAGCGCCCAATCCAGCCTTCCTGCTGAACTCCCAGGGCCGCATCACCGACGCCAACGCTGCCGCGAGTGGCTTACTCGGCCGCGCCCTGGACGTACTGCTCGGCAAACGACTCGATCAATTCATGTCGCCCGTCTCTCAGGGATCGTTCGGCACCCTCCTCAAGCAGGTGTCCAAAACCTCCCTCAAGCAACGCGGTGAAGCCCAACTCCTGCACCTCAATGGAGCGGTCTCCGACATGCTCGTTGACGTGATCCTCGCACAGCACCAGGGCGACTTCTTGCATTACCACGTCGTCGTCACGGACATCACCACCTACAAACAGGTGCATCAAGACCTGCTGGACGTTGAAGTCGCGCAGACGGTCGTGATCGAGAAGCAAGCTGCCACCGTGCGCTCGCTTCATCAGGAGCTGGAGCAGACGGTCACCCTCTTTGTTCAGCAACTCCACCTCCCAACTGCCCGTGCCATGAGCTTCCTGGGGCTGCTCCGCCAAACGCTGGGAGAAGTGCAGGAAGAGGTGAACCACCCCTTGGTGAATACGGAGCGGTCCGTTCAGCAGGTCATGAACCTGATGGCCTCTGTAGAGCGGTACATGCAGGCCAGGCACATGCGGATCCACCTGCAACGGGTGGACCTTCAGCGGGTCTTCCAGGAGGTGCTGAAAAACGCTCAGCCGTACATGGTGGGCCGCGTCGTACAGATCACGCACGACCCGCTTCCCACCGTGCAGGGGGACAGCCAGGCGCTCTATCTCGCGCTGGACGAGTATGTGGCGAATGCGCTGAAGTTCACGCGAGGGCAGGAGAAGGCCCGGATTCACGTCACGGTCCGAGAAGTTGAGGGGGAGTATCACCTCGGCGTGGAGGACAACGGAACGGGCTTCAATATGCGCTCGAAGGGCAAACTGTTCCGGCTGTTCGGAAGGCTGCACTCCTCGAAGTACTACGAGGGGACGGGGATTGGATTGGTGACGGTGAAGCGGGTGTGTGAGCGGTTTGGGGGCCGCGTGTGGGGGGAAGGAAAAGTGGATCAGGGGGCGACGTTCTGGTTCGCCTGGCCCAAGCAGCCCAGTGTGGTGGCCTAGCCTGCTCTTCTGCCGTTGACACGGACAACTTGCGTCAAACGTTGCCCCCTTCCTGCGCTGGCTTGAAGCTGGCAGCGGGGAGGGGCTTTCTGGAGAATCGTTAAACTGGTGCGGATGGCAGCGCGCCCAAAGGGTAAACTTCGCTCCAATGATCATCCGATTGCCGTGATGCCAGACAGTCCCCTTCGCCGGAAAGAATGGCTGGTGCTGCTTGAGGGGGTCCATCGAAATAGGCCTGGGGTCAGGGAAGCTGGCGTTTGACGGAACTGGACGACCTCTGGCAGTACTACAACGGCGAATACCTGGTTGCCTACCGACCGGGCAGGGAAGCGCTGGTGCAGGCCGCCATGGGCAGTGATTTCGACCTGCTGTCCAATTGGCGGCATGCCAAGCAGCATGGCGAAGAAGACGTCAAAGCCCGCCCCCGCAGATCCACGCTCTATCCTCGCGCCCCTACCCGTTTCTGCATGTCCTTATTCTGTCAAATGCTCTAAATCGCCGGGATGCTGGTTCGGTGGACCCAACCTCGTGTGTAGGGTGTTTACCGTGCGGGAAGCTGAGCGTGCGCAATGTCCGCGCGCGCAGCGAGTTCCAGCGCCGCGTGGGCCTGCGAAGCTTCACCGGCGTCCGTCAGGGCGTGTGCAGCGGCGCGGTAGAGGTCAGCCGCTTCCTGAAACCGCAAGGTCGCTTCTGCAGCGTGCGCGGCCCGATGAAGCCACGCGGCTGCCTGCAGGGCGGCGCCGGCGGCACGCCAGTGCCCGGCAATCACGGCGGGCGCGGCGCCATGATCTGTCAGGACGCGGGCGGCGGCGCGGTGCAGGATCTGCCGGACCGGTGCGGGCGTCGTGTTCAGGATATTTTCCTGAATGAGATCGTGGCTGAAGCGTTCCCCAGTCAGTACCTGAGCCAGCTCGAGTTCCTCCCACGCGGCGGCAGTGGCAAACAGGGGTGTATTCAGCAGTTCAGCGACCCGTTCGATGGAGATGTCCGTCCGCAAGACGGCGGCGGCGCGAACCACCTGCACGGCCGCAGGGGAGAGTCGCTGAAGTCGCTGGTGGAGGATGGTGCCGATGGTGTCCGGCATCGGTTGCGTCTGGCCCTCCGTACTGAAATTGCCGGTTTCGTACATGTGCTTGACCGCCTCAAGCACGAACTGGACGTTTCCTCCGGTGCTGTGGGTGATGATACCCGATATCTGCAGCGCCTCGGGGATGGCCAGGGTGGCCAGCAACTGCGTGATTGCCGGCTGTGACAGGGGTTCCACGTCAATTCGGACGGCGCTGCCCGAACTGACGTGCCGTTCCATGGTGCGCTGCGATTCCGGCGGAAATTCGTCGCGCCGGAAGACGATCAGGTGGTGGGGGACATTGCCCTGACCGCCGAGTGTGGCGCTCTGCGACAGAAAGAACACACCCAGGTCCATGGTGGCCGGGTCGTAGTACTGAATGTCGTCAGTGATGGTGGCCGTGAAGCCGGGGCTGGTCAACCGGATCATTTCGAGGTGTGCCTGGAAGAAGGTGAGCCGCTCCTCTTCGTCCAGCAGCGGCAATGGCGCTTCGCCTTGACGAAATTCCGGGAGGATACGCGCGAGCTCGCGCTTCACCCACGCTGGAAGGCGCACGTGGGGGGCAGCGGCCAGCCGCGCCCGGGCGTTGCGGGCCGCGCCCGAGAACGGGACGTCCTGTTCACCCGGACGGCCCTGCAGGTACAGCACAGCGCCCTTGCTGCGGGCGAAATCCTGCGCCAGCCGGGTTTTACCGGCGCCGGGCGCGCCGGACAGGTAGATGGTTTTCCCCGCAACCCAGGCGTCCTCCATCATCTGCCACGCTTCCTCACGGCCCACCAAGTGCGGTGGGCGCAGCACAGCCATCGGGATGCGGGGGTGTTCAGGCGCGCGTGGAAGGCGTCCCGCGTCAATGTCCCGGGCAAACTGCACCAGGTCCGGGTGCGGCGCCACGCCCAGTTCACGGTCCAGCAGCGCTTTGTAGCGGCGGTAGGCTTTGAGGGCCGTCGCCCGGTCGCCATCGAGGGCATGCAGGCGCATCAGCGCCCGGTACCCGTGTTCTGACAGCGGGTCGAGGTCAAGCAGCCGGCGGGCGAGCATCAGTGCGCCGGTCACGTCGCCGCGCGTGACGGCGTCATCAATGGCGTGCCGAATACCCTGCTCGCGCACGATGCTCACGCGCTCCTGGATGGCCATCAGCCACTCCATAAAGTCGGGTGCGTCGTCCAATTCCAGGCCTTCCAGTTGGCCAGTGCTGCCGGTGAGTGCGGACAGGGTGCCGTCCAGCAGGTCCTTCAGGTCGACGCTGATGTTCCCAGCCAGGCGCAGTTGCGGCTGGCGGACGATCAGCACAGCCCCCGACTGCTTTTCAAGTCGCCGGAGGGCATGAACCAGGTTGTTGCCAGCCTGACTGGCCGGCACGTCCGGCCAGAACAGCTGGGCGATCTGGTGACGGGCCGTGGGACCTTCAACAGCGAGATACGCCAGCAGCCCCGCCACGCGGCGGTCGCAGGGCACGAGGGTGCCGTCCATCCGAATCAGGCTGGGGGAGCCCAGGACGTGCAGGCGCCATGTGGGGGACACCTTCCCAGCATAGCAAGAGGGTGTTCCGGTGCCCGCAGCACGTGCTGTACACCAGGGTGTTGCCGTACCACTGGCTCCGGTTTGCGAAGGGCCAGGGGGCCCCGCGGGGGTTTGCTACGCTAAGTTTCATGGAGTCGACCCTGGCCGGCTGGCGGCTGGACCTGCTTGGACCTGGGCGTCTGGTCGCGGCGTCTACCCAGGTGATGCCGGTCGCGGCCAAGGCTCTGGTGGTGCTGGCGTACCTGGCGCTCGAAGGGGCAACTTCGCGCACCCGCCTCGCGGACCTGCTGTGGCCCGAAGTGGCAGAGGTGACGGCCCGAAACAACCTGGTGCAGTTGCTGCGACGCACCCGTCAGCAGCTGGGCGTGGAGCTGGTGCAGGGCAGCGACCCTGTGGCGTTGTCGCCGGCGCTCACGGTGGACACCCGAACGCTGTCCGAGCTGTACCTGCTTGGCGGGTATGACGAAGCGGTAATCCAGGCGGGACCACTGTTACAGTCGCTGGAGGTGCAGCCCGGTTCGGACCTGGCCGGATGGCTGCAGGCGCAGCGCGAACGGCTGGATGAGCAGCGGCTGGCGGTGCTGCGGCGTGAGGCGGTTCGGTTGGAGAACGCTGGCGACTACGCGACCGCCGCCCGGCTCGCGGACCTGCACGTGCACCTGGACCCCGTATCTGAGGAAGCGTACCGCCGCCTGATGCGCCTGCGGTACCTGCAGGGCGACCGGGACGGGGCACTGCAGGCGTTCGCCTCCTGCCAGGCGACGCTGGCGCGGGAGTTGCAGACCGAGCCGCTACCTGAGACGCTGGCGCTAGCGGCGGAAGTGGCCCAGGGCGGGCATGTCCCGCAGGTGCCGCCGCGCGCCGCACAGGGCCGGAGCTTCGCGCGGTCAGCTCGGTTGGTGGGCCGGGAGGAAGTCTGGACGCAACTGGAGGCAGCGTGGCAGGCGGGCAAGCTGATTCTCATCAGCGGTCCGCCTGGAATCGGGAAAAGCCGGCTCGCGCAGGACTTCGCTATGACCAAAGGACGGGTGGTGCGGGTGGAGGCACGGCCGGGTGACGCGGGGACGCCATTCGCGACGAATACCCGTCTGGCACGCGCGCATCTCGCGGCACAGCCGGATGTGCATCTGCCGGACTGGGTGCGCGAGACGCTGGCGCGGTACCTGCCGGAGTTGCGCGGCGCGGTTCCGCCAGCACCGGTGCGCAGTCCGGAAGAGCGGCAGGTGGTTTTCGATGCCCAGTTCGAGCTGGTGCGCTGCACCAGCTCGGAGCTGGCGGCGATTGTGGTCGATGACCTGCAGTACTTCGACCATGCCAGCCTGGCATTGGGCAACGCGCTCATTTCCAGGGCCTTCCCCTTTCACGGGGGGAGTGGGATTCCCCCGCATGTGGCGGTGTACCGTTCCGGCGAACTGGCTGCCGAGCAGGCCGAGGTGCTGGACGGGTTGGTCCGGGCTGGGCTGGCGATGCACGTGGAAGTGGGCCCGCTCACGGTCGAAGCGGTGGAAGCGATGCTGCAGGACATCGGCGTGCCGGGTGCGGCGCGCCTGGCGCCGCGGCTGGCACGCTTCACCGGCGGCAACCCGCAACTCATCCAGGAGACGCTCCAGCACCTGCTGGAACTTGGCGCGGTGCATGACCCCCCGGAGCACCTGCCGCTGCCGCCGGGCGTTCAGGAAGTGCTGCGGCGGCGGCTGGGCCGCCTGTCACCCGGAGCGCTTCAGGTGGTGCGCGCGGCAGCGGTCTTGCAAAGTGACTTCACCACGGAGCTCATTGCGGAAATGCTGGGTGCGCCCCTGTTCGATACCATTCACGCCTGGGAGGAGCTGGAGCGTGCGCAGGTGCTGCAGGGCACGCAGTTCACGCATGACTTGATGCTCGAAGCGGTCCGCGCAAGCATTCCGGAAGGCGTGTACCGCTTGTTGTGCCGCAGCGCCGCGCGCCTGCTGGAACGGCGAGACGGCCGGCCGTCTCGCATCGCCCGGCTCTGGAAGGAAGGGGGTGACTCGCGCGCCGCCATGCACTGGTTCATGCGCGCCGGAGCGGAAGCCGCCGCGAACTTCCTGTTACGTGAAGCGGCTGGATTCTACGCGCAGGCCGCCGAAGCCGCCGAAGCAGGTGGGCGAACACCCCTGGATGCGGCGCCACCGGGTGCCCCCCTGCTCAGCCGGGCGGTGGACAGCTGAACGTAGCGCCCGCGACAGCTGTGTGGGTCCCGGTTTGTCGCTGCAAATCGGTGCGGGACGGGGCGGGATCGCACCGATGCTGTTCTGCAGGCCCCACTTCCTGTACTTCGCAGGAATGAGGGGTTCGGGAATCAACCACTCGGCATCGCTTGTGTCCGTCGAGTACGTTCGCGCACGCATGAACAAGAGTAGGATTTATCAAAACCCCCGCAACCACGCTTTCCAGACACCCGCTTGGGCGGAATCGGAGAGATACTGGTAGTGGTCTGATTCAGAGGTCCTTTGACATTTCTGCAGAGGAGAATGGCCCAGCCCGTGCCCTCCTGGCATTCTCCCCCACTGTCAACGTTTTTCTAAATCAGACCAGTAGGTCTTGAGAGACGCTGTACCCCACCGGGCGACAGCCCCCACGGAGGACAGAGAAGATGCTGTCCAGAATTTCCCGCAAAGACCACTTGCGGGGTTGGTTCAGGAGGGGTCAGCGGATCGAGGACGTTGCACTCAGCATCGGTGAGGTCGTTTGGGGAGGTGACGCCCGAGTCATAGAGAAGCGTGACCGCGCCCCATCAACCTTCAGTTCGGCCCCGCAAGGCGGACAAGGACACCGCCGGAGATCTGGAATTGGTCGCGGATGCCCTGTTGAGGGCATCTGCAGGTCCGGATTAGGCTGAATTCAGGCCATGAACGTCACGTCGGGGGAACGCAGAGACCGGACCCGGGCGGCCCTGATCAGCGTGACGCCCAACAACCCCCAGGCCAGCACGGTGTGCACGTCAAACAAGTAGGGCACGGTCCACCCCAAGGTCCCCTGAAGCACCATGATGGGTATAAACGCCCCCATGAACAGCGGAACGAAGCGGGTCCAGCCGCAGAGTTGACGTGCGAACAGCGCCGCTATTCCCACGAGCAGCGTCAGCAGCATACTCAGAGGCCAGGCGATATCCGTGACCACGTAGAGGGGATGGCCGGTCGGCACACGCAGCAGGTCCATTGGCGTTTGCAAGATCGCCAGGGTCACGGTCACGCTCAGGAGATTGAGCAGCCAGCGTCCGGCCCAGCCTGTGCCAGTGGCGCGCAGGTGACGCAGGCCGAGCACGCCGCACAGCCAGCCGAGCGAGAACAGTCCATAGAGCAGCGCCCCGAGGGGGTCCGTGTGCTCATTGGCGACCTTCTGAAAGCCGTGGCGGGCGGCCTCAAGGCTCATGGCCGGCGCGGTGAGCAGGGTGATCAGGCCGAGGGTCCGCAGGGTTGTTGCAGTCATGGTACTCCTCCTATTGGACGGGCAGGGCGTCCGTCCCTTTGAACTGGAGGCACCGTAATGGGAGTGAAGTGACGGGGTCATGACGCCCCTGCCGGCCGCTCAGGAGCGTCCGAGGTGATGCGGCCACCTGGTTCCCATCTCCTGCAGGACACGACCCGACAACCCGCCTCGTCCAGCGGTAAGGTGAATGGTCACGGTGCGTTCCCTTCCGGTGACGCCAGTGTACCGACCTCGAACACCTCGGGCACCTCACGTTGGATCACCAGGTCCAGGTCGGCTGTACGGCGACCTCAACACTGAAGTTCCGGAGAAGCACCTGCAGAACGGCCAGGTACTGCTTCCAGCACACCGGCGAAGACTTCTGGGCAGCTACCGCCGGAGGAGCCGCGCCGCCGATCGACGGGGAGCGGCGGTTCTTCTTCCCCGCCGACCCTGACGGGACGTGCCCCAGCACCCAGCTGCGCTGATCAGGTACTCCCGGCGGTGGATGGACTGGCCTTCAAAGCTGACGCCATCTCCCCATACCGTCCACCTTATTCCGTGCCTGGCACTGTCAGTCGCCGGCCTGTCCCTCGTGGAGCGCCATGACGGGCAACCAGCACGGGCCAACAGCGAAGGCGCTGCGAGACTGACATCAAGGAGAAAATTGTGCTGCCCACCGCCCTGCGCAGCGTCGTGTCCCGATGTACAGCTGCGTCTGAAGACTCCCTGTTGTCGCCTGCGACGACTGGGGAACGGGCCGGTTCCCGTAACTCCCCCCCTGCCTGCCGCATCACCGGCCTGCCTCGTCCCGCAGGACCAACGTGCTGTTGTTCCACAGCGGTCACAGCCGGACACTTAAGGAACCACAGGAAGTTCCCTAAGATGAAAGGCTATTCGGTGGCCCGTGCCATGAATGTACGCCGCTTTGCTCGCCAAGCAGCCTGGTTGGACGGCGCCGTCTGCGTGTTCAGAAGGTGACCGTCTTTCCCCGCCGGGACCTGCGCCGGGGACCATCCTGGTTGGGGGGGTTATGGCGCGGACATGCACGGCGCTTGGGCCTTCACGTACCGGGAGTTGCGCAGCATCCCAAACCCGAGCGTGTGGTGTCCTGCCGGAGCTGTGCGAGTTTTCGGGGAGAATGCCGGAAGCGCACACATCCGAGTGACCGGGAAAGCCGCCCTGAGGTCCTCCACGCGCCACGACCTTGAAGACACCGTGAGACGGGGTATCCATAACCAGCTCTGGTGCTTCCAGCCTGGTGGGAGACGGCCAGGAGCACACGACGTGGCCAATTGATGACCCGTGCCACACACCTCATCGGCACGCACCGCTGCACTCCTGTGGCAGGGTATGGCGCCTGAACATGCCCAATACCTCCTCTGCCTCCTCGCCTGCCGCCGGTCATTGGTTCGCCACCAGTGCGCAGCTACGTTGCCAGCACCCAAGGAGGGTATGGATGAACACACGAAACATCATTGGTTTGGTCCTGGTAACGGCAGCACTCGTCAGCTGCAGGGGAACCACCCCAGGCTCCACGAACGGTGATCAGGACTTTACCCTGACGGCACAGCCGAGCGAACTGGGCATCGGCGCGTCACACGTCGGCACGACCAGCATTCGAATCACCCGGCCCGGCAATGCCACAGGCGCCGTGAAGCTCACGTTTGAAGGTGCTGTCGCCGGAACCGGGGCAGACCACATCAGCGGCGCCTTCGGTCCTCAGACCGGTGGTACCAGCGTCTTGACCGTAACGGTCGGCGCGCATGTCTCGGCGGGCACCTACCCGGTCACGGTCCGCGGCACGAACGGCGCCCTCACCAAGACCACGGGCATGCAGGTCAAGGTGGAGAAGTGGTTGTTGGTGGACGCTGATCGAAGTGCCAACAACGCCGCGCCGCAGGACAACAGTAAGCCGCTGTCCACGCTTGACACGACCATGCGCGCGGCCCTTGTGGGAAAAGCCTTCGACGTTTTCGTGGTCAAGGCCGGCAGGATCGCCACGGACGTGCCGGCCATCAATGGCCCGAACGCAGACACGCTGTCGAAATATTCTGGCGTGGTGTGGTACACCGGCAACCAGTGGGACCAGCCACCCACGCGGGACGACGTGAACGCCATGACCAGCTATCTGGCCGGAACGGACCACAAGCTCATCGTTCAGTCAGCGGCATTCGTGCAGAACTTGGACGGCACCGGCAACGTCTTTCAGGAAACGGACCAGAATACCGACAAGAACACGGCGCAAAAGGCATTTCTGCGTGACCAGTTCGGCATCGCTGGGTACACCTTTCAGTACCGCCGAGACGGACCCAGCGTGCAGCCCGTGGACGGAACCGTCACGCAGGGCATGGGTGCACTTCAACTGACCAACCCCGCCAGCACCGCTGCTTTCAAGCGTAGAGAGGATGCGGACGGACACCCCCTGCTCACTGTCGAGGTGAACCAGAACGTCCGCGGTGCCGTGGCCCTCGAAAAGACAGGACTGGGCAACAAGGGCAGCTCCGCCGCTGTGTATCTCGGTTTCTCGCCAGACGAAGTCGGTACCGGCGATTCGGCAGGTTTGCTCAGCCGTCTGCTGCGCGAGTGACTGAAAGCGGGTCATGTGACCGCATGGCTGTGTTTTTTCCCGGTGGTGTTGCCTTTACAGGCAGCACGGCAGTCTGAGGGCAGGGGTGGCCTGAAGTTCAGGCCACCCCTGCCAGGGTGGTTGACCAATTCTGGAAGGCTTGCTGCTGATTCTTGCTTCTGGTCATGGCGGCCACGTGCGTGCGGGCATGATGCTGTGGGTTCTCGGGGCGTGTGTGCAGACTCAGAAACGTTTGTGCACGTTCCCTCCACTTGAAGCCCTGCTGTTGTCTCTCCTGACGTCGTGCAAAATGGTGAGATTGCTTGGCAATGTGGTTGCAGCGCGAGGTGGAAGCCCTGTGCGAATGGTCCACATGATTGAGCGCCGGACGTGCTCGATTCGTGGCCCCGCGGCTTCACCGCTGATCGGTATGACGGACCTCTGGGACCGTATATTCACCCAAAAGTCGGATCAGGAAGGTCTTCGTAGCCTCGGCACAGTACTGTTGGAGGAGAAGACCGAGCGTCAAACTGTGCCCGTGAGGTCACCAGCTGCACGAACCCCGTGCTCCATTGGATGCGGCAGACGCTCGCTCAAGTCCTGCAACCTCTACCCGTGGCAACCCTGATTGCCACGGGTAGACAACTGTGCGGCGTGAGAAAGCTGGCAAGAAGGGCTGAGCGTGAAATTCCCGCTGCTCGACAACCTGCCACCTCTTTGGATGCTGCTGATTCTCGACAACCTTGTCGGGGACAAGATGCCGGAACTGCTGTGTTGGTTCACGGAGCAGGGCATCATGCCGCTGTATACCCCTGTGCCGAGGAGTTGGCTCAACATGCGGGCAGGCGTGCTCATGCGCGTCCGTTCTGCCCAAAAAGGCCGGGTCGATTCAGTGCCTCTTGGTTCGTCGTGCGTTGGCAGGTCAATGTCCAAATGGCCCTCTACAAATCATCCAGCGGTTGGAAGCGACGGCAAGGGAATGCACACCCCACTCCCAGCTGGAACAAGCACAGAAGAGAAGATTGGGAGAAGTGCGGTGGTTCGCTCGGCGTCTACACCAGGAACAAGCAGACCTGGAGGCAGCAGTTTCCTCACCCTGACTGAATGGCCCGGTGAAAGGAATCGTCGACAGGATCAAGCTGATCAAGCGGCAGATGTATGCCCGCGCCTCGTTTGAGACGCTACGAACCTGAATTCTGACCGCATCTCCAGCCCTGCAGCAACCTTGACTCAGAACCAAAGAACGGGTGTCACGTCAACCCATGCTGCACCCTTGGTGGGTGAGGTGCTGTGACCAGAGCGTGACATACCCCAGCCTCTGCGGGCTTCCTGGAGGAACCGGGATTCGCTCTGCCCAGCGGGACCCAGACTCACCGGCCAGGAGGCTGGAGCGCTGCGCGTACGTCACTGCACCGCGCAGGTCAGCGTGCTGGGTCTCAGTTCATCACCATCAAGAGGGGAGTTCCTTACGGTTGACGTCCTCGTCAAGCAGCGCGGCGGTAGCGTCGGCCGGATGTGAGTCGCAGCGCAGAGGTCAGGGATGGCGTGAGGCCTGCAACCCAGGTCCTGACACGCCAGCCAGCTCAGGACCAGCGTCCCACTGCCCCCGAACAGCAGATTGGCGGGGTCGGCACCCGGCAGAGCGACGTCGAACAACCCGCGGCCAGACCGCTGGCGCCTGCCTCTGATCAGCCCAGCGGAGTGTCATACGGCGGTCACCGCACTACGCCTACGGTGCTCGCGGAGGAATCCCTTGTGCGACACTTGCCCATGATGGCCGCGCTGATGACTGCCGCTGCCGCTGCTCCCGCCCCGCTTACCCTGTCTGGGACCGTGAATGCGCCTCCAAGCGGCACGGTCAAAGGCACGTACGTGATCGCCTGCTCCCCCAACGCCGACGGCTGCGACGAGAGCCTGACTGCCACCCAGCAGCTGACCAGTTCCGGAAAAAGCGCGCCGTTTACCCTGAAGGTCGAGAACGACGGTCCGTACACCGTACTCGCCTGGCAGGATGTCAATGCGAACGGCGCGCTGGACGCCGGGGACATGTGGACGTTCCTCAAACAGCCGGGCAGCGGCGAAGCCTGGCGCCTGAAGGCGCCGGCCAGTCACCTCGTGCTGAGCCTCGCGCCGCAGGAGAAGTCGGTGGCCACCCTGAGCCTGAGCGGCACCGTGCAGGCCCCGGCTGGCGTGAACCTGAAAGGTGTCATGGTGGTGGCCTGCGCGTATGAAGGCGACAGGTGCGGCGACGCGAGCGTGACCTACACCATCCCGGTGTCCGGTCAGACGGCCACGTTCAAGTTCAACAGCTTGAGTGCGGGCGCCTACCGCCTGATTGCCTGGAAGGATGTCAACGGCAACGGTGACATCGATAACGGCGACTTCATGGCGCGCTTTACCGATGCGTCGGGCGCCCCGGCGTCCCTGCAGGCCACGCGCACGAACATCACCCTCACGGTCACGGAAGTCGGGGCGCCCGCCCCGGTGCCGGCCACCGCCAAGCGCGTCACGCCCACCCCCACCGTCAACAAAGGACAGGTCGGTTACGTGACCGGTCAGGTGTTTGACGCACTCGGCCGGCCGGTGCGCGGCGCGTCCGTCACGGTCAACCCCGCGGTGAGCGGGTACTTCAACCAGGGCCTTGGCGCCGTCCAGACGGATGCCAAAGGCGTCTTTAAAGTCCGTCTGACGTCGGAGGTCTCATGGAAGGCCGAGGTGGCCATCAACGCCACCTGGCTGGGCGTGCCGATGTGCCTGCCGGGCGAGCCGCTGGGCAACGGCGGCTTCTTCTTGGCCGGGGACGGCGCCGTGCGGCACTTCAAGATCGACGTAAACGTCGCAGACCTGCACATCAGCCAGCAGTTCGTGGCCTCTACCAACCCATCCGAGCGGCCGCGGTACATTGGCGATCACCCCGTGAATCAGTTCAAGCTGACGCTCCAGCCACTCGGGCCGGCTATTGACGGAGGACCAGCAGCGACGTACACCACCGTCATTGGGACAGCGGCCAACGGGTATGGCGGCAGCACTGCCCTGACCCTCCTGAAGCTGCCGCTGGCACGCTATGAACTGCAGCTCGCATACGTCGAGAGTAACGGCGCGCTCACGCCTCTGGTGGTGCGCAACACCGCCAGTCCCAACGCCGGCTTTGCGGCCAGCGCCACTGTGGAGTTCGAGAAGATCTACGGATGCTCCGCGCTGAGCAACATCGAATACCAGTTTCCTCGCTAAGAAGCCTTCCATCACCGACGAGGTACCGACCCTGACGCTTGTTCGCGCAGCCCCGCCGAGTCGACGCGGCGTGCCGGTCTTCACGCCCGGTAGACGTCCGGCCCAGCGGCGCGCTGGGGTGCGTCAAGACGCCCCGGCACCTCTCCCCGGCTACCGTGTTTGTCCTGCTGCGCCAGGGCGGCAAATGCTGCGTTCTGCAACGGGTGCGCACCGCCTGGATGGACGGCCACTACAGCCTGCCCGCTGACGCTGTGGAAGCGGGGAGACGCGGTGCGCAGCGGCCGTCTGCGAGGCCGGGAAGGCAGTGGTGGGGCGCTCTTCCGTCCTGAGCAGTTGGGCCTGGTGCACAACCTGGCCTGCTGGGCCCAGGACCAGGAATGGACCGGGAATGTGTTCAACGGGACGGGGACATGCTGAATGTCACCTCGCCCTCCGGCGACCAAGTCGGCTGAGTCCTGGCTCAGCTTCTCTGGGCTGCTTGGGGGCGCTCATCTCTGCCACGGGCGAAGCTCCCAGTTGGCCATAGTCTGCGCGGGTCAAGTCTGGCCGCGCCCATGGGGCCCTCGCGGCAGGGGCAGGGGGGTCTCCCGGAACCCGGGCACCCACTTCAGGGTTCCGGGAGACCCCCGCGCCTGGTGAAGGCCCGTGTCACGACCGAATCACTGTCACCTCCGTACGGTCAGGCTACTGACAACGTTCAGTTGGAGGTCAATATGCCAGGTTTCCCCGCCACTTTGCACCACGTTCAAACCTTCGTTCTTACGGCCGCCCTCAGCCTTCTGAGCCTGGGGACGCCGGTACATGCCCTGGGCCTGCCTGGGAACAGCCCGCTGTCCTCGTTGGCCACGCAGGGTCTATTCAGGGCCATGAGCCAGCAGATCACCAGGCCCGGCGCCGCGGCCACCAGCAAACCGCAGCCTCTGGCGATCAGCGCCTTCAAACCGGCCGAAAACCGGATGCTACCGGCGCGCATGGCAGGCGCCCAGCCCGGTCTGGACGGCGCGCAGAAAAAAGAAATGGAAGCGGTGTACGTCCAGCTTCTCAACAGTTACGACAGCCTGATGGACAACAACGACGAGGCGCGGCTGAAGAACAACGTGGCCGGAGCGGTGATGTACGCCCTGATGATCAGCCATTACGTGCTCAGCGGTGAAGAGCTGAGCGCGCAGCAACAAGACGGACTGCTGGACAGCATCAACCGTGCACTGTTTAGCACTCCAGCGTTCAAGTCCATGACCGACGCCCACAAGCAGGAACTGTACGAAGCGCTGATCCTCAACGCGAACATGGCGTTGGCGCTTCAGGAGGAAGGCCCGCAGGATCAGGACCGTGAAGCGGACGCGCAGGATCTGGCGGGAACGCTGTTCACCCAGCTGATTGGTCGAGATCACAGCAAAGTTCAGTTCACGGCTACAGGTCTTCGCCTGTACTGAAGGCACGGCGGACAGGCGGACCACCGCGTCATTTCGCCGTCACTGCCTTGGGCCTACCTGGCTGGAGAGGTAACGATCCCCTCACCGTGAGCACGCGGTTGTGATTGGTGGCAGCCTCGCCAGTCTGCTCGCCATCCGCGTCCTGTCACTTCCGACGCCCGAGTTAACATTCTGGAACGGGCCCCGCGTCGCTGGGTCATCCCGCCGCAGGGGCCTGACGTACGTACGCCAGCCGTACTGCGACACGGTGGGTTTCAGGTTTGCTCGGAGCTATTTCACGGCATTGATCGGGACTCTGAACGGGCCGGCGCTCTGCGCAGCAACAGGCCCCTGCGTCAAGGCTGCCTCTCCCGCTCTCCCCCACTGGCCAACGACCCCAGTGCCTGGGCGCTGAAACCTGGGCCCAGCGCCGGACGACGCGCGACGTTTACCACGCCTGCGGAACACCTCTGAACGGCCGTGAAACGTGACGGGCAGGCTGCCGCACCTCCAAGGCCAGGCCGCGTGGGCTGGAAGAAGGCGACGCGGCCTGGCCAAGGCGCGGGCCCCCGCCGCCACCTCGAAACCTGATTCAGGTGGTCGGTCAAGCCTGCACTGTAACGCGACGTGCAGCCTGACACCGCCGGACAGCATGCAGGCGACCTGACCGGTCAGGTTGACCCAGCGCGTTCATGTCACGCCCGAGTCACCAGACCCAAGGAGAATGCCCTCATGCAAATGCGCAGCCTTCCCGTCCTTTGTGCTCTGCTTCTCTCCGCCTGCGCCGGCCACCCGGCACCAGCCCTGGACCGCGTGGAGACCTGGCAGGGAACCCTGACTCCCCTGACAGCCGCGACGCCGCAGACCTGGCGCCTGAACCTGCGCGACAACGCGGACGGCTATTCCGGAGAGGCGTACCGGCTGGAGGGCACGAACGCCACACTGGTCGGTCCGGCGCTGGTCTACCCGTACGGCGGAAAGTACTTCATCACTGTGAACCTCCAGCAAGGTCAGCACCGGCTGCTGCTCTCACGAGCAGGCAACATTCTCGCCGGCGCCTGGGAGCAGAAGGGCCGGGACGGCGGCGTGGACCTGGCTGGACACGCGCACTTCGATCTGCTCAACACGCACGAGGAAACGCCACGCTGAAGCGGCTGCACACCCGAATGTCTGGGCTGTCTGGCGCCACACATCCCACTGTGGGTGGGTCGGGGTTAGGGTTCTGCGCGGTCCGCAGCATCCCGTCTGCAGGCATCCGGTCAGCACGCCTCTGGGTCCGGGGGATCCCACCTATTTCACATGGAGCTGCGTATCTACCAACTCCAGAACCATGTGGACCACCTGCACCCCCTGGTAAGGTTCCACTCAAATGGGGGCGGTGGCAACGCCGGGCAACGCGGTTCAGGTCGCACAAGCGGCCCGCATCATCCAGACGCTGGTCAGGACGCACGTTCCCGCTGTCAGCCATTCTCTGGACCTCGCTGACGAATCAGAAAATATTCCTTCCTCAACAGCGGGCCATTGGCCCCGGTTGCCACTCACCTCTCTTGGAGGCCCATATGACGCTTAACCCCGCTCAACTGCCTGTCCCAACCAAATGCGTCACCCCGCACTTCGTGCTGCGCCGTCAACAGTTGACCGATAACCCTGTGGACTACGACGCCGTGATGGCGTCGCGGGAGGAACTCCGGATCTGGAGTGACAGCGCGTGGCCGGAAGACACCTTCACACTGGAAGAGAATGTCGAGGATCTCGCGATGCATATCGGCGAGCACGACCGCGATGAGGCCTACGGGTTCAGCATCTTCAGTGCGGACGAGGCTGAGTTTCTGGGGTCGTTGTATGTCAATCGGGTGGCGCCGTTCATCGACCACTACCGCGCGGATCCGCAGACGGTCGAGCAGTTGAATCAGGTCGACGCACGCGTGGAGTACTGGCTGCGCCGAGGGGTCGACCACGCCTTCGAAGTGGCGTTTCTGGCTGCCATTCGGGCGTGGATGTCGCAGGCGTGGTGGTTCAGTCGGGTGGCGTTCGGTTCACGGCGGGGCATGCATGAGCAGCGTGGCCGGTACGAAGCGGCAGGCCTGACCGAACTGGCGCAGCTGGTCGCGAAAGAAGGCGAGCGGCGGTTCCTCTTCCACACCTGAGCCCACGCAGCCCAACCCCGGCTTAACGCCCGTACCAGGAATGGACGACGTTTCATAAGGAGACGCCGTTTAGGGCTTGAGGCTGGGGTAGCCGAGTAGGACGGAGACGAGGAAAAATGGAGACGGTATGTGCAGATACCGTCTCCATCATAGTTTAGGTCGTCGTGCGGTGATTCGTCAGCTCCACCGTTGGGCGAAGCGGCACTTCAGCGATCTGAAGCGATTTAAGCATCAGAAGCTGACGGATGCCCTGCTCGTGGCCCTCTTGCTCGCTCGCTTCGTGTTCAAGCAGCCGTATCCCTCGATCTGGTGGAACATGTTGAGGGAAGACCGCGTCGGTCTTCCCTCCTACACCCAGGCGTACATGCGAAGCGTGCGTCTGCTGGAACGCCTCGAAGCCTTGGTCAGCCCCGCCAAACGCTGTGCAGAAGTGATCATTGACGCCATGCCGCTCCCGGTGTGTCGCCCGAAACGAGGGAAGCGGTGCAAGTTCCCGGGAGCGAAATGGGGGTTTGGGACCCAGGGCGACGTGTACGGGTACAAGCTGCATGCCTGGGTGACACCCGCAGGGGAGATCGTCCAGTACCTCCTCAAACCCGCCAATCTTCACGACACCACCGTCAGCGATGAGTTGAACCGGAGGTGGCCTGAGTTCGGCGGGCCAAAGATCATTGGGGACAAGGGCTATTGCTGCCTGGGCGACCTGTTCCCACCCAAGAAAAACACCCGCTATGACAACGGGTGGCGGCAAGACCGCCACCCAAAGCTCCGCAAACGCATTGAAACCGTCTTTTCACAATTGGTCGAAGCTCAAATTCGCTCCGTTCAGACCAAAAACACTTCCCTCTCTCCGGCTCCGCGTCGTCCTGCCCGTCCTCGCCCATAACCTCGCTCAGCCCTAAACGGCGTAAGGAGAGCTGTCCGCTAAGGGATGAACCAAAGCCGTGACAGCGCCTACATACAGTCATTTCATGCAACGCCTGTTAGCGCTTGATCTTGACGGAACGCTCCTCCGCTCCGACGGCACACTTGGCGGGCGCACACGAGTGGCTCTCCAAGAAGCGACCCAGCTCGGTTGGGTCGTCTTTCCAGTCACCGCCCGACCTTCACGCAATGCTGTGGCTCTGGCCTTGGAGGAAGATTGGCCGGAGATTGCCTGTAGCAACGGTGCTGTGACGCACCGAAGTGATGGTGAGGTGCTTCAGATCGTTCCATTTCATGTTCCCGAGGTGCGGGCCTTCGTGGAAACAGCTCGCGCGGCACTTCCCGGTATCACTTTTGGTGCGGAGTGGGGGGAATACATGACGGCGGAGCAGGCGTATGACGAACTCCGCGGGGGAGGAAATCCGATTGAAGTAGGCCGGCACCGTCCTGTTAATGACGTGCTGCTTGACTTGAAAGAGGCCAAGCCTCCACTGAAGTTGATGGCCCGCCATCCGCACTTCAATGGTCCAAACCTGGTGACTTTGCTCCAACAGGGGACGACTGAGCTGAGCATCACAGCCTCGACGATGAGTTTCGCGGAGATCACGGCAGCTGGGGTCAACAAGGTGGCGGCGGTGAAAGCTGCGTGTCAGCGTCATCAGATCAGCCAGGCTCAGGTGGTGGCCTTCGGTGATATGCCGATTGACGCGCCGCTGCTGGCCTGGGTGGGCCACGGGGTGGCTGTGGCCAACAGTCGCCCGGACGTTCTCGTGGTGGCGGACGAAGTGACTGCATCGAATGACCAAGAGGGTGTAGCGCTGGTCCTCGAACGGCTACTCTCTTTCTGTCTGCCCTAATTCGTGTTAGAGAAGACAAAAATTAGAGTCTTTACCCGGGCAAAACCCAGTAGAAACAGGCAATTTCAAGCCAACAGCACAAAGATTTTTTAGACTTATAAATATGATACTGTCATGCCATACTTCCCCATGACAACGGCAATGATGCGAATATCCTGGTTGTCACGGTATGTCCTGATGGTGTCGACCATTTTAGGCTGCTGGTCGGGAGCCCTGTTGCTGGTTGCGGCAAAATGACATGACGTTCAAGTCTGATTCAAGGCCCTGATTTGATCGATATGATGCTGCAGATGTTCGTAGTAATCCTCAGCCACGAACTGCAATGTAACACGGGGGCCATCACCAATCACGAGCATGTTTCCCAGGGTTGCTTCGGGAATAAGGTCGAGTACACGCCTGATGTGCAGGTTATACGCGAGCCAGAGGTTGATCAGCTCCAGCCAGCTGACCTGTTGATAAGCTTGACAGCGGTTCCAGTGTTCCTGATCGTAACCGGGAATATGCAGGGGATTCTCCGCCTGAGCGCGAATGAAACGCACATGGTTGTTCACAGCGCTGTCCATCAGGTGCCCGAGAATTTCTTTTGCGCTCCATTTCCCAGCGGCGGGTGAGTGGTTCACAGCAGGTTCGCTGTAGGAGCGCAGTTCAGCAGCGATAACTTCAAGGTCCAGGGGGCTTAGCAGAGGCATGCGTATCAGCGTAGAAACTCAGCTTGATCCGCACAACCGAGCCGACTCATGGTATATGGGTCAGCTATTGAGTAGCTCGATAGCTGATGTAGTCTAAGGAATGCTGGATTTCACGCGAGTGACCATCACGCAACTCCGTACATTTGTGACGGCCAGCGAGGCGGGAACACTTTCTGAGGCCGCCTTGCGCCTGAACGTCACTCAGTCCAGCGTGAGTTTTGCCATCGCCTCGTTGGAAAAGCAGCTGAACGTGAAGCTCCTCCTCCGTAACCGATACGGCGTGGAACCAACCCCTCTCGGCTCCAGGGTCGCCCTGCACGCTCGTGGGATACTCCAGATACTGGAGAACATCCGTCAGGAATGTGCTTTGGACGCCCAGAACCTCACTGGACGGCTGCAAATCGTGAGTGCACGCAGCGCGGCGCTGCGGCTTCTGCCTCCTGTGCTTCGTGAATTCCGCGCCCGTCATCCCGGCGTCCAGGTCAACCTGCTCAGCGAAGAGCACTGCACGACCCTTACCGAAATGTATGTGTTGTCCGGCGAGTGCGATGTGGGCTTCTCCAGCCTACCCGTCGCTCCACCCCTCCAGAGCTCAGTACTCCTCCGGGACGAATACCGCTTGCTGTGGGGTGCCCAGAAGCTCAGCAGGCCTCCCACCTGGGAGGAAATTGCCAGCCAGCCGTTGATGCTCGGCACGTCTGATTGTGCCCGGCGTATCTCAGCTCACTGGATGGCCTGCGGACAATCTCTGGATGCCGTAGAGCGCATCTCGGAAGACGATATATCGATTACCTTCGTTAAAAACGGGCTGGGCGTTTGCGTGCTTCCAGAACTGGCTATCACGAATTTGCCCCCCGAAGTGGTTACGTATTCGCTCCCAGAGCCGCTTTTCCGCACGTTAGGCGTGTTCTACCTGCCGACCTTTGCCGTTTCGCCCATTGGACAGGCATTTCTAGGCCTCCTCAAGGGCACAGACGCTCAGAGAGGCCGGTCGACCTTTTGAATGTTCCACCCAATGGAGAAGCGACGACTCACTCGCTGTACTGGCACACGCTGCTTCCCGCCCTGCTCATCTTTTGCCTCATGGCCAATTTATACGAGGAATCTCTGTTCCGTGGGGATTTTCAAGGATATGTTGGGAAGATTGTGCGGCCGTGGCCTGCCAAGCCATGGCCTCCACGTAGGACGCAGAAGATGCTGTTCAGAATTTCCCGCGGAGTCCACCATGGTCAGTTGAGCACTGTTTAGATTTTAGCTGTGTTGTCAAAAGGACCGGATGTTGTGCTCTCTATGGGCGGCGCAGAATCTTGCAATTGGAAAGCTGGTTGAGCAGCGGTCATAATTTCTGAGGCGAGCAGGACACCAGCGTCTGGTGCAGGTACAGGCCGGGAGAACAAGAAGCCCTGCGCGACTTCGCACCCCAGTTGAAGCAGGAGTTGTGCTTGCTCCTGGGTTTCTACGCCTTCAGCCACCACCGAAAGATGCATGCTGCGGGCCATGCCCACGATGCTGGCAATCAGATCAACACCCTCCCCATCACTTCCCAGCACATTGATAAACGACCGGTCAATTTTGATGGCGTTCGCATGGAAGCGCTGCAGGTACGCGAGGTTCGAGTAGCCCATGCCGAAATCATCAATATGCAGCTGAACTCCAAGCGCCTTGAGCGCACTCATGGTGCGGCGAAGATCGTCGGATTCCGCAGCCAGTACGCCTTCTGTCAGCTCGAGTTTCAAGTGATGTGGGGCCAGACCCGTCTCACTCAGGACGGTCGCGACATGCTCAGCAAGGTCCAGGCTCTGCAGGTGACGTCCTGAGACGTTCACACTCATGGTAAGCGGCGGTTGGCGGGGGTAATCTCGCTGCCACTGCACGGCCTGCAGGCAAGCGGTCCGAAGCACGAAGCGGTCGAGTTCAGCGATCAAGCCACTTTCTTCAGCCACTGGGATGAAAGCGGTGGGTGAGACCGCTCCATGCACCGGGTGTGTCCAGCGGAGCAGCGCTTCGAAGCCGATAAACTTGCCGTCCAGCAGCGACACAACTGGCTGGTAGTGGACGGCAAGTTCCCCTCGGGCCTGGGCACCGCGGAGGTCCAGTTCGATGTTCAGCAGCGTAGCGGCCTGCTCGAGCAGTTGTGGCGTGAAGATTTCGTAGCGGCCGCGGCCCCGCGCTTTGGCGTGGTACATGGCCAAGTCCGCGTCGCGGAGCACTTCAGCTGGAGTGCTGTGCCCGGCATCTGAGGAAATGACCCCGATGCTGACGCCGATGGTCAAGAGGTGGCCAGCGGCATGGAGTGGCTCCTTCAGGGCACTTTCGACCCGTTTCGCGACCAGCACGGCGTCTTGTACGTCAGCCAGGTTCTCGAGCAGGAAGGTAAACTCGTCTCCGCCCATCCGGGCGACGGTGTCCAGGCCACGGATACAAGTCCCTAAGCGGGCGGCAAGCGCGATGAGCAACGCGTCGCCCACGCCGTGTCCCAGGGTGTCGTTGATGACTTTGAAGCGGTCGCAATCGATGAACAACACCGCGAAATGTGCGTCTGGGTAGCGCTGCCGGCGGAGAATGGCCTGGTTGAGCCGGTCAAGGAACAACGCGCGGTTGGGAAGGCCAGTCAGAGGGTCATGAAAAGCGTCATGCATGAGCTGCTGATCGCGTTGCTGCAGGACGCGTTCCAGGGGGCGGAAAATCAGGAGACCCTCGAGCAGCAAGGTCAGCAGGGTAATGGCCAGGACGGCGATCTCCCCCCGGCGTAGGGTCTCGATGCGTTGCTCGGCATCAACCTGGTGGATACGGACTGCCGCGTCAAGCACCGTGAGCAGGTCGCCTGTGCCTTCGTCCAGCACTTCCTGCAGTGCCGGTAGATCTGGGCTGAGCTTGTTGTCGGGGGTGGTGAGGACTGTCTGCACGAGGCGGACATGGGTCTGAACGAGCACGTCCAGCGACTGAGGCAGACCGAAGTAGATCGTTTGCAACGCCGTCAAGGTTTCCCCAGATTCGTGTCCTGCTCGAACCTTGTTCAGCAGACCGCTGTGGGCTGAGAGTAAGGTCGCCAGGTCAGTCCGTAACTCCTTGCGTATGGCCTCTCGTTCAGCGCCGATCGGGGTTGTGGTGAGCCGCAGTGCGAAGAGGGTAGTGCGCTCTGCGAGCATCCGTTGCCGCCCGCTGACATTGATGACCTGGGCCGTGAAGATCTGGTCGTGAATCATGGAGTTGAGCAGCATGAACGCTGCCACACTGAGGCCCGCGACCAGACTCAACGCCAGGACGTAACTCCTTCTGGGGGTCCAACGGGCGGTGATGGGCAGTGGCATGTGAACTCCGTACATAAGGGGAGAAGTTGAGTAGCGCCAACTTAAGCCAGGCTGCATAACACCTGCCTTACAGCAGATGGCGCAGGGGTCTTGGAGTGTCCCCCAAAAGCTGGACGGAGTGAAGTAGTGGTTCAGGCTCACTGCCAGCCTTAGGCTGGAAAGCGAGGCTCCCTATGAAAACTCAAGACCTTGTATGTTCGAGATGGGGCGCAGGACGGTAGACCGATCAAGACCTCGGCCACGAGGCCGTGCAACAGCAAAGCTCGCCGTCCTGCTTCTCCCCAGTTCAGAGCCCGAACGGTTGCTTGAGGATGAGCTCGCATGAGCAAGGAAGGGCGACACTGGGATGCCCCGAGGGAGGGAACCCAAGTGGAGAGCATCTTCGTCGGTATTGATGTTTGCAAAGCTCGCCTTGATGTCGCGATTCGTCCCACTGGAGAAATTTTCGTCGAGGAGAACTCGATTCCAGGTGTGGCACGACTTGCAGATCGCCTGAATGGACTCGACCCGACCTTGGTTGTGCTGGAAGCGACGGGTGGGTTGGAGCGGGAGCTGGTCTTGGCGTTGGTGCAACGGGGTGTTCGGGTCGTCGTGGTCAATGCACGTCAGGTTCGCGACTTCGCCAAAGCAACAGGTCGACTGGCGAAAACAGATCAACTGGATGCCATGCTCTTGGCCTTGTTTGCTGAGATGGTCCGGCCTCCAGTTCGGGAGGTACCTGAGGAGCGCGTTCGTGCACTGGGAGACCTGGTCGACCGTCGACGACAAGTCGTCGACATGCTGGTCATGGAACGCAACCGACTTCACTCGGTACGAGCGGAAGCGGTGCGTGCAGATTTGCACGCACACATCACGTACTTGGAGAAACGGCGGATTGAGCTGGATCAGGAACTGAAGGCGTTGATGGAAACCGATCTGCAGTGGCGTGCTCAGCGGGATCTCCTGATGAGCGTTCCTGGCGTGGGTCCGGTGGTCACCTTGACGTTGCTTGCTCAGTTGCCTGAGCTCGGCCAAGTCTCTGGCAAACAACTGAGCGCCCTTGTCGGATTGGCGCCGTTCAATCGAGACAGCGGGAAATCTCGGGGGCGCCGCACCATCTGGGGAGGACGCGCGGAGGTGAGGACCAAACTGTATATGGCTGCGGTCACTGGGATTCGCGTCAATCCGGTGCTCCGGGAGGTCTTTCAGCGTCTGGTCGCCCAGGGAAAACCTAAAAAAGTGGCGCTCGTCGCGTGTATGCGCAAGTTGCTCGTCATCCTGAATGCCATTGTTCGTTCTCAAGTGCCGTGGCGCCCCCGTGTCTGACCCGGCGTTGTCACACCGTGCCATCCACGGGGCGCCACGGCACCCCTTGACTTCCCACACGGTTGCTGTTGCGCAGTAAGAAGGCAAGGCTCGCGAGAGGTCGTCTGAGTCGAGCAAAAGCCCTTCTTTTTAAACCAAAGCTAAGATTGATCGGTTTTGGTCGTTATAGACGGCACTTTCTCAAACCTGACCCACTACTGCGCAACAGGTCTTCAGCAGTTCAGCGTACCCCTCGTCCGCGTAAGCCAGGACAAGCAGTGGAAGCTTCTTTATCTTCGGATTTCTCGTAGTCTCACGCTTCTTAAAAATCTAAATCACGTATTTTTCACTTCTTCTCGTCCTGGTGCGCATTTTTTTACATGGAGCAGTAAGACTTACGTAATTATTAAGCAACTAGATTAAGGACACTTAAATACAGATTCAGAAGCCTCCCCGCCCTTCGCTTTCGTCCTGCCTCCGGGCCCGCTCAGAAAGGCACACCATGAAACGACTCGCTCTGCTCAGCTTTGCCCTGATCACCAGCGCTCAAGCCGCCACCACCATCACTGTGGCGAGCGTCAACAACCCCGACATGGTGACGATGCAAAAGCTCGTTCCCGAATTCACCAAGAAGTACCCCGACATTAACGTCAAGTTCGTCTTTCTTCCCGAAAACGAACTGCGCCAGAAAGTCACGCTCGACGTCGCCAGCAACGGCGGAGGCTTCGACCTCGCCACCGTCGGCGCATACGAAGTGCCGATCTGGGCGAAGAACGGCTGGCTCGAACCCCTCAACCCCCTGTTTTCCAAGAACCCCGACATCGCCCGCAGCTACGACCTGAACGATGTTCTGCCCAGCATCCGTGACGCCATGACGTACAACAAGAACTTGTACGCCGTGCCCTTCTACGCCGAGAGCAGCATGACCTTCTACAACAAGGACCTGTTCAAGAAGGCGGGCATCACCATGGCCCACAACCCCACCTGGACGCAGATCCAGTCCTACGCTTCCCGCATCCACAACCCGTCAGGCGGCGTGTACGGCATCTGTCTGCGCGGCCTGCCCGGCTGGGGCGAGAACATGGCTCTATTTACCACCATGGCCAACACCTTCGGTGGACGCTGGTACGACACCGACTGGAACGCCCAGCTCAACAGCCCCGCGTGGAAGGACGCCATGACCTTCTACGTCAACCTGATGAAGCGCTACGGCCCTCCCGGCGCAACGGGCAACGGTTTCACGGAAAACCTCACCCTGATGAGTCAGGGCAAGTGCGGCATGTGGGTGGACGCCACCGTGGCCGCCGGCTTCCTCAGCGACCCGAGCAGCAGCAAGATCGTCAAGAGCGTCGGCTTTGCCAATGCCCCCACCGGCCCCGGCACCGACCGCGGCAACCACTGGTTCTGGTCCTGGAACCTGGCGATCCCCAAGAGCACCAAGAAGGAAGACGCCGCGTTCAAGTTCCTCACCTGGGCCACCAGCAAGGACTACATCGCGCTCGTCGCCAAAACCAAGGGCACCTGGGCTGCCGTGCCCCCCGGGACCCGCGTCAGCACCTACCACAACCCCAACTACGTCCGGGCCGCAGGGGCATTCAGCAACATCGTCATGAACAGCATCCGCAGCGCGGACGTGAACAAGCCCACCCTTCAGCCCGTCCCCTACACCGGCGTTCAGTACGTCAGCATCCCGCAGTTCCAGGCCCTGGGCACCCAGGTGGGTCAATTCCTGGCCGGAGCGCTCAGCGGTGACAGCACCGTAGACGAAGCCCTCCGCCAGGCACAACAAGCGGCACAAACCGTCGCTGTCGACGGCGGGTACAAGAAGTAAATCAAGCTCCCAGGGCGTACCCACGTTGGGCACGCCCGCAAAGGAAGGACTTTCGATGCGTATTCCTCGCCAAATGACTGTTGCGGCACTGACGGGCCTGAGTGTCCTCTGCGGCAGTGTTTCCCAGGCAGCGACGTTGAGTAAGCTCCAAAGCGGCGGCACCCTGAAACTCGGCTTCGCCACCAACACCCCCGGTCTGGTCATGCAGGACGGCAGCACCATCACGGGCTTCGCCGTGGAATTCATGGACCTCGTCGCCAAGGAGATGAAGCTCAAAGACGCGACCTGGCGCAAAGACGCCACGTCCGACGCGCTGCTCAAAAACCTCAACGCCAATAACGTCGACATGATCTTCGACGTGAAACTCCCGCAGATTCTCAGTGACGGTGAGCAGATCGCTTCCCTCGTCTGCACCGGCGGTGTGATGTTCGCGCGTCCCGGTGGACCCACCAAGGAAGCAGACCTCAAAGACGCCCGCATTGCGATCTCCACCGATCACCCGTACTTCCACTACGTCCGCAACCTGCCGTTCGAGAAGAAGATCAACGCCGCGCCGAACTCCGACAAGGCCCTCCTCGACTTCCTCGGTGGGTCCGCCGATGTCCTCCTGCTCGACCGCTTCGACGCCCTGAAGATGTACGTCAAGCTCGGCCCCAAGAAGCTGCAGGTCAGCCCGCTGCTGTGGAGCCAGCCCGTGTACGTCGTCGTGAAAAACGGCTCAGACAAGGCGCTCGAAACGGCCGTCAACGCCGCCATCAAGAAGCTCCAGGCCAACGGCACCTACGAGAGGCTGAGCAAGAAGTACTTCACGCAGGACGTTCGCTGCACCTCCTGAGATCTCCATGACGGGCGCGTACCTGCACGCCCATCACGCTGAGCACAGCTGGAAGTGGCCGCCCCGCTTCCAGCTTTTTCATTGAGAAAGGAGGACCTTCCGTGACCACTGTCCCCGTACTCCACTCGCAAACCCAGAAGCAGAAAAAGAAGTTCCGGCTCAGTCCCGTCATGCTGATCTGGCCCGCGATGCTGTACCTGATCGTCACGACGCAGGTGCCGTTTTTCATGACGGTCTACTACAGCTTCTTCCGCTACAACCTCGTTGAACCTGGCAACCGCCCCTTTATTGGCCTGACGAACTACCAGCGGCTCCTGACCGACCCGAACAACCTGCGCGTGCTGCTCAATACCGGCGTGCTTGCGGGCGGCACCCTGCTGTTCACCCTGCTGCTCGGTGCATTCCTCGCGATGCTGCTCAACCGCAACGTTCCTGGACGCGCCTTGCTTCGCACCCTGCTCATCAGTTCCTTCCTGGTGATGCCGGTCGTCACGGCTGTCGTCTGGAAGAACATGCTCCTCAACCCTGTCTTCGGCTTCTTCTCCTGGGTGACCACCCGAATCGGCGGCGCACCTGTGGACTGGCTCGCGCACTACCCCATGGTCAGCCTCATCACCATGATCACCTGGGAATGGACGCCCTTCGCCATGTTGATCTTGCTCACGGGACTCCAGAGCCTCCCAGAAGACCAGCTTGAAGCCGCTCGCCTTGACGGTGCGGGGCGCTTTCAGGAATTTCGCCACATCGTGCTGCCCCACTGGACGCAGGCCATCCAGGTGGTGGTGCTGATGGAAACCATCGCGCTGCTGCAAGTCTACGGCGAGATCTACGGCTCCACGTCAGGTGGTCCTGGCCTGTCCACCACCAACCTACCGTATTTCATCTATCAGAAGGCCTTCGCGGAGTACAACATCGGCCTGGCGAGCGCAGCGGGCGTCATCACGGTGATTCTCACGAACATCCTGGCGTTTTTCCTGCTCAGAACGCTCAGCCGTTCCTACGGAAGGAAAGAAGCGTGATCAGCCTCCCAAGCAAGAAAGGACTGGCTCCCAAGAGCCCTTCCTCCTCGCACACCCGCCGCGTTTCCCCGTTCGCTCTGCTGCGGAGCGCCCTACTGCACCTGCTGACCTACGTTCTGACGGCCATCTTCGCTTTCCCACTGATCTGGATGATCCTGGCGGCCTTCAAGACCGAAGCGCAGGCGTTCGCTACGCCTCCGGTGTTTACCTTCACGCCGATCCTCGACAACTTCCAGCACGCGCTGACCTCGTACTTTCCCAGCCTGAAAAACAGCTTTATCGCAGCGGTCGGCAGCACGCTGCTCTCCTTTGTGCTCGGTCTGCCCGCCGCGTTCTCCCTCGCGGCCTACACCACCCGCCGCTCGCAAAGCGCGCTGATGTGGATGCTGTCGACCAAGATGATGCCCGCCGTCGGAATCATCGTGCCGCTGTTCCTGATCTACCGCAACCTCGGCCTGCTCGACACCCTGCCCGGCCTGGTGCTGATCTACACCACCATGAACCTGCCCCTGGTCGTGTGGATGATGCACTCGTACATGCGCGACATCCCCGCTGAGGTATACGAGGCGGCCCGCATCGACGGCGCGAACGTCTTTCAGGAGTTCTTCGGCATCACCTTGCCGCTCTCCAAGCCGGGGATCGCGGCCACAGCCCTGCTGACGGTCATCTTCGCGTGGAACGAAGTGTTCTTCGCGCTGAACCTCACGAGTTCCGACGCTGCGCCGCTGAGCGTCTTTATCGCTCAGTTCAAGACCAGCGAGGGCCTGTTCTGGGCGCAGATGAGTGCGGGAGCGACCCTCACGGTGCTTCCCGTGCTGCTCTTCGGTTGGATCGCTCAGCGCCAGCTCGTTCGCGGGCTCAGTTACGGCGCGGTCAAGTAACGCACGCCAGCTCGAATGCCAAGCAGGAGGAAAAACCCCAGGCAACGTTCCTTGATTCTGATCTCCGCCCTTCTCGGCACGTCCCTTGCCGCGCCCGCCTCTGTGACCTCCGCGCAGCAGAGCACCATCAGTGCGCAAGCCAAGGCATTTTCCGGGCAGGAGTGCACCGGTGGGTACAGCGTCAAAACCCTGAACGACGGTTCCATGAAAAAGCTCTCCGAGATCAACCTCACCTACAACGGCAGGTCTGAATCCATTCGTGCGAGCGGGGGCAAAGTCACGGTGAAATTCGAGGCCGACAAGGGCCTGCTGCGCATCTATACCGTCACCGGGGGCAAGGGATATTACTACCACGCGCAATTCCTGAAAGAGGACAAGAAGATCCTGATTCACCAGTGCACGGTCTAAAGACCCAGAAGGCTCTGGCATGTTATCTGCGGGAAGCGGGTTCTTACCAAGCGGTCGCAGGGAGGCGTCCCAGTCCTGTTCAGCCTTGAAGGGCGGCGAGGTCCGCCAGCGTCGGGGCGTAGGCTCCGGAACGGGCACAGGCCGCTGCTGCCGCCCGCAGGCCCATCTGGAGGTGGTCAGTCCACAGGTCCTCGGGGCGCGTCGCTGCGCTGACGAGCAGGCCGGCGCACAGGGCGTCGCCCGCGCCCACCGTGTCGGCCACCTGCACCTTCACGGTGGGGAGGTCCACCCGGCCTGCCGGCTGGTAGAGGGTCGCGCCCCTGGCCCCCCGGGTGATCACGATGGGGCAGCGGGCATTCAGGCCGCGCAGGGCGCGCAGGGCGTCTTCCTCGGACTGCTCGGGAAAGAAGAATTCCAGGTCCTCGTCGCTGAATTTCAGTACGTCCGACTGCCGGGCCACCCGCTCGAACACCATCCGGTAGTCGGGGTGACGGTGGGTGATTCGGGCGTTGGGATCGAAGCTGAGCTTGACCCCCACTTCCTTCGCCCGGGCGATCAAGTCCAGCAGGGTGTCGGCCAGGGGCCAACGGGCAAGGCTGATTCCGCCGACATGCAGCCAGCGGGCGGCCTGCAGCCAGCCTTGGGGTAACCGTGCCGGGTCGAAATGGAGGTCGGCACTATTTTCGCCCAAGAACCGGTAGGCAGGGGGATCGATTTGGTAAACAACGGCCAGCAGGGTGGGCTGAGGCAACCGCTGGAGGTAGCGTAAGTCCAGCCCAGCCGCCTCACTTTCCTGCCAGAGGTCGTCCCCGAAGTTGTCGCTCCCCACGGCTCCAGCAAAGGCCGTAGGTACGCCCAGACGGCCACAGGCGCGGGCCACGTTCCAGCCCGCCCCACCCGGATGTGCTTGCCAGACGTTGCCGCCTGCAGTGACAAGATCCGTCAGCGCCTCTCCGGCACTTACGATGAGAGGAAGAGAAGCGGGAGAAGTCATGCGGTGGTCGCCACAAAGAGCCGAAGTTGAGCGAGCGTGATTCGTGGACTCAAAGCGCCTCGTCCTTTCCTGCGGTTGATTCACTCGGTGGATTGCCACGAGGTACCAATCGCAATTCGAGACCAACAGCGTCAAGATAGATATGAAGATGCTGGGGTGGGACACGGCGGCGGCCCTTGATGACCTGAATGATGGTCGGCGGCTTTACACGAAGACGCCTGGCCAGTTCCGACTGCCATCCCCGGGGCTGTTTTGCCGCGGCCTCCAGAATGCACGCTTCAAGTTCAGCATAAGTCAACATACAAGGTGACTACTCAGCAATTGTGTTGGTCGTCAAGCGGTCAAGAGCCGAGAGGGGAGCTGTGGCCGTACCGGCACAAAAGGCGTGCCGGCACAGCACACAGCCCACCCTCTCGGTTGGGAAGGCGGCATATCTTGAAGAGCACTGCTCGATAATTTCTGGGAGATAGAATGGAGTGAGGAATGAAGCTAAGACTATCGGACTTCTTGACAAACGATTGTGGAATCCACAGAACAACAAGTCTTGATGAGATTAAGATTTTGTATCCTGGTAATTACACTGTGTATACACCAGAAGAGTACGGTGTGTACCAAGTGCATGACCTAAACTTATGCTTATTTATCGATTCAAAAGGGCCAACTTGGATTGAATTCAGCGTAACGGTAGATGATGGATTTCAAAAATCTGAAGTTCTGGACCTACAAGGCTTGCTTTCTTCGAATGATGCTGATTTTATAGCTTGGTGCCATGAGATGGGTATTGCGTATGAAAAAAACTTGCTAGAGTCGGATGAATATGGTGATACGTATCTTCTCAAATTTCCTAGTGGAGCAGACGTTCTAATTAGCAGAAACTCGATTCAAAGGATTGCCAAGCTCTACTAATCGCTACTCGATACGTACTTTTAAACACCCAGCGAATCTCATTAAAGTTAGTAGGCGATAGAACGAGATGCGCCTCTATGCTTGAGTATATCTCATCAAAATTCCCCTATGTAGAGGTTGATATAGACTGAATACGCCAAAGAGCCTGATCACGAACCATTGCATTCAAGTAAATGAGCAATTTGCGCATACAAGCGACGAGCGCGACCCTCTTCGGCTTACCGTTCTTCACAAGGCGGTCAAACACGGTCTTTAGAGTGGGGTTCCATCGCACTGCCGTTACCGCAGCCATATATAACACCTGACGAACTTCTGCCCTTCCACCCCAGATTCGACGATGACCTCTCGATTTCCCACTGTCCCAGTTGAGTGGGGCTACACCTGCAAGATTGGCAATCTTTTGTCGGGAAAGAGAGCCCAACTCTGGGAGTTGGGCAAGCAACGTCAATGCCACAACGGGACCAACTCCCGGGGTTGAAGTCAATACCCTGTACGTCGCTTGAAATTTTGGATTGTTCTGTATCGCTTCCTGGAGTGTCTCATTCAGCCGTTCTCGGCGCTCTTCGAGGTACTTGATCACTTCTTGGAGGTCACCCTGCACATACGGATCCTGGCTGCTGTGCAGTCGATTTCGTTCCATTGTCAAGAGTTCGACCACCTGACGACGACGTGCCAATAGCGCTTCCAAAGCTCGCTGTGCCGTATCCCCCGGTACTTGAGCCTGCGGCTGCAACGTTCGTGCAAAGGTGGCGAGGAGAACTGCATCGATCTGGTCCGTTTTCGCGTACTTCCCGAGAGCACGCGAAAAATGACGAACCTGACGTGGATTCAAGATTGCTACAGGGAATCCGGCGTCATGGATGGCCAACATCGCTGCTTGTTCCAAGCCGCCCGTCGCTTCTAAAACAACCAAGTGTGGCTGCGCTTCAGAAAGCCGGATCAGCAGCTCTGCTAGACCACGGGCGTTGTTGTCCACGGTGAAGAGTTCCCCCGTAGGAAGCACAGCCGCATCCAGACGGGCTTTTGAGACATCAATGCCTACAAATGTGTCTACTGGCATCCCCTGCACCTCCGAAGGCGTTCTGTGGGACGGATTCCAGCCACAGCCAAGCTTGCTCATTCGAACTCTCAGGTTCCAGCAATTGTTCGGCTTCGCGGTTGGAATGGGTGTGACCCGGCGATCAAAGCTGAGTAACGGTCTTCTTGACCTGCAGGTCACTAGCGATCTACCGGGTCTCAGTCCCTGGTCCAACATACAAGCAGGCCCTGAGCAACGTGACGGGATGAGGTAAGGTAAGAGCATCTCGGAAGTGACCTGCCCGAATTGCGAATGTCTCCAAGCGCGCATCCGCGAGTTGGAAGCACAGGTCGCGCGGACCAGTGAGACGTCCCATCAACCTCCCAGCCAGGACCAGGCCTGGAAGAAGAAGCCGAAGAGCGAACGCCATAGGGGCGTTCGCTCTTCTGGTGGTCAGATTGGACACCCAGGCACCACCTTGAAGATGAACCCTTCTCCCGATGAGGTCGTCGTGCTCCCCATGACGGGAAGCTGTACGTGTGGACAGCATTGGAATGAAGTCGAAGTGCACGACCTCCTCGCTCGGCAGGTCTTGGACCTGCCGGAAGTCCAGTTGCACGTGACCGAGTACCAGGCCGAAGTGAAGATGTGCCCCCGCTGTCACCAACGACAACAGGCGGCATTCCCAGTGGACGTGCGCGGTCAAGTGCAGTACGGCCCTCGGTTCCAGGGCCTGGCAGTGTATCTCAATGTCGCCCAGTTCCTCCCTTTCAAGCGGGTGGGCGACGTGCTCGAAACGCTGTGCGGTCAGCGCCCCAGTGAAGGAACACTCGCGCTGCACCTCAACCTCGCCACAGAGCGGCTGGCTGGGTTTGAGGTCAGTCTGAAAGAAGCCTTGCTCGAAGAACCCGTCCTGCATGTGGACGAGACGGGCAGCACGGTGAAGGGCAAGCTCGCCTGGGTGCACGTCATCAGCAGCAAACAGCTCACCCTCTACGGACACGACCCGCACCGCGGGTCGGCAGCCATCCAAGCAATGGGGGTCCTGCCCCGGTACCGCGGGGTGTTGATGCATGATGCCTGGCTCACGTACTTCCAACTCGCTGCCCGCCATGCGCTGTGTAACGCGCACCTGCTTCGGGAGTTACGTTTCCTCCACGAACAGCTGCACCAAGATTGGGCGGGGGAACTGCGGGCTGCACTGCAACGCGTTTACCATCAACACAAGGCAGGCACCCTCACTCCAGCGGAGAAAGCCGCGTTCCTGGTTCAGTTCGATGCACTCCTGGAAGCGGGGTTAGTCTCCAACCCCGCAGCAGAGCCGGTTCCGAAGCAACGGGGACGCGCGAAACAGTCGCCTGGACGTAACCTCGCCCTTCGATGTCAGAAGCACCGAGACAAGGTGTTACGTTTCCTCCACGAGGACGACGTTCCGTTCGACAACAATCAAGCCGAGCGAGACATTCGAATGGTCTGCGTGAAGCGCAAGATCTCCGGTGGATTTCGTTCTGCTGCGGGTGGAAAAAATTTCTGTCGCATTCGCAGTTATCTCTCGACACTTCAGAAGCAGGGCCTCTCGACTTACAAAGGCCTGATCAGCATTTTCCGGAATCAAGTCCTTCTTCCTCAGCTCTCGTTCTCACGTTGAATTTTCACCGTCTCGGACCAGTACAAGAAGGTGCCATGGGGTAAATTTTGAATTCTCTCGGATATATTAATGTTTACTGGTTAAGGGAGTTTATACTCGAGTCAATATCAAAGATTGAGGGATGGCTCTATGATCAAGATCCGTACGAATATAATATGTCCGATATGTCATTTATGACAACTTACAAATTCAACAATCGTACTAATGTACTTAATTTTATAGATAGCGGCTTAAAGCCCGCGTTTAATGCCTTAAATAAATTTCAGCAAGGTTTAATTATTGATACCCTCTCTCTCCTTATTTCGCTAAACAATAGTGATCTATGGAAGCATGTCACCTGTTTTAGCGATTCCATTCATGGCGAGTACGCACTTACGGATGACTGTGTAGATCTGTTCTCTGAATTCCTTGATGTGCTTGGAGCAGGGTTCAATGCATCCCTTTCGGTCTATACTAATTTCTCTGACTTCGTTTATGATGAAAAAGATTCTATCGAACTCTACCAATACTTCTAATTGTGGAAATCGCGTAACTGCTTAGCACGAGATCCACTCTTGTGCTAAGCAGTTACCATACAAGAAGCACACTCCTTTCGCAGCGTCTTCCCAACGTTCCTCTTCACCTTCCAAGAGAAGGCTTCAGGTGTTGCATTGGTGAATCTCAATGCTGTTCTGGCTCTTGATTAGCTCTGCCTGGTAAAAGTGCCCTTTCCCCTCAGCAGTTCTGGTATAGGCGCGCAACAACCCCTTATTCGCCTCAAACTCAACCTTCACCCGACCGTGTTCTCGACGAATTGCTTCCGTTTGGCCTGTGTACGTTACGTTGATCTCCGAGAGTTTCTGCACGCTTCCCGGCGTCGTCTTTGTCACGTTATACCCGGGCACGCATGCGTGCCCCGAGAATGCCTTCGCTTCTGCTGAAACGCTGGCCTGCACTTTGGCGCTGATCACTGCGGGTACCGCTTGAGCAAGGCCCCCTACGAATACAACGACGAGTCCCCAACTTTGCGGCTGCAATCGGACCATACGTGTTTCCTCGAGAAGGGAGCAATCAATGACTCAAGACGTGCAACGCACGTCCTGTGTGAAGTACTTTTTGCTCAACCGTTCATACGTACCGTTTGCCTGGAGTCGCTTAATTGCTGCGTTTAGCGCAGCTTCAAATTGCTTATCCGACCCATTTGCGACGACGACGGCCACCGGCTGGCTCCACAGCAGAGGACTGACCTGCAGCTTCTCGGGACCGAGCTTGGCGTACATCTTCAACGCATCGAAGCGGTCAAGGAGCAGCACGTCGGCAGAACCTCCCAGGAAGTCCAGGAGTGCCTGGTTTGAATTGGGAGCAGCGTTGATCTTCTTCTCAAAGGGCAGGTTGCGCACGTAATGGAAGTAAGGATGATCGGTAGAAATGGCAATCCGGGCGTTCTTGAGTCCTGCCTCTGTCTTGGGACCGCCAGGCCGGGAGAACATGACGCCACCGGTGCACGCCAGCGAAGCGGCCTGCTCCCCGTCAGCGAGGACCTGGGGTAAGTTCACATCAATAACCGCGTCGAGGGTTCCAGCGTTGAGGGCAGTGAGGAGGGCGTCCGTCGTGGTGGTCTTACGCCACGCCGTGCTCTTGATCTTCATTTCCTTGACCGCGAGGTTCATGAACTCCACGGCGAAGCCCGCAATTGCTCCGTTTTCCTGAGTGACCAGCCCTGGGGTGTTGGTGGTGTAACCCAGCTTAACGACACCACTTTTCTGGAGCTTGCTGAGGGTTGCAGCGTGCGACGTCCCCGTCGCGGCGAGGGTAAGGACGCTGAGGAGAAGGGAGACGGCAGAGCAGCGGGGAGTTGGCATACGTGTTGATCCTTTCGCTCAGGAGGGGCGGCTTGCGCCCATCACGATCAATTACTTTGTGTAGCCGCCTTCATCTGCGACGCGCTGCGCTGCTGCCTGCGATTGTGCCAGCGCCTGATCGATCGTCGTTTGTCCCTGGAGGACTTTGGCGAGGTACTGCCCAACCTCTGTCCCCAGTGCCTGAAACTGCGGAATGCTGACGTACTGCACGCCGGAGTACGGCACTGGGTCCTTCGTGGCCTGATTGACGTCCGCACGGCGAATGCTATTCATCACGTGATTGCTGAACGCTCCGGCGGCCTGAGCGTAACTGGGATTGCGGTACGTACTGAGGCGCGTCCCGGGCGGCACTGCAGCCCAGGTGCCTTTGGTCTTGGCAACGAGCGCGATGTAGTCCTTGCTCGTCGCCCAGGTCAGGAACTTGAACGCCGCCTCTTCTTTCCTGCTGCTCTTGGGAATGACGAGGTTCCACGACCAGAACCAATTCGCGCCACGGGGAGTTCCGGGGCCAGTGGGTGCGTTGACGAACCCCACACTCTTCACGACTTTACTGCTGGCAGGGTCACTGAGGAATCCGGCCGCCACCGTGGCGTCCACCCACATGCCGCACTTTCCCTGACTCATCAGCGCGAGATTCTCCGCAAAGCCATTGGCCGCCGCTCCAGGAGGGCCGTACTTCTTGAGCAGGTCAACGTAGAGGCTCATCGCGTTCTTCCACGCCGTACTGTTCAGCTGCGCTTTCCAGTGGGTGTCGTACCAGCGTCCGCCGAAAGTATTGACCATCGTCGTGAACAACGCCATGTTTTCCCCCCACCCAGGTAAACCACGCAAGCAGATGCCGTAGATGCCTTTGGACGGGTTGTGAAGTTTGGCCGCGAAGCCCTGAATCTGGTTCCAGGTGGGATCATTGGGCATCGTGAGTCCGGCCTTCTTGAACAGGTCCTTGTTGTAGAAGGTCATGCTGCTTTCGGCATAGAAGGGTACGGCGTACAGGCTGCCATTCACCGTGAGGGCCGTGCGGACGCTGGGGAGAATGTCGTTCAGGTCATAGGCGCGCGCGAGATCAGGATTCTTGTTGAAGAGAGGCGTCAAGGGCTTCAGCCAATTGTTCTTGGCCCAGATCGGCACCTCATACGCGCCCACCGTCGCAAGGTCAAAACCTTCGGCACCGCTGGCGATATCCAACGTGACTTTCTGTCGGAGTTCGTTTTCCGACATCGTCACGAACTTCACTCGAATATCAGGATATTTCCTTGTGAATTCAGGAGCGAGTTTTTGCATCACGACCATGTCCGGGTTGTTAACGGTAGCGATGATGATATTTGTGATGGCCTTGGCGTTGGTCAGTAGCGCGAAACTAAGAAGAGCAAGTGTTTTCATGGTATTACCCTCCTGGTCTTTCTTCCTGATGCCTTGCCGAAGTCTATGTGGGGCAAGGATTAGATGCTGTGAGGCCAGGTAAGCTTATTTCCAGATCTCTTGCCGAGTCCTTACTGACCCTCGTAAGTCGACTATGGCGTCTTATTGGAAGTCAAATGAATACCTTTTCTGCTCAGAATCCTATAGGTGCATGAGGTGTGGAGGCAGGACCTTGAGCAAGTCAAATGAATATCTTTTCTGCTCAGAATCTCAGAGGTGCATGGGACGTGGAGGCAGGACCTTGAGTAAGCTCCTTCACACCAAGCAGTGCCTCCAGCGCTCCCAGCGGTCCCAGGCGATGCAGGTTCATCCGTTGAATCAAGTACTCTGCGCGGAAGCGTACATTCAATCCCAAGTCGCCAAATACCTCTTTGACGTTCAGAAAAGAACCGGGTTGCTCTGCTTCCCGCTGCGCCGCTGTAATCAGGAGGGGGGCACGCACATCAGGAACAGGACGGTCCCCCTGCCCAGCGCCTTCCAAGTAGAGGCTCCACGACGCAATCACAAGTGCCGCGTGCCGAACCTCCCCACCGGAATCAAGTTGCTCCCGCACCACTGGCAGCAGGAACTTGGGAATGCGCTCTGAACTGTCCACAATGAGGCGCAACAGAGTGTCCTGGACCGCGTGGCTCGCGAAGCGCGCAATCAGTTCTTGCTGGTACGCGGCGAGATCAATGCCAGGGACTGGCTGCAGGGTGGGCGTTGCTTCCCGCGCCATGTACCTCAGCAGGAACTCGATAAAGAGCGGATGCCAGCACACTTCATGGACATACTCGTACCCGGCGAGCAGGCCCAGGTAGCTCATGGCCTGGTGTGAGGCGTTGAGCAGCCGCAGCTTCATCAGTTCGTAGGGCTCTACGTCCTCCACCACCTGCACGCCCACCGTCTCCAGCGGGGGCCGCCCCAGCGTGAAGCGGTCTTCCAGTACCCACTGTGTAAAGGTCTCCGCCACGACAGGCCAGCCGTCCTCCACACCGTATGTGGCCGAAAGTTCTTCCCGGACCTGATCGGTCGTTGCGGGCGTGATGCGGTCCACCATCGAGTTGGGAAAGGCCACCTCAGCCGCGATCCACTCGCCCAGTTCCGGGTCCTTCAGTCGAGCGAAGGCGGTCAGGGCATGGCGGGTCACGTGCCCGTTGCCCTGCATGTTGTCGCACGAGAGCACCGTAAAGGGCTCGAGGCCCCGTTCACGTCGGCGGCGCAACCCCTCGGTGATGAAGCCGAAGACTGTTTTCGGCACCGCCCCCGCTGCCAGATCATGCTGGAGATCCGCCCCGGAAGGATCGAACTCTCCCGTTGCATTGTTGACGCTGTAGCCGCCTTCGGTCACCGTCAGGGACACGATGCGGGTGGTGGGCGCAGCCAGCCTCTCGATCACCGCTTCGGGGGCGTCAGGGGCGAACAGGAATTCCACGATGGCTCCGATCACCCGCGCTTCCTCACGCCCGTCGGGCGCTTTGGTCAGCAGGGTGTAGAGGTGATCCTGGGCAGTGAGCACGTCGCGCATGGCCGCGTCTGAAGGCAGCACGCCCACCCCACAGATGCCCCACTCGCGGTGGTCTCCAGTGTTGAGCAGTCTGTCGATGTACATGGCCTCGTGCGAGCGGTGAAAGCCGCCAACACCGAAGTGCACGATCCCGGGCGTGAGTGTTGTCGGATCGTAGAGAGGAACCTGAACTTCAGGCGAGAGGGCAGCGAGAGTGGAGGAACTGAGTTTGACCATGGGAGTGCTCCTACTTCACGGCCCCAAAGCTCAAGCCGCGCACGAGTTGACGCTGGGCGATCCAGCCGAAGACGAGGACGGGCAGGACAACCAGAGTGGCAGCCGCACTGAGTTGGGCCCAGAACAGGCCCTGGCTGGTCTTGAACTGTCCGATAAACACGCTCAGGGGAGCAGCCTGCGAGTTGGTGAGGTTCAGGGCGAAGAACACCTCGTTCCACGCAAAGATCAGGCACAGGAGCGCGGTGGCAAAGACGCCTGGCATGGAGAGCGGTAGCGCGATATTGAAAAATTCGCGCGAGACTGAAGCGCCGTCGACCTTCGCTGCCTCGTAGATGGCGTGAGGAATCTCGGTCATGTAGGAGTGCATCATCCAGACCACCAGCGGCAGGTTCATGGTGGTGTACATCAGGATCAGGCCTGGCAGCGTGTCGAGCAGGTGCAGGTCGCGGTAGATCAGGAACAGCGGCACAATCACGCCCACGGCGGGCATGAACTTGGTGCTGAGCATCCAGCTCAGCACGCCCTGTGCGCGCTGGGTGGGATACACCGCCAGCGCGAAGGCGGCGGGCAGCCCCAGCACGAACGCCAGCAGGGTCGAGCCCAGCGCGGCGGCGAGGCTGTTGCGCAGCGCCGGGAAGTAACCGCCCAGCGCCTTCTCGAAGTTCTCCAACGTCGGTGTGAAGAAGAAGACGGGTGGGGTGGCGAACGCCTGCGCCTCGGTCTTGAAGGCCGCCAGGATCATCCAGATCAGCGGGAACAGGAAGGCGAGCGCGATCAGGTAGGTCAGCAGGGTCAGGACGCCGTTGCGAGCACGCAGGCGGGACGCCTGCGCGCGGGCCTGGTTCCCAGAATTAGAAAGTGTAGTCACGTCATTCTCCCCGACTGGAGCGGCTGCGGCTGATAAAACGCAGCAGGTACACGGCCAGAATATTGGTGAGCACCACCGTGATCACACCCGCGGCGCTCGCCAGGCCGATGTTGTACTCGGCAAAGGCCTTCTGGTAGATGAAGTACGGCAAGTTGGTGGTGGCGATGCCGGGTCCACCCGAGGTGGAACCGTAGATCTCACCGTAGACCTGCAACAGTGCGATGGTCTCCATCAAGACGACCACCTGGATGGCCTGGGACCAGTGGGGCAGCACGATGTGCCGGAACTCCTGCATCACGGAGGCACCATCGAGGCGAGCGGCTTCGAGCTGGTCATCTGGCAGGCTCTGCAGGCCGGTCAGCAGGATCAGCATGGCGAAGGGCATCCACTCCCAGGTGACCATGGCGATCACGCTGCCCATCGGGTGCTGCGCCAGAAAGTCGATGGGTTGCAGGCCCAGCTTCAGCATTCCCCAGGAGAAGAAGCCCGATACCGGGTTGAGCAGCATGTTCTTCCAGACCACCGCCGTGACGATGGGCATGACCAGAAACGAGCTGATCATCAGGGTGCGCAGCAGGGCGCGGCCGGGGAACTCGCGGTTGAGCAGCAACGCCATCGCCCCGCCGATCAGCAGGGTGAGAAGGAGGGTGCCCACCGCCAACCCAAGCGTGTTGAGGACAATGTGGAAGTTCTCGGGGTTGGTGAGGAGGTTGGCGTAGTTCTCCAGTCCGATGAAAGGACGGCTCCCGGGGTCCACCAGGTTGTAGCGGAAAAACGAGTAGTACACCGTCATGAAAAACGGCACCTGCGTGGTCAGGATCAGGTACAGCATCGCGGGCCAGATCAGGGCGGCGGGGCTCAGCCGCAACCCACGCTTCTGCGCGGGGGGCACCTGAGTGGCCGTGAGGGGTGCGGGGGCTATCGTCATCTGTTCACCTCAAACCAAATACGTTGTGAAGAAATCCAACTGAGAGATGGGAAGGGGCATGCCCCTTCCCATCTCCAGATGGACTCGTCGCTGTTCGACTTCCAAAAGCGCTCGTGTCAACAGATCATCGAGTGCCGTGCCCGGAGATGGAGCTTACTTCTGGTAGCCGCCTTCTTTGGCGGTCTTCTGGGCGGCATCCTGGGCTTGCTTCAGCGCCTGGTCGATGGAGGTCTGGCCGCTGAGCGCGCCGGCGAGATACTGGCCGACCTGGGTGCCCAGCGCCTGGAACTGCGGAATGGCGACGTACTGGATGCCGGTGTAGGGCACGGGGTCCTTGGTGGCCTTCGTGACGTCGGCGGTGTTGATCGCGCCGAGGACCAGCGAGCTGAACGCGCCCGCCGCCTTCTTGTAGTTGGCATTGCTGTACGTGCTGGTGCGGGTGCCGGGAGGCACCGAGGCCCAGGTGCCCTTGGTCTTCGCCACCAGGGCGATGTACTCCTGGCTCGTCGCCCACGTCAGGAACTTGAAGGCGGCGTCCTCCTGCTTGGTGCTTTTGGGAATGGCGAGGTTCCAGCTCCAGTACCAGTGGCTGCCGCGCGGTGTGCCAGGACCCACGGGCGCATTCGCAAAGCCCACGCTGTTGACGATCTTGCTGCTGCCCGGGTCACTCAGGAAGCCGGCGGCCACGGTGGCGTCCACCCACATGCCGCACTTGCCCTGGCTCATCAGGGTGAGGTTTTCGGTAAAGCCGTTGGACGTGGCTCCGGGGGGGCCGTACTTCTTGAGAAGATTGACGTAGAAGGTCATGGCGTTTTTCCATGCAGGCGAGTTCAGCTGCGCGTTCCAGTTCTGATCGAACCAGCGCCCCCCGAAGGTGTTCACCATGGTGGTGAAGAGCGCGGCGTTCTCGCCCCAGCCGGGCAGGCCGCGCAGGCAGATGCCGTACACGCCGCCTGAAGGGTTGTGAATTTTGCTGGCAAACGTCTGCATCTGGTTCCAGGTGGGGCTCTTCGGCATCGTCAGGCCCGCCTTCTTGAACAGGTCCTTGTTGTAGAAGGTCATGCTGCTCTCGGCGTAGAAGGGCACGGCGTAGAGGCTGCCATTCACGGTGAGGGCCGTGCGTACGCCCGGAATGATGTCGTTGACGTTGTAGCTCTTGGCGATGGCCGGGTTCTTGGCGAACAGCGGCGTCAGCGGTTCCAGCCAGCCGTTCTTGGCCCAGATCGGCACCTCGTAGGCCCCAACAGTGGCGAGATCGAAGCTGCCCGCGCCGCTCGCCACGTCCAGCGTGATCTTCTGGCGCAGCTCGTTTTCCGGCAGCGTGACCCATTTCACCGTGATATCCGGGTACTTCTTGTTGAACTCGGGGGTCAATTTCTGCATCGTCACCATGTCGGGGTTGTTGACCGTAGCGATGGTGATGGTCGACGCAGCTTGGGCGGTCGTTACGAGGGCAAAGCTGAGCAGGAAAATTCGCTTCATGGTGTTCCTCCAGAGGCGGGCAGACCACGCGTGTGGCTGCCGAAAGGGGGCAGGACGGGCTGGGACGACATACGGGAATGCCGGGTCAGATGGCCGCTGCACCTGACGCTTGAACAAATGGTCTCGTGGCCATCAGTGAACCATAAAGGTGAAGGTATGTCCATAGTCGCTAATAGTAGACTTAGTACAAAGAAATGGTCTCGGGTCCAGAGCTCTAAGGGAACCCCCGGAATTCCGACGTATCTTGGAAGGGTGTCAACTATCCAAGACGTTGCACGCCTCGCGGGCGTTTCCCCGACGACGGCCAAACGTGCCTTGCGCGAACCCGCGAAGCTCAATCCGGAAACCCTGGCCCGGGTTCAAAGGGCAATTGAGCAGCTGCACTATGAGACGGACCAGCGTGCTGGAAGCCTCCGTGGTGGGCAAAGCAGTACCGTTGGGTTAATCGTCGGGAACGTTCTGGAGCCGTTCTTTGCGCATTTTGCCCGTACTTGCGCCCGCGTTCTGGCGGAAGAAGGCTACACCCTCATTATTTCTGAGAATGAATACAGTGCCGCCCGCGAACTGGACGAATTGCGCCGGTTGTACGGGCAGCGGGTTAGCGGCATTATCCTGCGTCCAGGCTACGGCAATGAGAGCCGGGATTATTTGGCCCGATTGGCAAGCCGCGGTGTGAGCATCGTGGAGTACGACTACCTGCCGCCGCACAGTTCCTACCCAGCAGTGATGTTGGACAACGCAGGGGCGATGCGCGAAGCGGTCGTGCATCTGCACGCCTTGGGACACCGGTGTATCGCTGCCCTGGGGACCTACGATCCTGTTGTCCTATCGGAGGAACGGAGCCGAGCCTTTCCTGAAGTGATGAATTCCCTGGGACTGGTTGTGCCTCCCGAGTACCGCCGCGTTACAGCGCTAAACGAGGACACCGCGTATACATTGACCCACGAGTTGCTTGCGCTGCCCAATCCCCCAACGGCGCTGATTGCACTGACGGGGATGCAGGCCATTGGGGCATATCGGGCCATTCGTGAGCGAGGTCTGGGCATTCCTGATGACCTCAGCCTGGTGACGTTCGATAACTACACCTGGACGGCCCTGGTCGATCCGCCCATCACGGTTGTTGAGCAGCCCGTGGAGGCGATGGCGACCGCCACAGCGCAGCGTCTGATCACCCTCCTGGGAGGAACAGGGACGGGCCAGGAAACTGCTCCGCAAGTTCAGGTGTTTCCCGCCCGAATGGTTCTCCGTGGCAGCACCTCACCCCCGCGGGTTCTGGCAACTTAACGCCGGTAGGCTGGTGGGCTGTGATTGACCGGAAGCCCTACCGCTACCGTTTTCCTGCTTATGCCTTGATCCACGACTTGCTCGCGCTGCCCAATCCACCAACAGCCTTGATCGCCTTGACTGAGACGCAGACCATTGGGTCTTACCGTGCTATACGTGAACGTGGGCTGGGAAGTTGGGCCAACACGACCTGAATTTCTTGGTGCTAGGCGTCGCCCTCGGCGGTCAAGGTCCGCCGCAAAGCCCTCTGCCGGAGCGTGGCGCTGCCCCTGTGCCAGGACTGCAGGGCAACCGGAAGGTGCGGCGGTGAATACGTCTACTCTCCACAGCCTGCATATCAACACCCACACGCCGCGTGGGAAGGCCCGCCACCCCCTGCCCTCAGCTCTCCCCTACTCCGGAGCTCAATCTGAAGACCTTCAGACGCGACGGGTGGGGCCGGAAGCTGGTCTGCAGCCAACAACACGCCCTGCTGCTCGCGGGGCTCCACCAGGTCATTGCACGGCGGGGTTCCCGGATGCCGGTGCGGCCGCAGGAGTTGCGTCTCCAGCCACCCCGGATAATCCTGTGCGGGGACCTGACCATGGACATAAGTGGATGGGCGGGCGCGAGACAGAGACTGGCTGGGGTGGCTGCGCCAGCGTCATCCCCTGCTCGGCCCTGACCCACGTCGTTCCCAACCCGCCCCCACCGGCCGCTCTTTCCAGCGACCACTCGGTGATACACGTACAGTACCGGGGTGAGCACCGCCGTCGTCTTTACCCTCTCCGCCCTGGGGCACGTCCACCCCACGCTGCCCATCGTCGCCGAGCTTGTCCAACGCGGGCACCGCGCCGTGTACTACTGCGGAGAGGAGGTCCGTGAAAAGATTGAAGCCACGGGAGCGGAGTTTCGGCCCATTCCCTGGGACTTCAAATCCATTACGCGCGCACAGCAACCCCGACTCAGCGCTTATGCGCTCGAGCAGGCCCGTTGTGCCGAAGCCCTGCTTCCCCAGCTTCTGGCCGAGGTGGAGGCGCTTGCGCCCGCTTGCGTCCTCGTCGACTTCATGTGTTTCTGGGGCCGTATTGTCGCGCGGACGCTCCAGTTGCCCATGGTGAACATCAGCAGCGGCTTTGCCCTCGGTCAGGGTGTGCTGCCCCCCAGACCCGTGCTCATGGCGCTTGACCTCAGTCGTGCTCCCCTGGCGGGTGGGCGGGAGGTGGTGGCGTTGCGCCGCCTCACCCAGCGGCTCTCGAACCGCTACCGCGTGGATCCCATGCGAACCCAGTTCGACCTCCTCTCCATGGACGGCGACGACGTGCTGGTTTGTACGGCCCGGGCCTTCCAACCCCGTGCAGAGCACTTCCCTGACCGTTTCCATTTCATTGGACCGTCCTTCGCACCCCGATCAGGTGAAGGTGAACGCACCTTGCCTCCACTGGACGGGCGACCGCTGGTCTACATTTCACTCGGCACGGTGTTCAACCAGAAGCTCGACTTCTTTCGCCACTGCGTGGAGGCCTTCGCCGACGGCAAGTACCAGGTGATTCTTTCGGTTGGGCAGAGCACAGATCCGGCCGTGCTTGGGCCCTTGCCGCCACACGTCCACGCCGCTTCGTATGTGGCTCAGCTTGAGGTGCTCGCGCGAACGGCTGTTTTCGTCAGTCATGCGGGGATGAATAGCGTTTCCGAGGCGATCTTTCGGGAGGTTCCCGTGGTGGCCGTGCCGCAAGCGGCGGATCAGTTCACGATCGCTCAACGCGTGGCTGAGTTGGGGATCGGTCGGAACCTCCTGCCGTTCCAGCGCAGCGCCAAACAGTTGCGGGCAGCGGTGGATGCCCTGGTTGAGGACGCCGATACGCGGACACGCCTCCACGCACTGCGAGAGGCGTTTGAGCGGGCCGGGGGACCCACCCGTGCTGCAGAGATGATTGAAGCCCGGATGGCCTAGCGTGGTTCACCGTATCTTCGACGAACTGCACATCGTCCGGGTGAATTACGCTCGCAAATGTGCGCCGACCTGGGAGGACGAACTCCTCGGCTGGATATCCCGTCAGATCCTGAATCCGCTCGGAGATGAACGCCGTGGTCCAGTCGGAGTCGCAGGCACAGCGGTAGACCACCCCGGGTACGTTGGCGACCAGGGAGCGGAAGCGCTGTTCGCGTTCATCCGCACCGGCTAGCGCCTGCTTCTGATCGTGAATGTCGGTGCACGTGCCAATCCACTTGACGATCCCTCCCGCCGCGTTCCTGAGCGGGCGGGCGCCAACGGTAGGTGTTGTCAGCAGCACGGCGAAAGCGGTACTCGACCTCGTAGGGCTCACCCGTCTCCACCGCGTGCCTCCAGTGGGTCTGGCACTGCTGCAGGTCCTCGGGATGCTGGACAGGTTCCCCCCCCCCAGCCGTGTGTCTCCTTAAGGGTCATCCCGGTGTACTCGGACCGCTGATGATGGTAATACTCCAACTCACCATCTGGATTGACGCTCCAGATGATCTGGGGCAACACCTCGGCCAGCGCTCCGAACTGCAGTGGCGTGGAAGAACTGGAAACACCGATTTCAGATGGAGACATCCGAGATTTCCTCCTGCGTCAGGATGTGGTGGAAATAAGCAGGTCGTGCGCGAGCCAGTAAAGGGCATGGAAGGTGGTCTACTTCTGGCAGACCACCTTCCCAGGCTTCAAAGGTTGGTCTCAGACCCATCTTCTGAAAGGAGGGTCAGGGCGAAGGTGGTGCCTACCCCTTCTGTACTGGTGGCGGTCAACGTACCGCCGTGCCGCTCCACGATCCGCCGGCAGATCGCCAGCCCAATCCCGGTTCCTTCGTACTGAGCCCGGCCATGCAGGCGCTGGAACGGTTGAAAGATCCTCTCTGCATACCTGGGATCAAATCCAATGCCATTGTCCTGAATAAGCAGGCGCGCGGTCCCAGACTCAGAAGGCGACGCCGAAACGTGGACGCGGGGCGGTACCCCTTCTCGGTGGTACTTCAGGGCGTTGCCCACCAAGTTTTGAAGAAGCTGACGAATTTGGGAAGGGTCTGCTGGAATGGTCGGAAGGGAGGAAAACTCCACCTGTCCGCCTGTGCGAGTCAACCGTTCATCCAGATCCTCAATGACCAGTTCCAGAACTTTTCCAAGTGCGACCGGTTGGAAGTCCCGTTCGCTGGTTGACACGCTCGACAGGGCCAGCAGATCACGAATTAGCTGCTGCATCCGTTCCGCTGCGGCGAGCATGCGTTCCAGCGAGCGGCGCCCCCCTTCGCTCAGCCGCTCCTGATCGGATTCCTGCAAGCGACTCCCGAACGCCAGGATTTTCCGTACAGGTTCCTGAAGGTCGTGAGACGCGACCGAGGCGAACTGCTGAAGGTCATGGTTGCTGCGTTCCAGCTGCCTGGAGAGCTGTTGCAGTTCCAGGTGGGCCAGGTGCTTCTCGGTGCTGTCCTGGAACTGCACAATCAGCGTCTGTGCGGGTTCGCTTGCCCCTTCAATGGGTGAGGCGTGAATCTGCAACCACACGTCAGTGCCATCTGGACGGCTGTAACGCTGTTCCCAGTCCGTCTTGGTCGGGTCACTCGGGAGAGGATGATGGCCTGGCTCAGAAGGCCAGCCTCCTGAACCGAGGAGTTCTTCGAGCGTGAGGCCTGTCAGGTCCTCTTCACGCCGCTCCAGAATCCGGCTGGCTGCGGGATTCACGCGTTCCACCCGGCGGTCCGGCCCAACGACCACTTCGCCCAGGGGAGCGTGCCGCATCGCCTCTTTGAGTTGGGCCTCGCTCTCCTGGAGGGCCTGTGCACTCTGCGTGCGTTCCAGCGCGAGGCTGATGGTTGCCGCGGCGCGGCGGGTCAACTCCAGTTCGTCCGGCTGCCAGGGTTTCCCCGCTGCACGGATGAAGTTGAGGGTGCCGATCACGCGGCCTCCCACCTCGTGAATGGGTTCAACCAGCGCAGAGATCGGCCGGCCAGCAATCCTGACCGCTCCCGGTATGTCACCGTAGTTCCCGGTGGCCTGCACCTCTCCCGTCTCGACCGCGCGCCTCACCATGGTCATTTGCTCAATGGGTGAGCCTTCACCCGAAAGGAGCTGCAGCGCGGTGGGATGGACTTCGCCCCATGAACTCCACAGTTTCCCCCTCCCTTCGTGAATTCGGATAGCCGTGATCTGGTCGGCGTTAAGCACCGGCCCCAGTTGAGTCAGGGCAAGTTCGGCGACATCACGGGGATCACGGGCGGTTTGGAGTGCGTCGCTCAGGCCAGCCAGAAACTCTGACCGCGCAACGGAGGAGGCGAGCGCTGCGTTGGTCTCTTCCAATTGAACCTGATGATCCCTGAGTCGCCGCTCGGCCTGAATGAGAGCGGAAACCCTCGGAATCAGAGGGGGCAGCGCGAGAGCGGTCGCTACGCTGACGATAGCCGTCAGGGCGCGGATGTATCCGTCGAACCAGAACACCGGTGTGAAGCGGACCAGGACGTGCATCAGGTGGGTGAGACCGCACGCAACGATGAAGAGGCCAAAGGCCAGGACCACCCAGTCAAAGGGCAGCGCAGACCGGTTGCGGTAAACGATGTAGGCCAGCACACTGGAAATGGCAGCGTAGGAGATACCAATCAGGAGATCGGACCCGACGTGTAAGACCATCAGCGCAGCAGGCCATCCCGAATCATGCCGATCAATCTCAAATTGATGGGTGCTGAACAAATTGGCGAAGACGCCAGGCCAGAGCAGCGGCAGGCAGAAGCCCACGACCGCGATGCCCAGGGTCCGCAGCAGTGTTGAACGCTGAGAATTCGAAACCATGGAGCCTCCTTGAAACGTTGTCTTGTAGCGGCCGAACCCCATGGGCCAACGGCTCAGCGTACTTGCAACTGGCTGGACCAGGGTTCAGTCTAAGGAGCGCGCTCTTTCAAAACCCGCACAGGGCCGGCATTTCTCAGCGTTTTGTCTCACGACAATCTCCGCTTGACAAATGCCACTGTCTGCTCAAAAGGTTATGGCAACTTAACCTCGACAACTCAGCACCCTTCGATCAGACCTTGGGAGGACGGCTTCTGGCGTGGTTTGAAGTGGGGATTCACGCCAGTGGCGAGCCGCTAAAGTGCATCTGAAAAATGTGTGGGAAGGGGTTTTGCCTGATTAGAGGAAGGAGGGATGATAGGGCAGAGGTGGTGCGCGCATGACTGGGGCGTGACCTCCCAAACGATCTCACCGATGCCGAGTGGAATGTCCTCCAGCCGCTGACCCCACCTGAATCGCTTGTGGGTCGACCGCGCAAGTGGTCTTTGCAAGAAATTCTGGACAGCATCTTCTCCGTCCTCCGCGGAGGCCGTGGCCTGGCGGGGTACGGCCTCACGATCTTCCCCCCTGGCAAACGATCAACCACGCTCACAGGATGTGGAGGCTGCAAGGCGTTCGGCTGGACACTGGAGATCGTGAAGCATCCGTGGTCAGGACAGCAGAGCACCTGGGCACCCAAAGAGGCACCTCCACGTGTCGTGGAGGTGCCTAAGGGTTTTATAGTGTTGAAACGGCGTTGGGTCGTGGAGCGGACCTTTGCCTGGCTGGGAAAATCCAGACGCATGGCCAGGGACGATGAAGCGCTGCCGGAGACAGCGGAGAACCTTGTCTACGAGGTGATGATCCGCTTGATGGTCCGCCGCTTGGCCAAGGGTCCACCCTGACCTTTTTCAGACGCACTTTAGCTGTACTTCGGGGAATATTCACGGGCCATGCCAAAGCTGTCCTGGACGTGACCCAGTCCTGTAGACCTGAGCGCTCAGGGGCAAACGGTGCCGTGTTAAACCCCTGGCTCTGGGCTTCACGAGTGGGGCCGTACCCCCATTCCTCCGCCAGATTGAAGGGCAGCCACTCCTTCCCTTCTCTGGCCCACAGCACGAAGTGGTTTCAACAGTGCACGGGGCCATAAATACCGTGTCAGATAGCAAATGCATACTCCCCTGAATTTCCCCAAAGTACAGTTAGACAAGAGCAGGCTATGAGGCGTGGATCGCTCAGTCGTGGGGTTGCCCAGGGCGCGCTGCCTGGGCCTCCACTTGTCTTGTTGCTGCTCAGCCGTTGATGCTGCCCTTCAGGGTGCTGGCGACCTTGTAACTGACCTTCCTGCCGGCGGGGATCTGGATCTTCTCGCTGGTACCGGGCCGAACGCCCGTGCGCGCGGTCGTGGCCTTGACGCTCAGGGTCCCCAGGCCGGGCAGTGTCGCGTTCTGACCAGCGCGTAGGCCGCCGATCACGCTTTCCAGCATGGCTTCCACGGCCGCGTCGCTCTGCTTCTTGCTCAGGCCGGTCATTTCGGCCACCGTCTCCACGAGTTGGGCTTTACCGATCTTGCCCCCGTGCTGGCAGTAGGAGCGGCTGCGACGGCGTTTTTCGGGCTCTTTTTCGTCATGCCTGCATACGGATACCTCTGCAGACGAGGCCTCCTCCATCTTTGCGCTAGCGTACCCAGTCCCAAATGCCCTCCCGACCTTCCAGGCGCTTGATGGTATAGGGTCTTCTCCCTTATCCGGCGCGTCCTCCATCAAGCAGCCGTACCCCCTTCGGGTGTAGAGCGAGAATTTTCATAAAGCCCCGGTTCGGGGACTGATCTCTGTGACAAAGTTGTCAGACTTTTCGGCTACAAGTCTTAAACGTTTCTAGCTTACTTTGTGTGGAATATGACTATAATATGAACGTGTTTAGGCTTTTACGTATGAACCGCCATCTATTACGTATATAACGTTTCATACTTTCTTAAAAAAGACCTCTGACACACCCTTTCTCGGAGAACTTCAACATTAAACGCTTTACCAGAAAGTAAACAGCCTGTAAGTCGACGGACTGTAAAACCTTTTCCAGCGAAGACGGGAAGAACGGTTCAACACAACGCTGCTCGTCAACCCTGAAAGGACACCTTATGGCGATGTTCGGAGAACTTGAACACCACGCCCTCGCCGACCTGGTGAAAGTTCTCGCGCCCCAAACCGGCACCCTCTTCTTTCACCAGGCCTACCACGGCCGCACCCTCGAACTCACACTCATGCAAGGCCACTTGCGCGCCATGTACCTCGACGGATTTCCCGTTCACACGCAAACACAAGTTCGCGACATCTTGCAGCATCTGCACGTCCATAGACGCGGCGCGTTCGAATTTCAGCGGCGAGGCTTTCCCACTTCCGTCTCTGGTTTTTACGACTTGCCGCTCAGCAACCTGCTCCTTGACCTTGATGACGACAGCATCCCCTCTGACCAATTGCCCCACCCTGATACCCGCTTCCTGACCATCCCCGGCACGCCTTTCGTGCCCCCCTCCTTGGCCAGTGTCTGGACCCTGCTGCAGCCTTTTCTCATTCGGGGTGCCAGCGCAGCGGAGATTACATCGCAACTGGGCCTCACCCAACGCGACGTGCTGGGCATGCTTCACCGCCTGCGGGCCGTGGATCTGATCGCTCCGTACCGCGCCACCACCCTCACCCTTTCCCCTCCTGTTCCCAGCACACTTCATCAGGGAGTTCAAACGTCTCTCCTGGAGGCTGCTCCTGAGCCTTCCAGCTCTGCACCGATCGTCCAACGCCTCCTCGGCGCGCTGCGTCGCCTCACTGGAGCCTCTCGAATATGACCATGCCCGGCGATCCTGCCTTCCACGCTCCACTGAAGCTCGTTGTTTCGGGTCCGGTGGGTGCGGGCAAGACGACCTTCGTCCAGACCCTTTCGCAAACCCCGGTGGTTGCCACTGAAGCAGAGGCGAGCGAGGACATTGGCAAGCGCAACACCACCGTCGCCTTCGACTTCGGCACCTTGAATCTTGGCGGGCACGAACTTCACCTGTACGGCACGCCGGGCCAGGACCGCTTTAGCTTTATGTGGGAAGTGCTGTGCGAGGGCGCTCTTGGCCTGGTGCTGCTCGTGGCTGGAGACCGGCCGCAAGACTTTTTGGCTGCCCGCAATATCCTTGAATTCATCACCAGCCGTATCCCAGTGCCTTTTCTCGTCGGGGTAACCCACCAAGACCAGCCCCGCGTATGGCAACCCGAAGACGTAGCGCTGTACTTCGGCCTTCCCGAGCACCAGGCCGTGGGCATAAACGCTACCGATCTGCAACAGTCTCAGTTGCTCCTGACCCGCCTCCTCGAACTGACCCTCGCCTCTCCCTCTGTGCTCAACCCAGCTGCCGCCTTCGAAAGGAACCCAACATGACCATGACTGCTCCCCTCTCCAAGCAAGACCGCCTGAACGCCTCCCTCACCACCCTGCGCACCTCCATGCCCGAACTGCGTGGTGCCCTTGTCGCAACGGTCGATGGCCTCCCCATCGCCAAATCCATGAGTGACGGCACCGACGCCAACCGTGTGGCCGCCATGGCCGCCACCGCCCTGGGTCTGGGCAAGCGCATCAACGATACGCTCGGCTCGGGCGAACTGACCGACATGAGCGTGTCGGGCATGGGTGGTCAGGTGTACATCTACGCAGCGGGCAACAAGGGCGTGCTGGCCGTCGTGACGCCCCCTGGCATGAACCTGGGCCTCCTGCATATGGAAGCCCGCGACACCGCTCAGGCCGTTGCTTCCATCCTGTAAGTATTTCCCAGTCCCGCTGAGGCCTCGGTGACTTCTGATTTCCATGAGGCGGCGCCGAGCTTACCCAGCCCGCCCACAGCCGACACCCAACAACTGCACGTTCAGACGCTGAGCCAGTTGCTCGCCTCGCTCTACCCCCGGAGGACCCCCATGATCGCCACCCAACCCAACCGTACCCAACTCGGTGATTTCAGCTCTGTCGTCTGCTTTAAAGCCGTCATCGTTGGCGTCGAGGACACCCTCGGCACAGACGGAGCCGCCGTTGTTTTTACCCGCGCCGGGAAAGTGCGCGGGCACAACCTCGCCACGGAACTTGGCGTGGCGGGCAGCAACGTGCCTGTAGAAGAAATTGCGCCGCTGCTGAACGCAGCCATTGGTCAGGATGGCACCCGCTTGGCAGCCGTCATCCGCTCGTACCAGGAGGGCAGCGACATTGTGATCGAGACCCAGGACACCGTGTGCTCCGCGGGTGAGGAGCCCGGCAGTGACCGCAAGTGCACCTTTACCCTGGGGGCCGTCTGGGGCGCGCTGGAAGCGATCACGGGTGAGATGTACCTCGGCGAACAGACCGAGAGCGTGCTGCGCGGTGGCACCAGCGACAAGTTCGTCTTCAGTCCGCTCTAAGAGCGGTGAACACCCTGTTTTCAGTACGTCGCATTTAGAATTCAGATAAATTTTGCTCCGAGAACCTTGAGTCCAGTGACAAGGGCTGCTCGAAGTTCAGAGATCGAGTCAGAGCAGCGGCGTGGCATCAAAATTGCCTTGAGTTGACGCCACACGCCCTCAATGAGGTTGAGAAACGGGGCATAGGGCAGGAGGTACCGCAGGTACAGCCCCTGCTCTTCCCAGCGTGCGATCTTTTCCCTGAGCTTCGCGCCCTTGTGAAAGGGCGCGTTGTCCAGCACGACGACCGTGATCGGATCCGGGATGCACTGGGCGGCCAGGGTACCAAGGTACGCCATGACCTGTTCACCAGTACAGGTGCCTTGCCGTTCTCGGACGTCCAGGTCCTGTTGATTCCCGTGCAGGCTGTACGAACCCATGAGGTTGAGGCGTCCAGCGGATCCCCACCGTGTGGGGATCCTGAACGGCTGGCCAGATCCCCGCCTGGACCAGGTGGCACCCACAGACAACATCAGGGACAACCCCATCCGAGGTACTTCAGCGTGAGTTTGCCGTCCAGCGCCCCCTTTTAAGGTCTCCAAAGAGGCCTGATGCTCGTGTACAACCTCCGGGTCAAGGGTCTTGGCGGGGGCGTACCTCGCGCGTTTCCAGCTGTATCCCATGCGCTTCAGATGATTGGACAGTGCCCTGGGTCCGATCACCACACCGCACTGTTTGCTGAGCTCCGCGCACAACATGGTCGCGTTCCAGAAGCGCTCTTCTCGCAGTTTCTCCACGAGAAACTGCTCGGCTTGTCCCGTGATTCGTGAGGGTGGGCCGGGTGGGGGATCATCGGCTCAACCTGGTACGCCACGCTCGATGAAGCGTGTCAGATCATTGTGGATCGCTTGATGACTACGATCAAGGTGTTTGGCGAGTTGGGGAATGCTCCAGCCCTGTCGGTGAAGTCGCATAGGGACTTGCCGGTAGGCGGGTTTTAGGGTGCGTGTGCCGACTGGTCTCCAACGCACGCAGCACCACGTCATCCTCGTCTGAGATTTCGATACGTCGAGCAGGTCGTGCCATACCTAACTCTACAATCTCAATACGACCTACTTAACATCAATTCAGCAGGACATCTTCTCTTGAGGGTGTCCTGATCTCTCAGGAAGTCCGAACACTTCCAGCATTCACTCAGAGCAAAGAAGCCGACCTAAAGGTCAGCTTCTTTGTCAATTGGAACCCCGCACAGACCATTCCTGACCTCTTCAAGTCACGTCGTTGGAAGCTGCATCTGTAGTATGGATGCCGAGAAAGGTGTCGACGACGTCCGTATCAAATTGCCGTCCACGCTGAACGTACAACGCCTTCAGCGCCGCCTCGCGTGACCAGGCGTGCTTGTAGGGCCGTTCGCTCGTCAGGGCGTCATAGACGTCACACACCGCGAAAATTCGTGCCAGCAAGGGGATATCGGTCCCTGCCAGGCGGTCCGGATATCCGGTGCCGTCCCAGCGCTCGTGGTGGTGCCGAACCACATCCAGGGCTAAGGGCGGGAGCGTTGGAATCCGTGAAGCGATTTCGTGACCGTTGCGCGCGTGGGTTTGCATCAGGGCCCACTCAGCAGCATCCAAGCGGCCTGGCTTGAGGAGGACTGCGTCTGGGATGGTGAGCTTTCCGCGGTCATGCAGACTCGCGCCGTGCTTCAGTGCACTGGGCGTCACGACGCCCAGGCCCAGGGCTTCTCCAAGCTGCAGGCTGTGTTGCATGACCCGGACGGTGTGGCCAGACGTCTCCAGGTCACGGGCTTCCAGGGCGATGCCGAGACCCAGCAGGCTACCCTCCAGCGTCTCCTGGAGATTGAGGAGTTGCCACAGTCGCAGGGGGTCAGTACACGGCCCATAAGCAGGAAGCGTTTTTGAAAGTGTTTCACCATGCTTTGGAGGAATACGGAGGGGACGAGCACCGCGCTTTTACGGTAGCCCACACGGCGGCAAAGCGGGCGGGTGAGAACGAAGCACGCGACGACTCATCCCGCGCGGCGGTGAAGCCTTCACCCCTCCTGAACGACATGGATTCTTTCAGGTCTTGTTATGCGTCCGAATCCTTGCGTGAAGAGGGGAAGCCAGAGGTGCCATTGGAATGAGGTTCACGGGTTTCCCAAAAGCGGTCTATGTAGGTGATGAACGTGAGCAACTCTGAGTACGTTACGGGCTTCACCTGGTAAGACTCCGCCTCTAGAAGGTACGCGCGTCTGATATCCGCGTCGGCATCTGAGGTGGAAAGAACCACAACGGGAATGTCACGGAGACGGTCGTCCGCCTTGAGGGCCTCCAGCACGTCGAACCCTCCCAGGCGCGGAAGATTCAAGTCCAGAAGAATGAGATCTGGTGTAGGTCCAGCGTCGAAGGGTGCCTGACGGCGCATAAAGCGGAGTGCCTCTTCCCCATCGCGTACCACATGCAGGTCCACCTGCAGACCGCTCTCCTGAAAAGCAAAGTGCAGCAACGCCAAATCTGAAGGGCTGTCCTCGACCAGCAGCACCTGCGCTCGTCCAGCCCGGCTCACAAACCCGCCCTTGAAATGTCCACAGTGATGGTAAAGATACCGTGATCACCCTTCAAAACGTCCAGGAGGAGTGAAAAAGCCGGCCCCAGTCGGGTGGATCTGCGATGAAAGCACCCAGGAGCAGGGCGCCCTCACGACACCCTGCAGACCGCAATGCGGTCTGCGTTCCCCCTGGACGCTCGAGGTGAAGGGCAACCATAGAAAGTCCAGTAGCATGTTCTATGCTTTTTAATCCCGCCCAAGTTCGTGGGGCGTCTGTCGATCTGAATCAGTTGCTCAACACGATGCCGTCCATGACTTGGTGTGCCGATGCAGAAGGATTAACTACTTTTGTCAATACCGATATTCTGACATTCACTGGCCGACATGCGCAGGACTTTCTTGACTTGCGATTCACTCAAGCGGTACATCCCTCGGACCGCCTACGGCTGTTGGAGTGCTGGCAGATGGCCTGGCAGGATCAAAACAAATTCAGCTGTGAGTTCCGCTTCGAGCGGTATGACGGCACGTACCACTGGGTTCGCTCGGACGCACGTCCCCTGCTGTCGGATGATGGAACCCTCTTGGGATGGCTTGGGAACTGCACTCTCATTCACGACCTTAAGGTCGCTCAGGAGCGGACAGCCGTCCTACAAGAGTTGGGCTCGCTCTTGCAGACGGTGGGCACGACCAGTGCGGCGCTGAACATCATTCTCAACCGTGGAGTGACCAACGTAGGAGCGTGCGGCGGTGCCATCGGCATCGTTCGTCAAGCCACCAATGAGCTCCTCCTGGTGACGGAGCAAGACTGCCGGGCCGCTACGCTCGGCGTCTGGCGGGAAATCTCCTTGGCGTTGTCCACCCCTGGAACAGATACCGTCCAATCAGGGACGGCCCAATTCTTCCGGTCACGAAACGACCTCCTTAAGCAGTACACTGGCCTTCGTACCACTCTAGAAACGAACGTGCAGGCGTTGGCCGTGCTGCCTTTGCGAACGGACGATCAGACGAAGGGAGTGCTGCTCCTGGCCTTCGATCAACCCCAACGGTTCGATGATCAGGAACGGGCTTTTTTATCTGACCTGGCCCATCTTTGCGCGCAAGTGATGGAACGCACACGGCTCCTTGAAGACCTTCAGCGGAGTGAGCAACGGCACCGGACACTATTTGACGCCCTGCCCAACATTCTCTGGTCCTCAACCCAGGAAGGCCAGGTGCTGCACTTCAATGAGCACTGGCGTGACTTCACAGGTCTTCCCTCGCAACCTGTGGGATTATCCTGGACTGACGCGGTACACCCAGAAGACCGACCGAAAATCCTACAAGCACGCAACGAAGGTCTCCGGAACGGCACGGCGTACGAGGTGGAGTTCCGCTTACGCCGGCATGATGGAGCGTACCATTGGCATTTTTGCCGCGTTACGCCCCTGAGGCCTGAACAGGCCACCGAGGAGTTCCAGTGGTTGGGATACGCCGTTCACGTGCATGACCGGGTCATGGTGGAGCGGACGCTCGAACGGAGTGAGGCGCGTCTACGCTCGCTGGTGACCGCTACCACCCAGATTGTCTGGACCACCACGCCTGAAGGAGAGCTTCAGGTCCCTCAGCCCGACTGGACCTCATTTACGGGACAAGGGCCAACGGAATACGCTGGCTGGGGTTGGAACGAAGCCGTGCATCCTGAAGACCGCGAAGTCACCTACCGGGCGTGGTCGCAGGCGTTGAAGACCCACCAGATGTACGAGGTGGAGCACCGCCTTCGGCGACACGATGGGCAGTACCAATGGTTCCTCGTTCGGGCAGTGCCCGTCTTCGAAGAGACGGGAGAACTCGTGGAATGGATCGGCATTCACTCGAACGTGCATCAGCAAAAACGTATGGAACTGCACCGTGCGCAGTTGGAGCGTCTGGTGCATGAAAGTCATGACCTGATCGGCATGACGACGCTGGCGGGACGGCTCCAGTACCTCAATCCCGCAGGGCAAGCGCTGCTGGGCCTCAATGAGGAAGGCGTACAGGACACCGTTTGGTCGGACGTCCTGCCGCCAGAAGCGCACCAGTTCACGCGAAACGAGCTGGTTCCTCACGTGTTACAAGCGGGCAGCTGGGTGGGCGACATCAACCTGCGGCACATTCCGACGGGTCAGGCATTCCCGGTGAGCACCAACATGTTCACCATCTCTGATCCAAGGACCCTCACTCCAAAGCTCGTCGCCATAACGGCGCGCGACGTCCGTGAACGTCAAGCCGCTGAAGCAGCGCAACGTGAACTCAACGCCCTGCTTCGACAGCGCGTCGAGGAGCGTTCCCGGGAGGTTGAACGGTTGGACCGATTTAACCACCACCTCCTGGACTCCGCAGGAGAAGGGGTGTTCGGACTGGACCTGACAGGACGGATTACATTTGCCAATCGTGCTGCTTTAAAAATGACGGGCTTTGCGCTCGAAGACATGCTGGGGCACTTTCAGCATGACCTGCTGCACCCACCTCGGTCGGACGGAAGCTCTACGTCTGTACCTGTGCCTCTTCTTCGCGAGTCTGACCAAGAGGCCTCAGCGCGCAGTGGAGAGGCACAGTGCCAGAGTCCTGCTGAGGCGACGTTTTTGCGTAAGGATGGTTCTTCTTTCCCTGTTGAGTACACGGCTTCACCCGTCCGGGGGAATCACGGAGATAGAGAGGGTACCGTGGTGACTTTCCGGGACGTCACCCAGCGGCAGAGGTCTCAAGAGGCCCTCTTGCAGGCCAACCGGGAACTGAAGCGCTCTAATCAGGATTTGGAAGAGTTCGCATACGTGACCTCTCATGACCTGCAGGAACCGCTGCGGAGCGTCGCCAGCTTCACCGAGTTGTTGGTCCGCCGGTATGGCCAGGATGATACGCAGGCACAAGTGTACGCAAACATGATTCTCGACGGTGTACACCGTATGAAAGCAATTATTCAGGACTTGCTGACGTATTCCCGGGTCCGTGCCGAGAATCAACAACCGATGCAGGTGGACCTCGAGAAGGTCATGCAGGTGGTCACGCAGAGCATGCATGCGGCTATCGAGCATTCTGCGGCGCGAATTTCTTGGGATCCGCTGCCGACAGTGACGGGGGACTCCAGTCAATTGACCCAGATTTTCCAGAATCTTCTGAGCAATGCCCTGAAGTTTCGTTCAGGAGATCAAGTCCCTGTTGTCCACGTCGGGGTGGAGAAGGGTGCGGAGGCGTGGCTGTTCGAGGTCAGGGACAACGGCATAGGTATCGATGCGGAATACTTCGACCGGATCTTTGATGTCTTTCAACGATTGCATCGGCGTGAGCAGTACGAGGGTACGGGGATGGGCCTGGCCATCGTCAAACGGGTCGTGGACCGCCATCAAGGTCAATTGTGGGTGACGTCTACGGTGGGAGAGGGCACGACGTTTCACTTCACGCTGCCCATCGTGTAGGCACAGCCCACACATGTGCTGGATGGGCCTCCCGGTTCACCCCCGCTGGGGACTGAGAGGAGTTGCGGGCCGGATGGCGCGGCAGGAGGGCGGCGTGAAGGGACTGAGGAAGGTCCGCCGCAAAGCCCTCTGCCGGAGCGTGGCGCTGCCCCTGTGCCAGGACTGCAGGGCAACCGGGACGGAAGGTGCGGTAGCAACCGTGACCGGAACCACGTGAGCCGAGATGCCACCTCCCCGAAGTGCAACCAGCCCTTCACCGAAGCCCAGCTCTCCGACTGGCTCAAGGGCCACCGGAAGAAGCTCCATTGGCTGGTGTGGTCTTGCTCAGCGGAAGGGCGCGAGGATCAGGGCGAGCAGGACGCCACCAACCGCCCAGTGAGCGATGCCCGACAGCACCAGGGCGACGGCGGAGCTCATGGGGTCACGCAGATTCATACTGGACTGGACTGCCATAAGGCCGAAGAAAATCATGACGAGCGAGATTAGGGCGCTCATCACCCAGCAGCGGAATGATGCCGGTCAGGGTGTCCAGGACGGTCAACGGCACAAAAAACAGGGCGAAGGTGAAGGCGACTCCGGGATAGGTACCTGTCCCCTTGAAGAGGCCGTACTACGTCCGTTCCGAAGTGGAACGGGGTACCGTGGGATATGCGCCTTCCTCTGCTCTCGCCTTACCTGATGACCTGGGCCGTCTTCACAGGAGGGGCTCCAGAGCCACAGGCTCAAAGTGGGCTACGAAGCGCCGTCCTCCCTGTCACGCTTGAAGCAGCCAGAAAGGTAACAGGACCCGCAGGCGAGAAGTTGGGCTACGCCCTGTGGCACACCGTGGTGGAGATGGGATACAGGTGTGACAACATGGAAGCGTACAGTACTACCTTCCCCGCCTTGATGCGGGATCAACTGAAGTGGGATCTCAAGAATAACGGCTACACATACATCGTCGTGGAAGAGATGAACCAGCCAAGCGGAAACCAGACGGTCTGGCGTGCCCAGAAGGATGAGGCCACGGCTATTGGGCTTTTGATGGAATTTCCTCACAAGAACGAGCAAAATGCCAAAGGGACGTTGACGTTCTGTGAGGCCACCAAACTCGCTGGTCCCAGGCGCTGATCAGCCGAACTGTTGGAGAGAAGCTTGGGCGGCTTTGTCGAGTTGACCGCTTCCCTCATCATCTGGCGCAAACTCGCCCCCGTTGCTCCCCTCAAAACATCTTCCGGATAGGCTCTTAGCCGCTGATCGTCGGTCTTTCGATGAGCGAAAAGCATGCCCAGCAGAGGCGTGCTTGGAACGTAGGGGATTCGAACCCCTGGGCTTCGCCTTTCGGTTTGCCGGACGACCTCCCCTCCCGAACGCCCTGCTGCGGCAGCCCCCAGAGGATCATCGGGTCGTCCACATTCAACCACTCTGTCAACGTCCCAAGATCAGTGTAGATGGGGGTTTTGGTTCGTAACTTCGTTTAGGGCTTATCGGCCCAAACCGCGATGGAGACGGTATGGCGAGATACCGTCTCGATTTTTTACCAGTTGAGAGCTGCTGGATGGGTCATATGCGGGCCCTAAACGAGGTGGTTTCATCAAGGGGTGCGACCGCGCACAACGTCTCCAATTCAATCAGACTGGCACCGGAAACAGGGGCAAGATCACTGCTCTGCGCTCCCCAGGGCGACACTGCTGGCCTTCAGGAGGACGACAGGTCATCTTTCATTGCCCGCGCCTGGGCTTCGAACCCTGCCTGCACCCAATGCACGGGAACGAATGCGGCTGCCGGGCCGTGAAAGACCTCCTCGGTGGTGTAGGCCGTGTGACCGTTCGGGAGGCGCCTGAGCGTCTGCACCCGCTCTGAGCGCAGGAGGCCCCAGCGGGCCAAAGCACTCTCGTAACGCCAGGCGACCAGCGCCGCGCCATCGGCAGGAGGTTGCACTCGCGTGACCCGTTCGTCGGAATGGATGTACCGACCCTCACGCCAGAGCAGCCTGAAGCGCATCTGCACGCCCTCGGCAGCGCGGCTGGCTCCCGTGACATCCACCACGAAGGGATTCCAGCGCCCATAGGCGCCGAAGTCCACCAGCAGTTCAAAGACCCGTTCCAGAGGGGCCTGAACGGTAATCTCAGCGCGGGCGGCACGGGACATGAGGGCAGTATAGCGGGGGGATCGTAGGCCCTCAGAACTCCCGTGCATCCCCATCAACCCCCAGCCAGGACCTGACTTGGCGGAAGACACCCAAGAGCGAGCGCCATAGGGGCGCTTGCTCTTCTGGTGGTCAAGTCGGGCACCCAGAAACAACCTTGAAGATGAGCCCTTCCCCCGATGAGGTCGTCGTGCTGCCCCTCACGGGAAGCTGTACGTGTGGACAGCATTGGTATGAAGTCGAAGTGCGCGCCCTCCTGGCTCGGCAGGTCCAGGACCTGCCGGAAGTCCAGTTGCACGTGACCGAGTACCAGGCCGAAGTAAAAGTGTGCCCCCGCTGTCATCAACGACCACAGGCCGCGTTCCCACAGGACGTGCGTGGTCAAGTGCATTACGGCCCTCGCTTTCAGGCTTTGGCGGTCTACCAGGGTGTCGCCCAGTTCCTCCCCTTCAAACGCGTGGGCGACGTGCTTGAAACGCTGTGCGGTCAGCGCCCCGGTGAAGGAACACTCGCGCTGCACCTCAACCTCGTCGCTTCCCCGGCATGTTGATGCTGTTTATGCTGATCAGCCCTGCCCGGTACGTACCACCGCTCTTAATAGCCGCACGCGCCTTCTCGAAAAAGGAGCAGACGAGATCACTACTGACCTGAACGCAGCCGCGGTAGGTCCGGCGAAGTTGCGCCGCGTAAGGCCGTCCTGGTGTGCCCCCCCTCCTTCTTCTCACCCAGGAAGGGCGGAGTCCCAATGATGAACTCTGCGTGCGGCCAGGTTGCTTCCGTCCCGTCTGGGTTGAGCAGGGCGTCCCGATGCCCGATGTTGTCCAGGCGTTGCAGCACCGGCGTCTCCCCTTCCCCGCCATGAGCGGCTTTCCACTGGAAGAACGCAATCCAGGCGGACACACTGGCCAACTCGTGCGCAAACACCTCGATCTCGATCCCCCGAAGTTGACGAGGATACACCTGCGGTGGCATGGCGAACGGTCCCGCCCCCAGTGCCCGGACTTCCTGCTCCAAGTCCAGGAGCCGCCCCAGGGCCACGACCAGAAAATCTCCGCTGCCACAAGTGAGGGCCAAGATCGTCATCCCGCCCAGGCGCGTGTGAAAGGCCTGCACCACTTCCAAGCTCGCAGGTTTGCCTCTCCGCTTCTTGCTCAGAGCCTCTGCCTGCGTTTTCACATCCGCCCACTCTCGGCGGAAGGGCTGCAAGATCACAGGGTCTGTCACGCGGAGGATGTCGCGGACCGCCGTGTAGTGCGCGCCACGCCTGCTGCGGGTGGTGGCGTCCAAGCTGTTCTCGAATAGTGTACCGAAGATGGCAGGCTCTACCTGTGCCCAATCCAGCGTGGCGCCGAAAGCAGGGCGTCTGCGTCCTCGCGAGTGATGGAGAGAGCAAAGCCGCTGTCGAACAGTCCACCGTTGAAGTGGCGTACGTCCTCGCCCCAGAACTCGCCGCCCGTCTTCATCGCGGAGAACAGGTCCTGGAAGAAGGTCTGGGAACGCTCCGGGTGCTCGCGGGCGCGCTTGAGGAGCCGGGTCAGCAGACTGCGTGAGAGCAGGTCGGCGTCCTCACTGAACATGGAGAAGACCACGCGCATGAGGAAGTGCGCGGCTTCTGCCTGATCTACACCTTGCGCGGTGAAGGTCTGACCAAGCTGTCGGATGCGTGCCGTGGCATCCCGCGTGACTGGTTCGCGCAACTGATGAGGATCGAGCTTGCCTGGAGCGCGGAGGCCGCCAAGGCCGTCAAGTCACCATTGACGGGCGTGTCCCGCTCGATGTCATGCGGATGGATCGAGGGTTGCTGCCCGTGAAGTTCGTGCGGATCTCGACCGTGCTCAGGTCCGAGACGATCAGGAGGGGTTGCCGAGTTCACGGGCGTACAGGAAAGCCTGCTGCAGGGCCTTGCCAAGGCTCTTGCCCTGGGCCTTTTGCTCCAAGATGAAGTGCTCCCTCTTGAAGACGTCCGCGAAGCCCATCTCACCCGTGCCGGCCTTTTTCACGGGCTTCTCGAAAGCGTAATCGTCGCCGGTAAGGTCACTCCTGGGGTGGGTTCGCCCAGGAGAGGGCAGAGGTCGCGCCAATGCTCCTGGTAGGTGGCGCGCTCGGTGGGGTTCATTGTGGGGCAGTATCACGTGACGAGGGCAGGAAGGCACGCAGATCCCAGCCTGTTCGAAGCGTCCCGCCTGTCCTCACTCCGGGCAGGGTGAACTCGACGTCGAGCCAGTACTCGGCGTCCCCGATGTCCTGCCCTTCCAATTCCAGCACGGTGCGCCATGCCTCCCATGCCTCCGCCCTTGCCTCCTCGTGGCAACCGAGGTCGTCCGCGAGGGGCAATCTATCGTGCCCGTCAGGACACAGCGCCCATCCCTCCATCGTAAGTCCAGTATTCCGTTGACATATAAGATGCTTTTTGAGGAGGGTGAGCGCCTTGCGCCAAGGGGGAGAAGAACCCGTTGGTCCACTCCTCAGGACCTATCTCCGCCTATTGGAATACCGGTATTCCAAAGCTTCTACTTTGAGAGTTCCTCCAATTCGTCGAGCATTGCTGCGATGCGTGCTGCCTGTGTGGGCTCGAATTCCTTCTGCTCGAGTCGGCGGAGAACTTTTTTAAACCGGGCATGATCGACCTGAGGGGGAACCTGCGTTTTGCTTTTTTGTTTCTGGAGCCAGATTTTGAACTCCTCACGGGAACGCCAGCCGTCGGCGAGCTGGACGAATGCGAGCGCTTTGGCTTGCAATGCTGGATCAAGCCTTCCCACAGCCACAGCCAGGGAGTAAGGCATGCCCTGCCTGACTTTCTCTTGTAAAGCGGAGGAGAGCCGGTACACGGAGAGGCGGTTGATCAGGAATGACTCCCACGACATTCCCGTTACCTCTTCGACGATTTTTCCCGCTTTGAGATGTTGAGGGTCTTTCAGGTCCTGGCCTGAGCGTTTGATTCCACGCATCTCTTCCATCAGGCGCCTTACGGTGGAAACGCCTTCGCCTTGAAGGGAGAGCTCCAGGGACAACAAACGGATGACCCCTTCCGTCTGCTCGAACAGGTTGACGTCTGCGCGCTTCAGGTTTTCATCGAGGAGAGCCCGCACCGCTTGAGCGTCGTCATACTCGCGAATAATCGCAGGAATGGCGTCTCGTCCCAACCGTTTAAACGCTTCAAGTCGGCGGTGTCCAAGGACAACCTCATACGTCCCAGTTTGAACAGGCCGTACAGTGATCGGCTGGTAAAGCTCCTGCGAAGCGATGCTCTGCGCGAGTCCTTGAAGTCGCGCCTCGTCCACGTGATACCGGTACTGGAATGGACTCGGACGAACATCGCCGACGGGAATCCAGAAGGCGACGACATCCTCAGGAGTATCGAGAACGGTTGCCGGAACCCGTTCGAGGTGAGACGTCTCGACGGTGATGGGCGTAGATGACTGGCCGACATTAACCCGGCGCTCCGCGAGCTTTCCACGCTTACTGGACACGGGCCTCGACCTCCTGGAGGACGCGGCGGAGTTCCTGCGCGCTGCTGCTGTTGGGTTCAGCGAGGACCAGAGGAACGCCCAGGCGGGGCGCCTGGTTGAAGCGTTCCGCCTCGCTCACGTAGGACTCAAGCAGGAACGGCGCCAGGGAAGTTCTGCCTTTGATGGTCTCACGAATCTCGTTGTGCATGATGGTTCGCGGGTTGCCGTAATTCATGACCAGTCCTGCAACGTGCAGGTAGGGGTTGAACTCCAGATACTGTTCTACAAGGACCATCAGGCGTTCCAGGCCGTCGAGGCCCAGATCAGACTTTGCAAAGGGCGAAACGACGTAATGGGCAGCCATGAGGGCATTGCGGGTGAGCGGCCCGAGATTGGGCGGTGTATCGATCCAAATTTCATCGATCTCTACGCCCAGACCCACCAGTGCTTCCAGGGCCTCACGAAGGGCATACTCGGTGGGTTTGGTGCGGTGAAAGTTGGCGCGTTCAAGATCCGCGAGGTCATTGTGTGCGGGCACAAGCAGCAGTCTGGACAGGGCTTCGTGTTCGTCGGCACCGGGGACACGTTGAAGCAGGTCTGTCCAGAGGGTATGCCATCTGTCTCGGTGCCCTGGAGCAGTTCGGGGGAGACGTAACTCTTCGTTGAGGAGTTGCACGGTCGTCCGGTCTGGGTCCACGGGCATATTCAGAAGGGTGGCCAGATGACCTTGGGGATCAAGGTCGAGGAGCAGAACGCGTTTGCCCTCGCCGGCCCTCAACACGGCGAGGTTCGTGGCGAAGGTCGATTTGCCTGCGCCTCCCTTCGCATTGGCGACAACAAAGACACGGGGACCAGTCAAGGCACCGGTGTACTCCAGCCAGTCCCTGCCGCGCACACGCCACTGATTCCCCACCCGGTACCCGCGGAGTTCACCCACCTCCAGTTTGCGTGTCAGGGTGCGTTCACTGACGTTGAAGCCCCCCGCCAGTTCGCGAAGCGTATAGATCTTTCCGACCTCAATTTCCACCTGTACATGATGACATTTGCGCCACGTAATCACAAAGACCTGTCCGATTTGTCAAACTACCCTTGATGATGTACGCTAGGCTCATCGTGCTCATCTCACGGTGTGGGGGATCGTCACCGGCCCCCCTCCCCCTGGACATGCATGATTTCAACCCACACGACGGGCAAACAAGGTAAACGAAACCGCCCCGGACATCCGGGGCAGAATCGGAAAGCTGGCAGGCTTTGGTTACCGGAAGTTTAGCTCAGGACTTTCAGGGCGTCAATGAACGCCGAGATCGGAACGGCGCCGAGGACGCCATTTCGCCATGAGCGTCAAAACAAGCAGCATCATGCATCCCCCTCGGACCAGGATGAACCTTCTGCGGGAGGACTACCTGGCCATAGCGGACGGCGACTACTGCGCCGCTCGTCTCCTCAACGTGTTTGAACGCTGGCACAACACCAAGCTCGACCACCGCTCTCAGGCCCGGTATGCCAATGCCATCGCACGGTCGGGCGGAGAACACCCCGATCAGGACGAAGGGCTGTGGGTATACATGAGCAACGAGGAGCTGCGCCGCGAGCTCATGAACGAATACAGCGAGAAGCCAGTGACCCGCGCCCTCACCTTGCTGGAGGGCAAAGGATTTCTTCGGCGGCGCAGTAATCCTCTGCGCAAGTGGGACCGGAAGCCGCAGTACCTGTTTGTGGCAGCCGCAGTGCAGAAAGCCATCAACGCCTGGGCCGCGAGCAGGGAAGAGGGTGAAGACGCCGTTGTAGACGACCCCGCCGAAATGACGGACTCCATTCCGCAGATTGACGGAGTCGACTCCGCAGATCTGCGGAGTGCAAGCCGCACTTCTGCGGACTCCATTCCGCAGATTGACGGGGTCGACCCCGCACTTGCGCAAGATCAATTCCGCACTTCTGCGGCATCGACCCCGTCAAAAAGCGCCAGCAATACCACAGGTTTCAAACCACAGGTTTCCTCTACAGGTTTTAAACCACAGGAGGAGCACAGAGGCCTCTCCTCCTCCTTTCAGCAAGAGGAAAAAACTTTGGACGGAACTGACGTCTCGGGTGGTCGCTTCAGCGATAGGGTGTTGAGTCATTCTCCAGTCCCAAACGAGCAGGATGTTCCGCGGGGCGCGCGAGCATTGCTGGAGCGGTACCTCGGTGGCAACCTCAGCCTGGCCAATCTCTTGCTCGAAGTACCGGCGAGTGGCGTGGACCGAAGGCAGTGGCTGAAGATCCCGGAGAGTCGCATCCAGGCGATCGTCGATGAAGCCCACGCCCAGGAGACACTGGTGTTCCGCACGTACCTCATCCGGGCACTGGACGTTGAGATCGGCTCTTCGCTCTCCTTACCCGGCCGCGTCTCACCGCAGGTGGTGGAGAAGGATGATGCCCGTGAGCTGCTCAGGGTCTTGCATGAGGGAGACCTGGTCCGTTCCCGTAAGACAGGCAGCACTTTCCGTGTGGCCTCCGTGACGAGTGACGGCATAGATATTGAAGTCCCTGGGTACAGCCGTCCTGTCTCTGTAAGCGTAAGTCACATCCTTGGGTATGAGCGCGTCGATTAGGGCGACGCTTCCACCCCCTGCACCTGCCCCAGTACCGCCAGCCCCAGCACCCCGAACAGCACCACCACGCGCCACACACGAGCCGCTCGCGTCATATCTATCCCCCTCGGCGACGTTCAATCCGCCGAAAGCACAGGAACGCTCCCAGCCTCCTGGGAAGGTGGCTGAACGTTTCAGGACACGTGAACTGAAAGGGGGCTGTCCGGACGACGTCGAGCTGCTCCGGCAGGACTTGGAGGGAAACGCCCGGCGCGCTGCGGTGGCTGTCTCCTTCGCCGCCTGCCTTCCGGACTCCAAGCACGGCCGCAAAGCCCGCGCTCTGGCCACCGAGCTGCACGGCAAGGCCGTGAGCCTCGTCACCGACCTCGCGGGGTTCGAACTCGCCAGCGCGAGTCTCAGCACCTCTCTGCCCCTACGCGGGCAGTTTTGTGTCTACCGGAGATCGCACGCGTAGAAGTAGGCTTGCCCTGCTTTCCAGTACATCATCATGAAGCGGGCGCCTTTGGGACCTGAGGCAACCGCACGGAATAAATCTTTGTCGTTGAAACTTGACTGATAGTGGGCGGCAGGTTGGGTCTTTGCGACCTCATCGGTTGCCGCTTTGGCTGCTGCGTTCATGGCTCGAATATTGAGCTTGAAGGAGGCAGCTGAACCTTTGCCCTCCGACTTCACCTGGAAGTTCCCCGCACAGTGTCGTCCGGAGAACTTGAGCGCGTGGGCATCAATGCCCTTCTGGGCTGCAGCGTCGGCTGCCTGAGCCTGACAGACCGAGAACAGAAGCGGCACAAGCAGAGTGAAGGTAAATCGCTGCACACTTCAATCCTAAAAGCCTGCCCTGACAGAGACCTTGCAAGACCGTGGGCATCGTCATCGACCTCGCGGGTTCGAACTCGCCAGAGCAAATCTCGGCACTTGACCGCTCTCCGGGAAGCGGTTTTTCCTTCCCACGACCACACACTTTTCGCACGTCTTGCGCATTCCAGCCGGGCCGGGAACAGAGCAAACATGCGGCCTATGAACGACATCCAGACCGAGCGCCATGAAGCCCTTGTCCGCGCCACCCGCCCTGGCATGGTGCAGCCCCAGGCCGCCCGCCTGGCCCCATCCGGCGCCTCCAAGCGGCTGTACCGGGAGGTCAAGGCCGCGTACTCAACCACGCACAGCCTGCTGGCCGAACTCTCCTACGAGACGCACTACACGCCCAAGTTGATCTGCTACGCAGTCGACAACCACTGCCGAGCGGAGGCACTGCTTTCCCAGGGCCGCGCGCTGCCCCGCACGTTCCTCGGCGCCCGGGTCCGCAGCGCCGCCCTGGATAACGAGAGCGTCGCCCCCGAATTGCTGGAAGTCATCGCCCACACCGCCAACCGCGCGCCTGAACTCAACTGATCTTCCCTGCCCCTGGTCGTCCCTACGGAGGCGGTTTTTGTTGTCCCAGCGCTACACAAACCGAACAGAAACGACACACCAGCCCGGCCGCAAACAGAGCAAACATGCGACTCATGAACGAAGCGCACACCGCCCCTACCACTGTTCTCCTCATCGCCGAGCAGCGGTTTGACGTCCTGCTCGGTCAGGTCCTCGCCGGGTACCCGAACCGCCGCGAGTACGTCGCGTGGTTCGACGCAAAGTCGCAGCGCGACCGCCACCTGCTGGCCGTGCAGGGCCTGTACTCGCAGGTGTGCAACGGGGGCTTCGCGCAGTGGATCAACAACGGGTACGCCGAGCAGGATGCCCTCACCCTGCAGCTGGCGCGGATGCTGCCCCTCTACCCCCGCGTGCAGGAGGTCCAGGCCCTCGTGGACCGTGCCCTCGCGGTCAGAGAAGCCGACGACGGCACGCCCTACCTGTCCGACGAGGCTCACGACCAGCTCGATCCCCTGGACGACGCGTTCTTCGCCCTCAGCGACGGGTTCGCGGATGTCTTCCACAGGTACCTCCTCGTCTGGAACTGACCGAAGGGACCGCGCAAGCCCCTTCCTTCAGGTATGGGGTGAGCGGTTCGCCCCCGAAGGGGGCCTGAGTCCCTTGTTGTTGAATTATTTTCCTACCCTCCATATACTTGGTGTGTGAATGAGTTCCGCGTCCTTTACAAGTCCAGCTCCAACGTGGTCTACCGCTGTATCTATCACGTTGTCTGGACGCCCAAGTACCGACGTCCGGTCTTGGTGGAAGGAGTAGATGAACGGCTGAAAACTATTCTGGCCGAACTCGCTGTGGAGTCCGGTTGCGACCTCATGGCGCTGGAAGTCATGCCGGATCACGTTCACCTGCTCGTGCAGGTTGATCCCCAATTCGGGATTCACCGCTTCATAAAGCTCGCCAAGGGCCGGAGTAGTCGCCTGCTTCGTACCGAGTTCGGCTGGCTCAAGTCTCGCCTGCCTACCTTGTGGACGAACAGTTACTTCTGCGCCACCGTGGGCGGCGCTCCCCTGGAGATCGTCAAGCAGTACGTGGAGAGCCAGAAAAATGTCTAAGAAGCCCCGCCGCAACGTGCAGCGCTTTGTCCGCAAGGTTGCTCTGCCGAAGAGCGACCTGCTGGACAAACTGTCTCATGCGGCGGGGCAGCTCTATACACAGACCCTCGTTGCCTACTGGCGAATCCTCCGCAAGACGGGGACGGGTAAGAATGGCCGCACGCCTGTCTTCCTCTCTCCGTATGGGATGGAGAAACTGCTTCCCAGCGATCCCGACAAGTTGCTGCACTCCCATACCTGTGACGCCGTCGTGGGCAACTTCTACGCCTCGATCAAGAGCGCGAACGAGCGCAAAAAGCAGGGCTGCAAGGACGCCAAATACCCCCGGAGACGCAAGTGGTTCTACAAGATCACCTGGAAGTCGTCGGGGATTCGCCTCAAGGACGGCTACCTCACTCTTTCCACCGGGAAGGGCGTAGAGAACCTCGTCGTTCCCTGGGTGCATGATCTCCCCACGATGGTGGAGATCGGCTGGAAAAAGACGGGGGGCTACGAGCTGCGGGCCGTGTACGAGGTCGGCGCGATCCAGGCTTTGGGAGACGGCGTGGCAGCCATTGATCAGGGCGAACTCCGGACCGCCACCGTGTACGACGGCGAGAAAGCCACCATCTACTCGGGGCGGCTCGTCAAGAGCAAGTCTCGCTACCGGGCCAAGGTGATCGCCAAGTTGGATGCCAAGATTGCCAGGACCCGGAAGGGGAATGGCAAGCAGCCGAGCAGTCGTCGTCGGAAGAAGCTCATCCGTGCCAAGCGGCGTGTCACCCGCCAGATCGACCACCAGATTCGGGATATTCAGCACAAGCAAAGCAGTCACCTGGTCTCCACGCTGCACAACCAGGGCGTGCAGACAGTCGTCATCGGCGACATCAGAGACATCCGCAAGTCCATGCAGTACGGGCCCAAAGCCAACCAGCCTCTGCACAACTGGTCGTTCGGCAAGTTTCGCCAGATGATCACGTACAAGGCCGAGCGGTTGGGAATGCAGGTCACGCTGATGGATGAGGCGTACACCTCGCAAACCTGCCCCGCCTGCACGAATCGCAAGAAGCCGAGTGGCCGCTTGTACGCATGCAAATGTGGGTTTGTGTGCGACCGGGACGCCGTGGGGTCGATGAATATCAGGGCAAAGTATCTGGGAACCTTCGGGAGACCAGTAGTTGGGGTCATGAGTCCCCCCGTCAGAGGCGTGCGGTATCGCCCGCAATTCTCGCGTCACTTGGCGCTTAACACGCCAAGAACCCCCTGCCTTTAGGCATGGGGAGACTCAGCGTAATCTCCCCATCCACTACTCCTTTTGGGGCGGTTTTCTCTCTCCCAGCCACACATTTTCCAGACACAATGGACACACCACGCACGCTTGGAACAGAGCAAACATGCGACCCATGAACGAAGCCCTGATGACCGCCCTCGCCTCCGCCCTGGAAGCCCGCGTCGCGGTCGACGCTGGCCGCTTCGACGAGGCCCGCCAGCTGCTCGTGATCATGGACGAGCATCTCGATCAGGGCCAGGGAGGCAACGCTGCCCACAGCGCCCGCCGTAAGAAGATCCTGCGCCTGGAATCCGAAGTGCGCGACCTGCTGCCCGCCGCCGAGACCCCGACTGCCAAGGCTGCGCCAGTCGTCGAAGCGACCCCTACCGATGTTGAGGTGTCCGACGCTCCGGTCGTGACGCCCGTTGCCGCCTCTACGGCCGACGACGTGGCCCCTCCTGTGGCTCAGGCCTCCACGGACCCGAAGGAGGTCACGTCGCCCGCTCTGGAGCCTGTGGCCGCCAAGAAGAAGGGCGTGGCCGCGCCTCAGCATCTGCCTGCGGAGGCCTGGGCCCTCGTCGGGGAGGCCCTGCGCGCCGAAGGAGCCGACGTGGCCACGCTGGACGCCCTGGCGGCCCGCCACCGCTACATGGTGAAGGCTCGCACCGAGCGCAACACTTACGGCATGAAGGTGGCCGAGCGTCTCGCCCTGCAGGCCGAGGTCGAGGCCGCAGCCCTACGCGGCGACGTCGATGCGGCGAACAAAGCCTGGGACCGTCTGTTCGACGTCGTGACCGCCATCCGCGGCGCTGCTCAGAAGCTGCGCCGTGCCGGCACGCCGGATCCGGAAAAGGACCGTGACTACGACGCAGCCCGGGTGGACAGCTTGAAGATCAAGGCCTGGGCGCGGGGCAGGTAGGCCGCATAAGCAAGGGAGAGGTGGAGCTCTCATAGCAGTCGGTCATCCTAAATCTTTTCAGCGACGACACTTTTAAGCAGGTGCTATGGAGCGTCGTACACTGGCGTATTCGCTGGCCATCAGGAGGACGCATGGAAGCCATTGACCGAGACGCTGTACAAGCCGAGTTGTCCCGCCGAACGGGCACTCACTTGTACCTCCATCTGGAAACCAGTACCGGGGCCTATGCGGGATTGCAGGACAAAAAAATGCCTACTGTGGCGGCATTTGTACGCAACGTCCCCGTCTGCTACGAACGGGGGACCCTCACTGGCAACGGACCTTACCGGGTTGGTCTCAAGTTGCCAGACGGCTGGGTGTACGCCGAGGGCCTGACTGACTGGCAGTGTGATGATCAGGACCGCCTTCTACTGGCAGGCCATGACGACGCTGGAGCACTCCTGGTCGGGCTGCAACTGAGTTTCATGCCGTTCCACTCCTAGAGGTCTCGATATGCCGGATCAACCCATCCTGGTGGTCTTCCCTCATCCCGACGACGAGACTTTCGCTCTAGGCGGGCTTCTGGCGCGTCACGCCGCAGAAGGCACGCCTCTCACCTACTTGTGTGCAACACGGGGAGAAGCGGGACGCAACATGGGGCATCCTATTGTTGCCACCCGAGAAACCTTGCCTGAAATCCGGGAAGCTGAACTCCGGGAGGCCTGCTCGATCCTGGGCATCCGAGATGTGCGCCTGCTGGGTTTTCGGGACCGCATGCTCGAATTTGAGGCCCTGGAAGATCTCGCCCGGCCCGTCGCAGAGGCACTCCTTGAGCTGAGACCGTCGCGGGTGTACACGTACTATCCGGAACACGGCTACCACCCTGACCATGACGCCATGTCCCGCGCGGTCGTCTTGGCGATTGGGGGTCTTCCCGCCGATCAACGCCCCCTCCTTCTCGGCACCGTATTTAGCGAAGCTGCCTTGGCTGCGTTGGGTGAACCGGATGAAGTGATTCCCACAGCGGCGTATGGAGAGACTTTACGCGCGGCCCTACGAGCACACCGCACGCAGACTGCCGCAATGATGGCCGAAACCGAGCGACGGATGGCGGAAGATGAGGGGTTCCGAGCTCAGGTAGAGGAGGCGAGGAGCAAGATGGCCGCCAAGTTGTGGGTCTACCCCATGGATACAAACGGCGTGCGACGCCCACCTCAAGAATCACCAGTCTCTGCTTGACCGGAAGTTCTGCGGGCGCTGGAGGATACGTGCCCTGCAGTGGCTCACCGCGCCTTGAGCAGACGAGGAGAGTAGGTGTCGCTGATGGGCTTTCTGCCATCTGGGACACACAATCGGGACACAAACGACACACCACCCGGAGCCGCAACAGAGCCAACATCACGTCATGAACGACGCGCTCACTGCCCCTGCCCTCCGCTCCTTCGACCTCGTCCACTGGGGCGTGGAGAACAGCTTCGTCCGCGTGCAGGTCCGCGGCCCTCACGACCTGACCAACCAGCTGCTCAAAGTTACGGGCGTGACCGGCCGCCTCAGCTGGGACGAGGCGCACGAGCTTGCCTGTGCTGCGTGGGCGAGTGGGCTGCCGCAGGACCTGCGCGGGGTGTCCATGGAGGTCAGCTGGGGCTAAGACATGCCGCCCGCCCCATCTCTACCTACCCTTCAGGGTAGGTTCTTCTCCGTCCTTACAACGGTTTTCTGCACAGAATGGACACACCAGCCGGGGCCGAAGCAGAGCAAACATGGTAAATACTCAGCGCGACATCAAATCTCATCCTTGACAGCGCGGTGAGCGTCGGTGGCGTGGAGAGGACGCTTACCCTGGGCAGCGTCGGGGAAGTGGAAGGTGCCGATTTCAACATTGTGCGGCTGATATTCGGTCATATCGGCTCCTGAGGCGTACCTGTCTCATGGTCAGCATCTGTCTCAGGGCGTGGGTTGGGCCACGCCGGTCAAGCCGCTCACCAGCACGGGCATGGAACTGTTGGTCATGGTGCCGTTGCCGAGTTGCCCTTCAGTGTTGCGGCCCCAGGTCCTCACGGAGCCGTCGGTCTTGACGGCCAGGCTGTAACTGCCGCCGCTTGCCACGCTGACCGCATCCGTCAGTCCACTGACGGTCACGGGCGTGGAGCGGGCGGTCGTGGTGCCGTCGCCGAGTTGCCCAGAGCTGTTCAGGCCCCAGGTCCGCACGGTGCCGTCAGCCTTGAGGGCCAGACTGTGAGAGTACCCACCAGCCACGCTGACCACACCCGCCAGTCCGCTGACGCTCTTGGTCGTGGTGCCGTCGCTGAGTTGCCCAGCGTTGTTGGATCCCCAGGCCCGCACGGTGCCGTCAGGCTTGAGGGCCAGACTGAACTGATTGGCAGCGACCACGCTGACCACATCCGTCAATCCACCAACGGTCACGGGTGTGGAGCGGGTGGTCCGGGTGCCGTCGCCGAGTTCCCCATAGTCGTTGCGGCCCCAGGCCCACACGGTGCCGTCGGCTTTGAGGGCCAGGCTATGAGAGAAGCCGCCGGTCACGCTGACCACGTCCGTCAGCCCGCTAACGGTCACGGGCGTGGAGCTAAACGCCACCGTGCTGTTGCCGAGTTGGCCGTCGGCGTTATCGCCCCAGGCCTGCACGGTACCGTCGACCTTGAGGGCCAGGCTGTGCTGATAGCCACCGGACACGCTGATCACGTCCGTCAGTCCGCTGACGGTCACGGGCGAGGAGCTCCTGATCCGGGTGCCGTCGCCGAGTTGCCCAACGTTGTTGTATCCCCAGGTCCGCACGGAGCCATCGGCTTTGACGGCCAGGCTGTGATTGCTGCCGCTCGCCACGCCAACCACATCTGTCAATCCACTGACCAGCACGGGTGTGGAGCGGACGGTCGTGGTGCCGTCGCCGAGTTGCCCGAAGCCGTTGCCGCCCCACGCCCGCACGGTGCCATCGGCCTTGACGGCCAGACTGTGAGAGAGGCCGCCTGCAATGGCGGTATTGAATGGGTTGATCCCGGTGATGGTCTGGGTCAGCAACGGCGTGACGCTGCCCGGTACCGGGCAGCTGGTCCCGTCGTAGACGCTCAGGGTGTGATCACCCTTGGCCGTGACCTCCACCCGGAAGCGGTGGGGGAACGCCAGGGTGGAGATGTCCTGCAGCGACACGCCGCTGTCGCTACACAGCACGGCCGAAGTTGAGGTCAGGATGTCGTAATACGCTGGTAGGCTGCGCGGCGTGCTGCCGCTCGACATGGGGAATTGGGTGTAGTTGCCGAACGTCTGGGTGTCGCGGTGGTACTGCTGTACGGCCGATCTGAGTTGGGTGGTCTCGACCGCCGCGGCAAACCGCAAGGAGAAGCTGAAGGGGTCGTGGGCGGCGCCCGCCGGGTCTATTGGCAGATCCACCGCGAAGGTCACGTTGGTACTCGCTCCATTCGCCAGGCTCGGCGTTACCTGCCAGCCGTAATTCTGAATTCCCGGCGTGATGACCGTGCTGACGTCCAGGTTCGTCACGAAGGGGCTGCTGTCGGCATCGACCACCGCCTGACCGGTCGAGGGTTTGAGACTCTTGCCCTGGGTGGGCGTCAAGCTTCCGGCTTTGCTGGAAGCGTCGCTGCCGTCGAAGTACTTCAGGTTGGTAAATGGCGTGCTGCTGCCACTGGAGATGACCGGCAGGAACACAAGTTCGTTCAGGGCCTGGCCGCTGTTGTTGGTGACCCGGAACGTCGCCCGGACATGGCGGGTCTGGGCCGCATTGACCACGAAGGTCGAGACGCCGAGCTGGGTAAAGGTCAAGTCACTCGCGCCGCTGGGCCCGTCCACCAGGCGCTGGGCCTGCAACTCGGGCGTGGGGAGACGCTGTGCGGTGACGTTGAAATCCGCTGCTCCAATGCGTTGGAACGACACCTCATAGAGCTTGCCCGTCGTCTGCGGGTCAGCTGAATTGACCGTGGCACCCGGCGAGGTGAGCTGGTTTTGCTGCTGGCCGCAGGCGGCCAGCAGCAGGGTGGGAAGCAGCAACAACAAGCGTGGGGCGAGCAGCATGACGTCTCCTGCAGTCTAGGCGAGGGGTCCAACCCCGGCAGACTGGACCAGGATCTAGAAAGAAGGCGTTCGGCAGGTTACGTCCGAGATGCCCTCACCTTACCTCATCCCACCCGGCTGCTGAGTCGTCACCAAACATGCACCCATGAACGAAGCGAACACCGCCCTCGCCGCCCGCCTGCCCCTCGAAGGGCCGCTCTGGGTTGTCCTGCAGGAGGCCCTCAAGCTGCTGCCCGGCGCACCGGTCCAGATCCAGGTCAATGCCATTGGCTGGGATCTGATGAAGCCTGTCCGCCTCCTCGCTGGCGGCTGGCCCACCGACAGCCTGGAGCTGGGCGGCTTCGCAGACGGGGAGGAGGACGTCCACCCCGGCTTCGTGACCACCGATGGCCTGGGCGAGCAGCTGCGCGAGGAATGTGCTCAGCGGGCCTTCGCCGAGCGCTAGGGGAGATAGCGTATTCAGTACCTGTAAGCAAGATGTTTGCTATGCACGTTCCTTGGTCTGCGACCCCTTATAAGTCGTAGGTGCAGGGCGAGATGGAAGGCAGGAAAGCCGATTGGCTCCCCTGCTTATGGTGACCCCTCAGGAAGATTGCTGTTGTGACCCAGGATGGACCAGGAAGCTTCGAATCACCCGATGTCGTGCATATTCTGGCTGAGCGGCGCACGCCGCCTGATGTGCTTTCTCGGCGAAGCGCGACATGGCTTCACTCAAGGCCCTCCAGGACACCCTGGCCGCGCGGACCGCTGCAACTGTATCGGTGAGTGTGATCTCTACTTCGTCGCCGTCATGCTGGAAGGTCAATCCAAAACCCAGCCAGTCCAGGTTCCAGTGGAGAAATTCCCCGGCGGGAAGTGCCTGAAGCCGTCCTGGAAGCCATGCAGCGAGTGTGGGCAGAGGAAGAACAAGTCCTGGCACACCCCATAACTTCTGGATGTACGTCTGTTCACTGCTCTCCCTGCCCACTAAGTACACCGCACCTCACGTTGCGACTTTTCAGGAGGGCACCGAAAAGTCTCCACTCCCGGTGAGCTGCACATTTTCCGCTTCTCACTCCGCTCGGTTGATCTAAAGATCAACTACGGTGTACTTAAAGTGCGACTGAAAAACGTGCTGGAGCGGGTTTTACCTGATTAGAGGAAGGAGGGATGATAGGGCGGAGGTGGTGCGCGCATGACGCGGGCGTGACCTCCCAAACGACCTCACCGATGCCGGGTGGAATGTCCTCCAGCCGCTGACCCCACCTGAATCGCTTGTGGGTCGACCGCGCAAGTGGTCTTTGCAAGAAATTCTGGAGAGCATCTTCTCCGTCCTCCGCGGAGGTCGTGGCCTGGCGGGCGACGGCCTCACGATCTTTCCCCCTGGCAAACAACCGACCACGCGCACAGGATGTGGAGGCGGCAAGGCGTGTGGGAAGCGTTGCAGACCAAATTGCGTGAAGGTCGTCCGAGTGCGAGAAGGACGCCCTGAGACACCAAGTGCTGGAATGATTGACAGCCAATTGGTCATAACCACCGAGGCGGGGGGGCCATGTGGTGACGACGGCAGTCAGAAGGTCAATGGACGGAAGCGTGATCTGCTCGTGGATACGCCCTGACTCGTCATGGCGATCAAAGTGCATGAAGCGGACATCCTTCCCCCGCGCGGGCGCGGTCCTCCTCCTGCGAGGGGGCACCAAATGTTTTTCCCCGAATGAAGCACCTGTGGGCGGATGCGGGATATACCGGAAAATTGGCAGGAGAACAGGGAACGTTTCTCGGCTGGACGCTGGAGATCGTGAAGCATCCCTGGTCAGGACAGCAGAGCACCTGGGCACCGAAAGACGCACCTCCACGACGTGTGGAGGTGCCTGCGGGATTTGTGGTGCTGAAACGGCGCCGGGTCGTGGAGCGGACCTCTGCCTGGCCCTGGAAATCCAGGCGCATGGCCAGGGACGATGAAGCGCTGCCGGAGACAGCGGAGAACCCTGTCTACGAGGTGAGGATCCGCTTGATGGTCCGCCGTTTGGCCAAAGGTCCACCCTGACCTTTTTCAGACGCACTGAAACTGAAACGAAAGCGCTGGGGGTGAAGTTCCTGGACAGTCGCCTACGCGCGCCAGAGACCGGTTCCCTTGCGCCCCAGCCCGACTACGGCGCGCGGGTAACCATCCGGCGGCGCGCGGCCACCACTTGTGCGCGGACACCAGGCCTCAGGCGCTGCAGGCGGTAGAGGGTCCGCAGCCACACCCATGCCGCCACCATGAGGGCGGCTGGCAGGGCGGGCGGCACGATCAGAAAGCGCAGCGCCGGGGAGTGCTTTCCGAAGGGCCGAGGCAGGTACGTCTCGATCAGGGTTTCCAGTTGCTCCCGCCCCTGGCGGTCGGCCGGGCGGAGGCGTACAGCGGCGAAGGCCGTGGTGAAGGCAGCGTTCGCCTCGCCCTGCATCAGGGAAGCGCGGGCCAGCAGCTGCATTGCGCCGGTGTGCAGGGGTTCGTCCTCCAGCACGCGCGAGGCAAGGTCGTGCGCTTCTTGCGCCTGCTTGCGCCGCAGGGCCACTGTTGCCAGCCCGAGTTGCCCCTCCACATACCTGGGCTGGACGTGCAGCGCCGCCTGAAAGAGGGCTTCGGCCTCTCTCTCCTCGCCGACGAGCAGGAGCATTCGCCCTAGGGTGGCGTGGACGCTCGGGTCGCCTGGCTCCAGGCGCAACGCCTCGCGCAGGGCGGCGATGACAGGAGCGCTCGCCCGCCTCGCGGGAGCAAAGAGCCCGTTGTACCGCCGCCCCCGCACCTGCATGTTCCACAGGGCCACGCCGAGTGCGTAGTGCGACGCGTAGTCCTCCGGCGCGCAGACCACCGCCTTCCGGGCGGCCTCCAGGGCCTGCCCGTACTGATCGAGATCGGTGTGGGCCTGAGACAGGAGCCGCCACAGCAGGGCGTCACCGGGACTCTGCGCCAGAGCCTGATGCAACTCCGCCGCCGCTTCGTGTGGACGGCCGAGCTCCAGCAGGGCGGTGGCGCGCTCCAAAGCCCGTTCCTCGGACGTCACCGGCGGGTGCCTTTCAAGTTCAGGTCGTGGCGCAGCCGCGCCTCACGGCCGGGTGCTCGCACGGGGAGGGTTGCAATCACACTGCCTTGCGCCATGGGTGCCTCAGGGCCGAGTGTAGAGCATGCCGTCCCCAGCGGCTGCCTCCCCCTTGGAGGCGCGCTTTAGAGATGATCGGGAGGCCTTTATTTTGACACCGGAAACGGCGCAGCGGCGAACCGCCCCCAGATCCAGGCGAGGGGCTGAAGCGCGAAGACCACCTCGCTGCGCTGAAGGACGCGCCTCAGGCCCCTGGGGAGATGGACAGTTCCCACCGCGGTCCCATGGGCCTGTATCCGGTTCTGGACGAATCCAACGTGGGTCAAAGCCTCGCTGCCCTCAAACTGATGCGCCTGATGCTCCACGCCCTGGCGGTGTGCCTGCAAAACGCCCACAACAGTCCTGATGCCCAGAGCGCTGCCGACGCCTTGATCGCGGCCCTGGTCCCCGGCGCACAGACGGAAGCGGGTACGGAGCTTGAGCCAGCTGGTGGCGAACAACCTGGCCCTCACACCGCAAGAAGCCTGGGAACGCGCCGTGCGGTCCTCACAGCAGAGCAATGGGTCAGCGGAAGACACCCCACAGCAACTTCGGAATGCAAAAGGACAGCAGCGCCGTGGAGCCCGTGTGACTCCTGCCCGCTGTTACGGCCGCGAAGCAGGTCACGTCCGAGATGCCCTCACCGTACCTCATCCTGCCAGCCCGCTCGGGGGCTGCTGAGGAGTCACCTCTGTTGAAGATCGTAGAACACCACGGCCGAGTCCTGCTGCACGGCCAGGGCCTTTCCCCCGTCCACGAAATCGAGCTTGCGGGCACGGCGAAGGGCAGGTGGGGCCGGCAGTTCAAGTTTGGTGCGCAGGTCGTAAAAGTGCCACTGGTCCTCTACCTGAAGCGCCAGCACCCGCTCGTCAGGACCCAGGCAAAACGCAGAGGGAAACAGCTTGCCCTGGCCCGGCACCTTGAGGCGGGCCAGCAGCGAGGCGTTGGCGGCATGGTAGATCCGAACCTCACGTTCGGGGAAAGTCAGCAGTAGCGTGTGGTCATCGTGACTGACGAGCGTGGGGCCGCTGCCCGCAGGCCGAGCAACCCGCCAGAGGGCTGAACCATCGGCCCCATTTCCCAGCTTTCGCGCCGTGAGCAGATACGGGCTCTCGCACAGGCGCAGGGTATACGCGGGCGACGGCCAGGAGCGGCCCTTCTGCGGGCTCTGGGACCTTTCCGCAGGCTGGCCCTGGACACATTCACTGTTCGGTTCGGTGGTGCGACGCTGTTCGGTCAGGGAGACGTTGAAGGGCTGTGCCGAGGGCCCAGCCTTCAGGGCAGCGGTGAGGGAAATACGCTGGGCGGAGAAGACGGGGGGCGGCGTATTCTGCTGGCCCTGGAGGTCGGGCGGCGTAAGAACAGCACCGAACAGGTCGAGCGTTCCTGCCGCGAGGTTCAGCCGCACATTCTCCACCTGCATGGGGCGACTCAAGTGAAGCTGGACCACTTCCCGCGCGCCGCCGGGATAAAGCCACGCGGTCTGCTCATCCGTGAAGCTGATGAAGCTGCGGTCCGTCTCCGAAAAGAAGACGCTCCCCGCCGAACGCCCCAGACGGAACGACTCACCGCCCGCTGCCTGAATGTTGAGGGCGTTCGGCTCCGCACCCGCGAGGTCCCACTGCGGCGAGAAAGCGAAAAAGCCTTCCTTCACGTCCCGGCTCCGCAGCAGCTGGCCGTCTGGAAGGCGGTAGAGGCGCAGCCAGGTGCTGTCACTCAAGGTCACTGTACGGCTGTCGCTTCCCCAGGTGACCCGCGGGCCACGGAAGCCGGCTTCAAACGGCTGGGGGCGCAGCACCGCCACCTTGGTCCCGCTCTCCATGTCCCAGACGGTCAGGCGGCCCGCCGCGCTCCAGCCCAGGTAACGCCCGTCGGGACTGAAACTGAGCTGGTCCAGCCTATCGAGCGTGCTGGAGGAGGAGAGCCAGTCGGGCAGCACGGTCTGAAAGCGGAAGATGACCTTTCCAGCGGCCTCGCTGTAGACCTGTACGGGCTGATCGCCCACCTCTATCCCATTCTCGCTGCCCTCGTCGGGCCCTTTGAACGCGAGGAGGCCGTGCTCCGGCGCATACGTGTAGGTCGCCAGCAGGCGGCGATCAAAGGGAGGTTCGTCCACGTCCGTCCGCCAGAGGGTATGGGACAGGGTTTCAAGCCGGGCAGCGGGCACTTCCGGCGCGATGATCCGGCGGGGCAGGTCGGGTGCCACCCGCTTTTCCTGTCCCAGCACCTTGCCTGTCTGGGCGTCCAACCGAGTGATGAACAGGTTTACGCTTCCCTCGGCGTAAAGGACGATTTCACCGCCGTGCCACTCGGCCCAGTCAGGCCTGGCCTGCCACTCACGGCCTGCTGGAAGGCCGAACCGCCACAACAGCCGTTTTCCGGTCACGTCCCAGAGGCTGAGGCCGGAGCTGTCGATGCTGAGCAGCTCACGGCCACCGGGTGAGAACGCCAGCGGCCAGGGTTGCTGTCCCAGCGGAAAATTGACCTGAGCGCTGACCCGCGCGTGGGCCAGGTCAGGCGCACCGGCGGCCCGTGACGGAGCGGCGAGGCTCAGGGCGGCCAGCAGCGCGAGGGAAGAGAGGGGCACCCTCATTTCGGGACTCCGTAAACCCGGAGCGCGTTGTCGCGGTCACTGCTAAGGAGCTGGCGGCCATCCGGGGAGAGGGCGAGCGACTGCACCACCGCGCCCCGGGTGTCCGTTTGTCCCAGCAGTCGGCCGTTCTCGGCATTCCAGACCCGCAACGTACCCGCGGTGTCTCCACTGACCAGGGTTCCCGCGTCCAGATAGGTGACCGTGGTGGCGGCCCCTGTGTGCCCGGTCAGGCGGTGAAGTGGCCTGCCCAGAGGCGTCCAGAGACTCACGCTGCCGTCGCCCGACGCGGCGGCCACCTGCTTTCCATCCGGGGAAAAGGCCAGCCAGCGCACGAAGCCCTGATTGACCTGCTGGACCGGGGAGACCTCACCGCTGCGGACACCGTAGAAGTGCAGCGTCCCGTCGCCCCAGCCCGAAACCAGCCGCGCGCCGTCGGGCGAGAAGGCGAGGGACAGCACCCAGCCCCGCCCGCCCCCGAGGGTCCGGGTCAGTTGGCCGCTCGCCACGTCCCACAGGCCGATGGTGCTGGCCTCATACCCCACCGCCAGCTGCTGCCCATCAGGTGAAAAGGCCAGTGAGCGGTTCAGCCCGCGCGGACCGGGTTGCCACTTGCGGCCCCCGGAGTTGCGCTGCTCGGATGTGGGTTCGAGGACCTTCACGGTTTCGCCCGTATGGGCGTCAAGGAGGCGCGTCGTGTTCCAGCCGCCCACCGCGAGCCAGCGTCCGTCGGGACTGAAGGCGAAGTCGAACGCATCCCCTACAGGAACGGACAACCGCTTTGCGTGCGTCTGCGTGTCCAGCAACCAGAGTTGGTCATCTCCGAGGCTCGCGATGGTCTGGCCGTCCGGTGAGGAGCGGGCCAGCCGCGTGAAGTGTTCGGTCAGCGGCACCTGTCCCCGCGGCGTGAAGACGCTGTATCCCGCCTTCCCTCTTCCCAGCCATCGACTCGGGCGGCCCCTGGCGTCGACGCTCACCGGCGCATTCCAGGCGGTCTTCGCCTTCACTGTTTCCACGTCCAGCCCACTGGAGACGTTGGAATGAAGAAAATGCGAGAACATCTGCGTCCAGACCGAACCCCCGTCGGGCATTCCGATGACGTTCTCGCCGTCCACGAGGCCCAGCGTCTGACCGCTGCCCACGTCCACAACATGCACGTAGCTGTCGGTGACGAGCAGAACCTTCGTGCCGTCGGGCGACCACTTCACCTCCCGGACCCGGTCGAACCCCGGATCGAGGTAGGCCAGGAGCGTGCGCGCCTGAGGGTCGAGCAGCGCCAGACCGTCCGAAGTCTGCACCAGCAGGCGCGGGCTGAAGGGACTGCTGACGAACACCGGGTCACCGAATTCTTTTCTCCAGGCCCGCACTGGTCGCCCGTCCCGGCCCCTCAGGTCCCCAGCGGCCAGTGTCCAGAGCGCCTTGCCACTGGTGCTGTCATAGGCCGAGAGGTCCTCACCCAGCACGTACAGCACAGAGTTGTCAGCTGAAAAAGCCGTCCGGCCAAACTCCCAGCGTGTGCCCCCCTGCAGCCAATCCGGCTGCGCCATCCCCTCATGCCAGAACCAGATTTTGCCGTCTTCGCGGTCTGCGAAAGCCACTGCCCGCTGGCCTGTGCCCCAGGTCAGGCCGAGGGGGCCGTCCTGAACCTCGAAGGAGGCGTCCACCCTGCCGCTGTGCAGGTTGAGCAGGGAGAGGTGAGAGCTGCCCGGCTGCCGCGCCGTGTTCTCGGTCACGAGGACCCTCACGCCATCGGGCGAATCGCTGCGCCAGAAATCCTGGCGGACCGGGGCAAAGTCCTTTCCATTCAGTGGCTGAAGGACCCGGCGGGGCTGACCGGTCTCCGCGTCCCATTCGATGAGGGTGTTTCCTCCCTGCGAGAACACACTCTGTCCATCCGGCGTCAGCGTCCCCCAGGCCATTGCTCCGGGATGACCCACGAAGGTCAGGGTGTCTTGCAGGGTCAGGGGCGCGGCACAGGCCAGCGAGGAAAGCAACAGGGGAAACCAGAGCAGTCGTTTCAAGGCTGTTCCTCCAGAGAACACGTGAGAGCGCCTGGAGTCTAGGGGCTGGGTGCGGGCACTACGTCAGACTTTAGGTGGAAAGGGAGAGCCGGTGATCGAACTGCTCGAAAACCTTCCAGACAATGGCATGGACCGGTTGTTCTGGTGGTCTGATTCAGAAAAACGTTGACAGTTTGAAGGGGTAGGAGGAAGCCAGGGCCGGAGGTATCCAATGGCCCGCAGCCCACGTCCACCCCATATCGTTCTGACTCCCGAAGAGCGACAACGTCTGCTCGAACTCGTGCGTAGACGCAAAACACCTCGAAGTCTCGCGGCTCGTGCTTAACTCATCCTTTTGAGTGCAGATCAACCGTATGCGTCGTTGACCAAAGTCGGTCAGCAACTCGGCGTGTGTCGTCATACCGTCCGGACGTGGCGACAACGCTTCGTGCAGGACCGGATTGCGGGCCTGAGTGATGCCCCAAAAAGTGGAACACCTCGGAAAATCCAGGACCAAGACGTGGAGAAGCTGATTCAGTTGACGTTGGACAGTCTGCCAGAAGACGCAACCCACTGGAGTACACGGAGCATGGCTCGGGCGAGTGGAATGAGCCAGAGCGCAGTGCTGCGCATCTGGCGAGCATTTGGGTTGCGTCCTCATCTGTCCGAATCCTTCAAACTCTCGAAGGACCCGTTATTCATTGAGAAGGTACGGGACATCGTAGGTTTGTACTTGAGCCCTCCTACTCGGGTCCTGGTGCTGTGCGTAGACGAGAAGCCGCAAATACAGGCGCTGGAGCGCAACGGCACAATCTTCCCCATGCAACCCGGGGAAGTCGAGAAAAAGGCGCACGACTATGTGCGTCACGGCACCACCACCCTCTTTGCAGCAGTGGACGCGAAGGCCGGAACGGTGATTGGGAAGTGTTACCCCAGGCATCGCACAGAGGAGTTCAAGGCCTTCCTGGAGGAAGTGCACCAGAACATTCCTGAGGACTTGGACGTCCATCTGATCTTGGATAACTACATCACTCACAAGTCGAAAGTAGTCCAGCTCAGTAGCTGACAACTTCACTTTTTTACTATCCCAGCGAGGGAAAAGGTCTTATCAAGACTTCGAGGATTTCGTTGAGTTGGTGTGGGACCCAGCGCAACGTGTTGCGCAGAAGTTCTGATCCGTACCGCACCTGGCTCATGGCCCGGCGGCCATGAGCCAGAATGGGGATGGGTTTGATCTCATGGCGCCAGACCCCCACTCGCAAGCAGTTCAGCCACGCCAGAGTGACCAGCCCGAACAAGCGCTCGAGGCGCTTCTTGTCTTTCACTCCAGTGCGCTCCAGATCGAAGCCCCGCATCTTTTGCGAACTGAAGGTACATTCGATGGTCCAGCGGAGCTTATAGAGCTTCCATGTCTCCCACACGGCGAAATCTGTCGCGATGATGACCAGGTCACCTGTGGGTGACCTGGTGGCCACGACCCGCATATGTTCAAGAGGAGTGCTTCGCTGCTGCTCGGTGAGGTCAAGAACGCATTCCTGCAACGCAGGGGTACGGTCTGCATGGAGGGCCAGGAGCGAGGCATTGAAGGTCAATTCCGGATCACTGCGATTCGCACTCGGCCATCCATATCGGCACAGCACCCTCCTCAGCCATTCTGTGGCCATGAAGAATCGCCTGGTTGGGCCTGCGGCTCCCGCAGCCGCGTCCGGTGTGCCCCAAGAACCGGAAACATCGTCGGAGGGACTGGGGGAAGCCGTATCCCTCCCTCCCCAAGGTGCGGCGAGCACTTCCCCAGCCACGGCCTCGTAATCGCGCCAGCACTTCCCAGCAATATCCGTACGCAGGTCCTTCACCAAGACGGCCGCGTTCGTCGCGTCGCGGAAAGCCTCGCTGATGCGCACGGTTGCAGTCATCACCGGCACGTTCTGCTCTTTCAGACCCCGCCGCGCCTCAATCTTTTTCATGCCGCCTGGGCGGACCATGGTGATCAGGGCCATGTAGCTTCGGGGCGAGACCCCACCGGACCGCAGGATCTCGGCCGTCTGCGCCGCACCATCGAGACCATTGATGTCTGGAGTTGTGGGGAGGAGAGTGAGGTCTGCGGTGCGAGCGAACTCCAGCAGCTCGGTATTGTCAGGACCACCGTGTGTGTCCAGGACAACCACACGCTGCCTGTGCAGCGAGCCACCGGCGAACGGCGTGAATTCACCATCGAGGTTTACAAGATCCAGGCGGAGATTGCGCCTGGGGTGAAGGTGGAGCAGTGGGCCTTCGGTTTCCCAGGTCAGCAGCCCACGGTCCCCGGACCTGCCTTGGTCGTACAGCAGGGTGATCATGTCGTTATTCACTTCAAGAATACGCACGACCAGCCTCACACCCTCTACCTGCACGGCATCGATCGTCTTTCTCAGGAAATGGACGGCCTGACAGAGGTGCTGCCTGGTCAGGAGACTACATACGAGTTCGTGGCCACGGAAGCGGGGACCTTCGGGTACCACTGTCACTTTCAGACGTACTTGCACGCCGACATGGGCATGTACGGCGCAATCGTAGTCGAGCCCAGGAATTCAAAGGAGAAGCTGTGGACGAACGAGCACGCCATGATCCTCGACGAGTGGGACAGCCGCCAGAACCCTACTGCCCCCGTGCATAAGAGCGAGCCCAACTACTTCCTGGTGAATGGCAAGTCGTTCCCTCTGATTCCCGACATCGCCATTCCAGACGGTCAGACGGACCTCATGCGTATTGCCAATTTTGGCGAGGAGGTGCACAGCCTGCATATGCACGGCAACAGTTTCCTGATTCTCGACAAAGACGGCTTCTCGCTGTCTGAGCCCGTACAGCAAGATACGCTCCTGATTGGGCCTGGGGAACGCGTTGACGTTCTGGTCAAGGGACGCGATGGGGACTTTCCCTTCCATGACCACATCGTCAAGGACGTCACCAACAACGACCTCTACCCGGGGGGCATTCACGTCATGATCAAAGGTGGTCCGGCGCTGAGTGCGGCTGGAACGCCTGTACAGAACATTGGTGAGCACGCGCACAGTCACGGAGCAGGAGCTGAAGCAGCGAAGGCGCCTACAGAGAAGTACGCCGACGACAGCCCGGCACATAACCATATCTATGACCACCTTCCTGAGGGCTCACCCATCAAAGTGGTGAACATCGTCAACTTTGGCTTTGATCAAAAGGAACTGCATGTGAAGGCGGGGACCAAGGTCGCATGGGTCAACCGAGATGTGGTTGGACACAGCGTGACAGCTGGCCTACCGGGCGGCGATCCGAAAGCTCGAGCTTTTGACTCCTCGAACGAGGCGAAGGGAACGCCGACCATGATTGCCCAGGGAGAAGCGTGGACCTACACCTTTACGAAGAAGGGTACTTTCGAGTACTACTGCTTGCCCCACACCAATATGGTTGCCAAGATCGTTGTGGAGTGATGGATGATCTCTGGGGGAGTTCCTTTTACCTGTAGGCGCACAGGTGCCCGGACGCGAAGACCAACTGATACGGATTCCGAATAATCTGTTATAATAATGAGATCAGAAAGGTCACTTTCCAGCACACTGCCGACGACTTCTGGAGCATCTACCGCCGGAGTACCTGCGCGGTCGAACGACGACGCAGTCATCTCCTCGCGTTCCTAGCAGAAGGGAAAAGCGCTGCCGAAGCGCTCAAGCTCACGGGCTACTCCTATCAAGGCGCAGACAAAATCATCGACGCGTACCATCAACATGGTCTGGCAGGGCTCAAAGATCGGCGACACCACAACAGTGGCGCGCCGACCCTGCTGAGCGACGCTGAAGTGCTCCTCCTGGCACAGACGATTCGGGCAGACACCGCGGCTGGCGGTGTGTGGAATGGCGCACGGGTGCAGGGTTGGGTGAAGCAGGAATTGGACAAGGACGTGCATCTGAGCCGCTGTTACGAGTTTTTAGACGCGGTGGGATACAGCCTCCAGGTCCCCCGGCCTCGACATGTCGAGGCCGATCAGGCGACTCAGGAAGGATTCAAAAAAAAGTCCTCCCAGCCGTGGTCCAAGCAGCTGGTGCGCGTACTGAAGGCACTGGACGAGCGGTAGAAGTCTGGTGCATGGATGAACACCGTGTAGGGCTCAAGCCCCTGGTGGGGAAGCAGTGGTCTGAGCGAGGCAAAGCCCCGACCGTGCGTGTCCAACACCGGTATGAGTGGCTCTACGTCTGTGCGTTCGTCTGCCCACAGACGGGAGAGAGCCAATACTGGCTGTTGCCTACGGTCAATACGGCGGCCTTCCAGGCGGTGATGGACCGCTTTGCCCACGACACACAGACTGGAAAGACCCGGGAGATCATCTTGGTCCTCGATGGTGCGGGGTGGCATGCCACCCCGCAGGTGAAGTGCCCACCGGGCATTGAACTCGTCTTCTTGCCGCCCTACTCCCCAGAGTTGCAACCCGCCGAACGCCTTTGGGCCCTCACAGATGCACCGCTGAAGAATCGTCACTTCGAAAACCTGGAAGCCCTGACCGCCTTGCTTGCAAAGCAGTGTCGTCGGTTAGAACAGCAGAGGGAGCAAATCCGTTCGCTCACCTTCTTCCATTGGTGGCCTCGTATAACAAACTAATCGGAATTCGTATGAGGAGTTGCGAGAGAAGGGAGCAGGCGACGGGGACACCCGTTGCCTGCTCCCTGTCAGGGCCGTTCAGCAGACTGAAGTGTAGAGCACTGGGTCGAGCCTCATGACGACCGGATCCTGAGACTGAGCCAGGCCGCGGCCTTTGTTCAACAACACCAGGCGTCCACCAGCGTTTGTGAGTTCACGTACGACGTGATGACATGCCCACTGGCAATTACGCGCCGATTCTTCGAGAAAAGCCAAGCATTTCCGCCCGGATCTCTGATCACGCGTGGGTGGAGGTCGCTGGGTCAAGGTGCAATCGATGCTGGAGCCGACAGACGTCATGGCGTGCTTTGAACAGATGCAGTGGGCCACAGCTTGGATGGGTTCGGTTCGCATGTACCACCCTGAGGCGCGATTCCACCTGAGTGGGACCCTGCAGGACTATGCATCGCCTCTGCCTCTGAAGCTGTCACGATGACGGTATGAGCACCATTCCCCTCGCTCCTGCGTCCGCGCCCAGGTACATGTGGGTGGTGCTGGGCCTCTCCGCGATCGCATGTCTCATTCCAATCTTCCTCCCCACAGGCCAGCGCCACGACTTCACGCCCCTCTTCATCCTGCTTCCCCTTGTGCTCCTGCTTGCGGGCATGCTGCTCGCACCCCGCCGCCTCTCCTACCACCTTGAACCGGACGCCCTGGTGATCACGCGCCTCTCCGGGCAAACGCGGCTACCGTACGCCGGCATGACCGCCTGGCAGACTGCCGGGCATCTCGGCCTGAAGATGGGCGGCATGGGCCTACCCGGGTACTACCTGTTTCACGCCGACGGTCTCAAGGGCGTCCTCGCAGCTTCGTCGGCGACGCACGGAGGCGTCATCCTGCAAGAGGGCGGCAAGGCGCACTTCCTCACACCGGCCGATCCAGGAGCGTTCCTGACGGACTTGGTACAGCGCGGCGTACATCTGGGCCGCGTCTAATGAGCGTTGAAATTATCCCGGAAAGGGAAGATCAGCCCATCAGAGGTCTACGTGCTGAGTGCGCCTTCACCGACGCAGCATTCACCCAATGCCCAGCAACATTGAGCAAAGTGGGGAGTACGGTGGGGCATGTCTCTTTCTCGCCGCCTACTGGCCCTGCTGGGCCCCGCACTGCTGTGCCCCGCGCAGGCGCAGAGCTCCTCCGTGCAGCAGCAGGCGCAGACCCTCGCCTCGGGTTACGCCCTCTACCTGACCGCGCAAGGCTTTCGCGACTACTGCGTGCAGAACGACCCGGGTACCGCCACACGCACCCGCCAGGCCTTCACCGCCTGGGCCCAGGCGCAGGGCCTGACCGGGTTCGAGGTCCAGCTGAGCAAACTGCTCGGGGCCAAGCTCCAGGGCGAGCTGCGCACACAGCTTCAAGCCCAGGTGAGTGGCCTGACCGCCACGTTTCAAAAGCTCGGCACCCCCGCGCAGGTCTGCGGCCTGTTCCCGAACCAGCTTCAGAGTGACGCCTTTGACGTCAAAGGCAAGGCACCGGGCCTAGGCGCCATTCTTGCGGGCAAGCCCGAGGCGGGAACGGGCGCAAATACGGCGGCGGGAGCGGCCAAAGGCACTGCAACGTCAGGCTCGGCGAGCACAGCTGCCACCGGCACCGTTTACACTGTCGCGCAGTTGTCGAGCCTCGCTGGTCAGACGCTCGCCGCCCAACCCAAAGGGGCGTCCGCACGGACGAAGGAGGGAGCGGTCCTGAACAAGCTGCGCTCGCTTGGAGCGCGGGTGGCCGTGACGGGGAAAGTGGCCCCCCGCTTCGATTCGCTCGAGCAGGAAGACGAGCGCCGCGAGGTGCGCTGGGACGTGTACTGCTACAACACGCTGGTCGACGGCGCGCTCGACAACCTGCGCGGCAAGACCGTAACCGTGGTGGGCACGGTCAGCGACTTCGACGACTCCACGAACATCACCCTGAGAGACTGTCAGGTGCTGAGCCCGGCTGCCGCCGCTGGTCTGAAAAAATCCACCCTGTCCACTGCCGACGTAGGCTGGCGCTTTAAAAACCAGCCTGCCGAGAAGTTTCTCGTGGCCGCTGGACAGGGCCTGAAGGACAGTCAGATTCAGGGTGTCTACAGTGAACTCTCGTACTCCACCGGCGTGGGCGGCATGATGATCACCACCTACCCCGCCTCGCTGTTTCTGAAAGACGGCACCGTGTATAACGATCCCTACTGGGCCCCGAACAGCTTCAACTATAAGCTCTCGCGTGAGCTGGAGCCGCAGAAGTGGGGCAAGTGGACGAAACAGGGCAAGAACTTCCTGATCAAATGGGGTGACGGCAGCACCGACACCTTCGAGGTGCAAGAAACCCTGAAGCCCGCGCCCGCTGGACTCAAGCTCAGCGGCACCTACTCGTCCATCTCGGGGGGTGGCAACACCGCCCTCGGCGGCGACGTGGTGGTGGCGGTGACCAACGCGTACACCTTCACGCCCCAGGGGACTTTCAAGGGCGGGCGCTCGGCGAGCGGGTCGACCTCCAACGTCACCACACTCAGCCAAAGCAGCACCTCGGGCACCTATAGCATCAGCGGCTACGGCATCACGCTGAAGTACGGAGACGGCGGGCAAAAGCGACTCTTCTTCTTCGTACGTTCCCCGAAGCTGGTCACCATCGGCGGCTCGGACCACCTCATGGACTGAGGGCTAGGGGCGTTCGTCCCGGTCACCGGGGGTCAGCGTCATCTCCGCAGTGAACTACCTCTACCCCTCAAGCTTGACGCATCAACACGTTTACGGGTGTCCTCCCCCAGCCTCCTCGTGAAGTTCAGCAGAACTCCGTTCCCACTGTCTGCCGGTCTCGCGACCTTCACCCATCAGTCCGCAGCGTTGAACTCCAAGGGCAAGAGAGGACGACTCGCGGCCCCCAGATACGGGCGTAGGTGGGCGACCTGTGCTTCCAACTTGAGGCTGCGCGCTTCGAGACGGTCGCTATTCGGGCAGGTCACGTCCGAGATGACCTCACCCTACCTCATCCCGTTGCGCTGCTCAGGAGCTGCCTGTATGTTGGACCAGGGACTGTGACCCGGCAGATCGCGAGTGGGTCGGCAATCAAAAAGAACGTTACGCAGCTTTGATCGCCGGGTCACACCCAGTCCAAACTCGGGGACAAGCGGCGGCGTGTACTCGACCAAGTCCAGCGATTCCACAGTTGCCTTCCTCCAGAACGGGCAAACGAAGAAGTCTTCTCACGGTTTTACTTTAAGATCAGATGAAGATGTTTGCCTTTTCCTCCACCACTGCTCTGCCTCAGGCGTCTTTCCTTACGCCTCTGGGAGAAGAGGTAAGGAGCGACTGGCAGTTTAGTGCTGTCGTGCAGCCCGAAGGTTCTCCCGCTCCCATCTACGCGGGTCACAATGCCACCCTTGCCCTGATGTACGCCTCCCTGGCTGCCCTGGACGCGCAGTGGGACGCCTTCACGGTGGTGCCCACCGCGCCCCTCCTCCAGGGTCAGGCCCCTCGCCCTGCACCCCAAACCGCTCCTGAAGATCTCCACGTGGTTGCCCTTACTGCCGCAGCAGCGGCGTCCTCCCACATCTCCAGCTTGATTGACGGACGCAACCGGGTGACACGCCGTCAGCAGTTGGGGCTGAAGAACACTGTCATCTATCAAGCTGACCAGCCCTGGTTGGGCTTTCGACCCGAAGAGGTCAAGCGGACGGGAAAGCAGCAGGACCTGAGTAGCGTTCTGCTCCGAATGCGTCCGTACGTCGAGGAAGCGTACGCCCGACTTGCAGCGTGGGATCTTAAGAGCTTCCCCTATCCGGTGGTCTTCCATCCGGACCTCTTCACCCAGCCGGAATGGGCCATTCGGTGTGACCGTGGCGACCTCTGCCACCCCTTCGGGTGGATCGATGAGGGGACGAGGCAGCCCTATCCTGGACAGCAACGGGTCCATCAGGTCAAGACGAACGAAGGGCCTGTGACGCTGTACGCGACCGCCCCTGATCTGGACGGGTCTCTGGAGATGGCCCAGCGCAGGACCAAAGGCTTTCAGTGGGCCGACACATCAGCGCTCGTGTCCACCCTTCAGGGCCAAGCCAAGACGCCAAAGCCAGAAGCACCTGTACCGGCGATCACCTGTTTGAATACCTCGGCTGGACCTCAAACAGTGGTGTTAACGGGGTGCGAGACCCTCCGGGCAAGGTGGAATCAGGGGCAGACCGATACGTTGGTGTATGTGCAGGAGGACCCTCGGACGATCCTGTTCACCCCAGAGGAAGCGCGGACCTGGTCCAAGGCGAGGCGACTCCCGTACCGTTTCGCCCAGGAGGCCTGGGCAAGGCACAGGAGCCTCCGAGGGATGGGCCGCTTGCTGTATCCCGTGCCCCAACAACCCGGTATGGCGGCCTCTGTTTGAGGCGGCCGGACAAGGACCAGAGCCAGAATTCAAGCACAGCTTAAGCACTCCCAGACAGAGCCATTCGCCTTACCTTCAAAGAGACGACCATAGTCATCTGCCTGGCTTCCGAAGAGATGGAGCGCCGAGTGATTCAGGAAGAACTCGAGTGGCGAGACCGTAACGAGTAAAAGCGCCTCACACGTGCAGGCAAGATAGGGCAATTCGTTGAGCGCAAGTTTCTGGGGATCAGTGCCCAGCATGTACCGCTTACCATCTGCTTGGAGAGGATCGGTCTTGACCACTCTCCATCCCCTCCAAGAGGGCGTGTAGCTCAGCACGTCTTTGTCGCCCCTTCTCCGTGATGACGTAATACCCCCTCGCCCCAGGCCGACGGACGGCCAAACGCTCAGAAACAGCGGAAATAGCTTCGGTCGACGCACTTCTGATGTTCACACCTTCAGGGAGGAGGCTGAGCCAGTCACTCAGACGGATAGGTGTGTCCGGCAGGGTCGATATGAGGTGATCAAGAATCCGAAACGCACTCGGGGATTTTGGCAGCATATTAGAAAATTTAACGCTTCTTTATATTCAATAATATCACTGGGTAAAATGGAGCTCTGGTCACGGGGTAGTCCGTGAAGGTCTGAAAGCGCGGGAGTAGAGGGCCCGCTGCTGGGAGACGGAAAATTGCCCCTCCTGGGCCCATGGCGACCAGTGGGTCACTTGTCACAAGTGTAGGCGTTAAGACTCCTAAATGATGAGAAAGCGAAAACCTGTCGTGGTCGAAGTTCCTCTCTACATCCCTGAGCTCGGGAAACCACTCACCCATGGCTGTTTGGTAAACCTGCATAATCGCTCCCGTTCCACTGTTCTCACTCGCTGCTGGCACGACCAACAAACTGCTTTCCAGACGTATCAGGAAGTGGTACAGCAGGTGGACTGAAGTTCAGGTCACCTGCCCTTTCAAGGTTGAGTACCAATTCCACAACCTAAACAGGCGGAGTCACGTACGAATCTGCTGTCCGGTTCAGGCTGCCTGCGCCAGGCCGTCAAGCACCCACAGTTGCGCCACTGCTTCACCCGCCAGTACGTCTGCTGGCTCAAGGTGATGCACCCGGACGACACACAGAAATCGACCGTGCTGGTCGCTGACTCGCTCCTCGGCCCCTACCGGATGGTGCGCACCAATCTGCGCCCACTCGGCATGAGCGCTGGCGATTTTGACTTGGCCGTCGATCCAGTGGATGGCAAAGGCTACTACTACTTTGAGCGGGTGCACAGCGAGATGATCTGCGCGGACCTCACGGAGGACTACACCAACGTGACGGGGTACTACTCCACGCACTTCCCGCATCCTCATCCACCCTTCGTGCGTGAAGCGCCAGCCTACTTCCGCCGCGGGCCCCTGCATTACCTGTTCACGTCCGGCACCACCGGGTACTTCCCGAACGCGTCCGAAGTCGCGGTTGCCAAGACCTACCACGGCCCCTGGACGGTGCTGGGCGATCCCCACCCGGACGACGACAGTCGCACATCCTACCGGTCACAGATCTGCTCGGTATTCAACCACCCGCACAAGAAAGACCTCTACATTGCCCTGGCGGACCGCTGGCTGGGTGACCGGGACGTGGACGCCCGCAAAGCCGCCGGCATGTTTGAAACGGCGTTCGCCAGTGACCACCCCCGCGAGCACTTCGAGCGCTACGAACGGGAAACTCCCGAGATTTTCGCGGCGCCCGACACGTCGGCAGCGGGTTACGTGTGGCTGCCCGTCCGGTTTGACGGCGATATGGCGTACTTCGACTGGCACGACGAGTGGTGCATTGAAGACTACGAGTGACCGTTGGCTATGGATTGTCCTAAGCCGCGCCCCAAAGACGATCGCGAGGCTGCGGGCCTGCCGTCCAGTTTTCTGATTGGCAGGATTGAAGATGTTCAGCAGTTCCGGGTGTGCCGTGAACATGGAGGCGTAGAAGTGCTGGGTAACGCTCTCCCCATGCGCTTCGAGCGCGGGAACGGTGGCCTTGACGAGGGCAGTCTGAGCCGGGGGTCAACATCAGCGGAAACGCGGGGGTGGGGAAAGGATCAACTGAGATCGAGCAGCGTCACGGGTACCCGCGTGCCGTCCTCCAGCGCTTGGCTGGAGAAGAAGCCGTCCGTCTGGACCCGGGTGACATGGCCTGCAGGGAGTTCAAATGCCTGGTCGTCCAAGCTTAAGCCCAGGCGTCCATCCAGGACGGCAACCGCCGCCGCCTGTCCGGCATGGGTATGGAGAGGTAAGCCCTCGCCCGCTTGGTACTCGAACAGCAGGGCGGGCGGGATCAGCTGTCATGAGAAGGGTCCTCCTGCACAGGGGTTCGGAGGAAGTCTTTGGTAAGGCGGCGTCTTTCGGGGCGGAGTGATTTGGAGAGAGATGGGCGAAGCGTTCGAGGTTGGGATGCATTCGGCCTGCCAGGGCGAGCAGCGCCTCCGCTTCTGCCGAGAGCGTGTCCTTCCACAGCGCCAGCGATCAAAGTGTGGTGGGATGATGCCCAGGCCCGTATGTGCTGGGCCAGGCTGTCCCCGGTAGGCACCTGGTCCGCCCATGACCGCCCACCGGAAGCCCTCCAGCCGGGCGATATGCACTGGCCAGCCTCTGTGTGGAAAGGGACCGACCTTCCCTATGAACACGGGTCCGAGAAGCGTATCTGCCGTTGCCACCCAGTAAAAAGCCCACAGCACCCGCCGCATCCGCTTCTCGCCGACACGATCAAAGAGGCTGCCTTCTGACGTGGGCCACAGGGTCATACGCTCACCTGGCCGAACTGTGCGCGTATACCGGGAAAGGGGAGGTGATCCTCCCGTGTGATAGACTGTTGCGGTTCCAGCTCCAGTTGCGTGAGACCGTCCAGCAGGGTGCGGAAGGAAGTGCAAGTATCCAAACGGTGCCGGGGCAGGATGGTCCCTACTGAAAGACTTTGGGCCAGAACCGCTTTACACCGTACCCTGGCCACGCCAACAAGGGGCCGGCCGTACCGTTGCTCGACTTCCCGTTGATCACGGTGATAAAGCAGCTTCCCGCTCGCATCCAGGATTTGCATGTCCTTCAGGGCGACGTCCTCCTGGAGAACGCGGCTGAGTCCAAGGTGTTCGAGAATGCGCGCTGAATTGGGCGGGATAAGGAGTCCACGGCCCAGGGAAACCATGTGTGGTTAGCGCCGTGCACCGCCCCCTGGCAGGGAAAGTGAGTCCAGGCAAAGGCAAGGTGCAGCGAGAATAAAGGGTTTTCGCTCTGGCAGAATTACCCGCTGGCACTGAACGCTCAGTATCTTTTTGCCATGGGTTATCAGCCGACGCAGGTGACACCTTTAGCAGCGCTGAATGAAAGGAGGTGAAGCCACTTGACGTCTGTTCGGAAAATCATGTCGGCTTCCTTGCATACCATTGGTCCAGGTGAACCTCTACCCATTGCACTAATGAAAATGCGGCAGGGTCAATGCCGCCACCTGCCTGTACTCGAAAGCGGACGTTTGGTGGGAATGTTGAGTGACCGTGACCTGAAGGAGGCATGGCCGTCTGACGTGCCTGCGTTATCCCGCGGGGAGCTCATCCAAAACGTAGGGACGATCAAAGTCAGAGACGTCATGACCCGCGAGGTGATCACGGTCGATGAGGAAACTTCCATCTCGCAGGCGGCCGCGCATCTGTTGAGGCGCCACATCAGCGCGTTGCTCGTGGTCAACAAACACGGTCATTTGACTGGCATCGTGACTGTGAAGGATCTGCTGCGTGAACTGGTCCGGCTCACCTCCTAACAACCATCAGCTCAGTCGTTCCGCCTCTCCTCGTGAGATTCTCGCAAGTCAACGAGGCGGACGCCAACGTTCCTGGTAGGAAGCCGGGACTTCAGTCTGCGTATCTTGTGGGCGGTCAGCTTATGAGAGTGTTACGACCGCTTGCCCTGGGCTTGGTGCATACACAAGCACGAGGAATGTAAGTGGATTTTCCTACACTTGGACCATGCTTGGAGCGCCCGTTCCGCCTGACGAAGCAGCACGACTGCTGGACCTGGCGCAGTACCACATCCTCGACACAGCCCGCGAAGAGGTTTTTGACCGGGTGACCCGCCTGGCAGCCCGGTTCCTCCGCGTTCCCGTGGCCGTCGTCAACTTCGTGGATGTCGACCGTCAATGGGGGAAAGCCATGGTCGGGCTGGATGATTCAGAAGCGCCGCGCGAGTACTCCTTTTGTGCGTGGACCATCCTGGGAGACGCCCCCTTCGTCGTGCCGGACGCCTCCTCCGATCCACGGTTCATGCACAATCCCATGGTGACGGGCGAGCCGCACATCCGCATGTACGCCGGTGCTCCCCTGATCACGCCCCGCGGTCACCGCATCGGAACATTGTGCATTACGGATAACAAACCGCACCCCCTAGAGGAAGAAGACCTCCGCGCGCTTCAGGACCTCGCGGCAATGGCGGTCAATGAATTGGAATTGCGCAGTCATCTTCAGCGGATGCAATCCCAAATGAGTGCTCAAGTGGAGCAGGCGGAGGATCTTCGCCAGAGACTGGAGCATGCCAGAACACTGCAAGCGGTTCACGACCTGATGGACTTACCTCTCACCCTGGAAGAAGCGGTGCGGGAAGCGGCGACCCTGATCGGGCAGGCCATCCAGGCGGACTGGACGGGACTCATTACTTTTGAGAACGGTCAACCGCATACGCAGCGGGTGTACGGGCAGCCAGATCTTCATCCAGTGTTGTTCAACCTGGCTGAGCGCCTCAATACGGCGAAACAGAGCGTCACACACATCATGGAGGGGCTGAACACGCCGTTCTATCTGGATACCTACCGGGACCATCCTGATGCGCTCCCTGCTGTGGTTGAGGCAGGACTGCAAGCGGCGGCCTGGGTTCCTTTGGGCACCTGGGAAGGCAAGACCCTCCTGATGCTCACCCTGCGGGTCGGGCAGGAGCGGGAACTCCCCTGGCGGGGGAGTGACCGCGTGTTGTTGGAAGCCGCAGGACGAAGTGTGCGGGCGGCGTTGAATGAACGGGCGGCTCTTCAGGCCGCCGCCCAGGCTGCGAGGCAGGATGCCCTCACGAGAGCCCTCAACCGTCGAGCCTTGGATGAGGATCTGGAGCAGTTGGAAGCCTCAGGAGCGAACTACACGCTTGCCCTGATGGATTTGGACGGCTTTAAAGCGCTGAACGACACTGAGGGCCACGCGCAAGGTGACAAGGTGCTCCGTCTGTTTGCGCAAGCGCTGAAGGTTGAAGTGGGTGACCAGGGTGAGGTCTATCGACTGGGAGGCGATGAGTTTGTACTGCTCCTCCCGGAGGTGGTTGAGGAAGAGGACGTGTACGAGATGGTGGACGTCGCTGTGCCCGCTGCGCAACAGGGCGCGATCAGCCGCATTGGGGCGAGCGTTGGTGTGGCCCAGAGTTCGGCTGTGGAGCGTTCAGCAGATGTGGTGAAGTTGGCAGACGTACGGATGTACGAAGCGAAGCGCCGCCGGAAGGACGCTCAGAACCAAGTCGAAGTCTGAATACACTTCTTTTGGGGATCTGATTCTATTGGGCTGATGGAGAAGTAAGTTGGGAATAGGAATAGCTGAGCGCGGAGGTGCATGATGCATCGCCGTTCACCCACCGTCTCAATGACGTCAGTGGACGATGCCGAGGGCAAAAGGCACGAAGCCCAGCGTCTGCGCAAGATAGGGCGCGCAGAGGAAGAGTGCTTTGGTGCCGCGCGGTCGTGACAGCACCCAGGTCCAGCAATTGCTCAGCTGTGCTCGTAGAGGACGGCTCAGCTGGTGAAGATGAGGTGGGCGGAGTGGGGGAGGCCAAGGCCGGTTATGGCGTCTCGGGTTTCTGCTCGATGGGGACGCAGAGCGCGCGTTCATACAGAGCGCTGAGGCGTTCGAAGTCCTCGCCCTTGTATTTCAGGAGCGCAGCGGGAAGCTGGTCCCGGGTAGCCTTGAGGCCTTCATCAGCCAAAGCGTCGGTGGTAGCAAGGTGAGGGGGATGGGTCTGCTCGTAGGTGGGAATGTCGCGTTTCTTACCCATAATGGTGTGCTCCTGCCAGGCCCGCTGGGGCGTGCTGGAATGAGGGTGCCGTAAATAGGGAGAGTACAACACCTGAGGGGATTCTCGGCGTTGTGCGGGCCTTTGGCCTAGAGCCCAGCGCAACTTCACGACCCCGGGCTGGAATCGGGAACCCAGACGGCGGTTCAAGCCAATAATCACCTCGTTCAACGCGTTACGCCGTTTAGGGCTGAGCGAGGTTATGGGCGAGGACGGCCAGGACGACGCGGAGCCGGAGAGAGGGAAGTGTTTTGGTCTGAACGGAGCGAATTTGAGCTTCGACCAATTGTGAAAAGACGGTTTCAATGCGTTTGCGGAGCTTTGGGTGGCGGTCTTGCCGCCACCCGTTGTCATAGCGGGTGTTTTTCTTGGGTGGGAACAGGTAGCCCAGGCAGCAATAGCCCTTGTCCCCAATGATCTTTGGCCCGCCGAACTCAGGCCACCTCCGGTTCAACTCATAGCTGACGGTGGTGTCGTGAAGATTGGCGGGTTTGAGGAGGGACTGGACGATCTCCCCTGCGGGTGTCACCCAGGCATGCAGCTTGTACCCGTACACGTCGCCCTGGGTCCCAAACCCCCATTTCGCTCCCGGGAACTTGCACCGCTTGCCTCGTTTCGGGCGACACACCGGGAGCGGCATGGAGTCAATGATCACTTCTGCACAGCGTTTGGCGGGGCTGACCAAGGCTTCGAGGCGTTCCAGCAGACGCACGCTTCGCATGTACGCCTGGGTGTAGGAGGGAAGACCGACGCGGTCTTCCCTCAACATGTTCCACCAGATCGAGCGATACGGCTGCTTGAACACGAAGCGAGCGAGCAAGAGGGCCACGAGCAGGGCATCCGTCAGCTTCTGATGCTTAAATCGCTTCAGATCGCTGAAGTGCCGCTTCGCCCAACGGTGGAGCTGACGAATCACCGCACGACGACCTAAACTATGATGGAGACGGTATCTGCACATACCGTCTCCATTTTTCCTCGTCTCCGTCCTACTCGGCTACCCCAGCCTCAAGCCCTAAACGGCGTGCGTTATTTCTAGGAGCACTTTACAGTCCAATATTGCGAGTCGAATCTGCCTGCCTTTCTGAAGTCCTTGATCTCAATGGCCCGGATGGAGGCCAGTTGACACTCGGCCTGTGAAAGCGTCCCGGCATCCGTGATGCCGAGACGGTTCTTCATGACGCCTTGGTCGTCGGTGTATGGATCGAGGCCAGCCACGTTCAGCGGCGGTATTGGGCGAGGACGATTTCCCGCAGTTGTTCGGTGGTCATCGTGCCGTCGGCGTACTGATCGAGCAAGCGCAGGGTTTCGGCATCGAGGGGCAGCCCTTCCATCGCGCTGCTGTGGGCGACAGACCGGACGATCTTCCGGCGTTTTTCGGTGGCTTCATGCTCCTGCATGGCGGCCTCGCGGGCGGCGCGGATGTGTTCCTCCATCGTGGTCATGGCCTTGGCCCTCCTGACCACATTTTACTCGCCACATGCGATGCACCCCATGAAAAACGGACATTCCTGAGCGCAGGCCCTTGGCTGGGAAATCCACGCGGGTCCAGGCAGAGCGGGAAACCTCAGCCCAAGTGGAAGCGTGATGGGAAGGGCAGCCCCGCTTGATTTCCAAACAGACCGCTTGTCGGGCTGTGGTGGGTCTACGAAAGAATTGCCAGGAGCAGTACCCTCGCCGCATGATCACTCTCTTCTCGCTCCCGCTGCTGTGCCTCGTCATCCTGGGCGGGCCAGTGTGGAGTGTGGTGCTGATCGAGAAAAAGCTTGCATCCGCGGTCCGAAATGAGGTACTGCCCTTGCGGATCGCACTGGTGTCCGCTCTCCTTCCTGCCGGCATCTGGACTCTCCTCGTGGGGATGGGCAGTGTGGACACACCTCAAGCGGCGTACAAGCCGGTGCAGTGGTTCCTGCTCGGTCTGGCCTGCATTCCGACCTGGATGACTGGTTGGAGTTTATGGTGCCTGCGCCATACGCGGGGTAATGGTGGAGCTGTCCTGGCTTTTGTGGTGACGCTTCCCAGTACCGCCCTCGCTGTGATGTACTTCCACTGGGCAATGCCGTGAGGGCCGCTTCTCCGACGTGCTGCCAGGAGGAGCGTGTCCCCCACTGCGCTTGACACAACAGGTCCCAGCACGCCCCTGTGTTCCACCCATAGACGTTCAGTAGGCGACTCAGCGCACTTGCGCTGACCGTCTCAGCACGGTGGAGCGCGGTCTTCGTCCCTGGGTCGAGAAACAAACCCAGCGCAGCCTGGAGGCTGCGCTGTTGATACGGACTGGCTGGAACAGAGAGAAGCGCGTCTGCCAGAAGGAGGGCGCGCTCCCCGCCGAGCTTGAGGTCGTTCACACACCCGTTCTCGCGTCTGAGAGCGCACTTTCGCTACCGATTCAGGTGCAAAACCTGAGTCTACCCTTCGGAAAGCCTGCCGTCTCCCAATACATCTCTCTGTGCTCAGGGTTCAAAGTACGGCTCGTTTCAGTGCGGTTCACCCGATGGCTCCCGGATAAAGGGGGGCAGGAATGGTACGGTCAGCCGTGTTGGGGGTCTCTATGTTTGAGGAGTTCACGTTGGAAAGGGTTGAACTGCCCGACGCCACTTTGCGGGTGAGGCACGGTGGGTCTGGTCCGCCCGTTCTGCTGCTCCACGGCCATCCTCGTACCCACACCACCTGGTACCGGGTCGCGCCCCTCCTGGCAGAACACCACACGGTCGTCTGCCCGGATCTGCGTGGTTATGGGCAGTCCTCGAAGCCCGCAGACACTGACGATCATGGAGGCATGGCCAAGCGTGCGCTGGCGGACGACATGGTGGCGCTGATGGCCCACTTGGGCCACAGGCGCTTCGCCGTTGTGGGCCATGACCGGGGTTCCTACGTGGCCTTTCGCCTGGCGATGGACCACCCCGAGCAGGTCTCGCATCTGGCGTTCCTGGGCCTCGTTCCCATTGGAGAGGCGCTGGAACGGGCGAACGAACGCTTCGCCCGGCTGTGGTGGCATTGGTTCTTCTTTGGGCAGCCTAAGAAACCCGAGCGCGCCATCCTGGCCGACCCTGACGCCTGGTACGGGAACTCCCCGGAGAAACGGGTGCAAATGGGTGCGGAGAATTACGCCGACTACTACGCTGCCGTCCACGACCCGGCCACCGTTCACGCCATGCTGGAGGATTACCGGGCAGGCCTGGGGATTGATCGAGAGCACGATGCCGCCGACCGTGAGGCCGGGCGCTCCCTGCGCTGTCCCACGTTGGTCCTCTGGCCGCTCTTTGACGATGAGGAGGAACTGTACGCCGATATCCTCTCGATTTGGCGTCCATGGGCGGCAGATCTACGCGGCCATGGACTCAGGTCTGGGCACCACCTGGCGGAGGAGGTGCCTGAGGAACTTGCTGCGGCACTGCTGGGATTCCTGAACGGGGGATGACCGGACGCGCCTCAGCGCGTGTCCCCGCTTGCACGAGCGGCGTCCGTAGTCTTCCGCCTTGCCAGCAGAACTCAACATGACCCAGCCTGGGCCCAGGCCAGAGCGTTCGGAGAAGCCCTGAGGGTTCTGGCAACTGAACGCCGGTAGGCTGGTGGGCTGTGACTGACCGGAAGCCCTACCGCCACCGTTTTCCCCTGAGCGTCATCGGTTACGCCCTGTGGCTCTACCACCGCTTCCTCCTCAGTCAGCGTGACGTTCAGGAACTGCTCCACGAACGCGGTATTCGGGTTAGCCACGAGACTCTGCGCCAGTGGAACATTAAATTCGCTCCCCTCCTCACGGAGGAACTGCGCCACCGGGAACCCCGATGGGGTTCCCGGTGGCATCTGGATGAAAGGTGCGTCCAGATTGCTGGGGTGAAGCACTGGTTGTGGCGAGCGGTGGACGAGCACGGCAACGTGCTCGTCCTCCTTCTTCAGGAACACCGAGATACCGAGGCGGCCAAGTCTTTTTTTGTCCGCCTGTTGGGGCAACACAACGTGCCGAAGGTCATCCACACCGACAAGCTGTGGAGCTATGGGGCGGTCCTAAGAGAACTTCCCGTGCTCCACGTTGTGGAGCACATTCGGGTCGTGTCCACCGCCCGCTGTAACACCATTGTGGAACAGTCGCATCGCCCCACCCGGCAGCAGGAACGTACTCAGCTCGGCTTCAAACGACGACGGCGAACGCAGGAATTCCTCGCCCTGCACGCCCGCGTATCGAACCTTCACCGCCAGACCCGAACGACCACTCCCGCTGCCCTGAGACGAAGCAACCAAACCACAGCACTGCTTCTCTGGCAAGAGGTATTGCAGCAGGCGGTTTGAGAATCAAACCCCCTGCTGAGCGACTCCGGCCCCTTGAGGTTAAGTTGCCAGAACCGACCGGGAGAAGAGGCAGGGTGAACAAGCATGGAGAGCAGCTGAAGAACGGTGCCTACACTCTTGGCGTGAAGCGCTTGTTCCGCAAATTCCGCTGGCGGCTCGGACGGAATGATGCCTTTTGGATGACCCTCCTGACGGTCGCCGTCGTCTTGGCCACCCTGATACTCATGCAGTTGCTCATGCGCTGATCCCCACCCCGCTGTTCGGAGGCGGGAGGGTTACCGATAGCGGGCGGTCCAGGTTTGTGCGTTGCCCATGCAACTGATGCGTACTTCCCGGCCGTCTTCGAGGCACCAGATCTCGACGTATTCCGAAGGCCTGAGCCATTTTCCCGGTTCTACATAGCGGTCAACCCGGCGGGTCGCTCGGAGTGTTTCTCCGTTCACCTCCAGCTCGACGCCGGACTCGCTGTACCTGGTGACGTTCATGGCTCAGCGTGGGGCATGAATTTCAGCCCGACGTAATGTTGTGTATCTGATTTCGTTTTCAGGTTCACCACGCCATCCCCTTGTTGCTCCGCCAGCGCCCCGACCCGCTGGCGGGTCTTTCTTTGGCCGGGGAGGAGCTGCCATGAGCGACACGAACCCCCCAGCCACCCCTCCCACTCCGCCCACCGCGCCCGACGGCAAGATCAGCATGTGGTCCGGTCTGCTCGGACGGATCCGGCGACTGCTCGGACTGCAGTAAATAACTCTCTCGCTCCCAGCAGTGCTCCGGCCGCTGGCGGGGTCTTGTTTGTCGGGAGAAGGAGACACGCTACCCCAATGTTCAGCCCCAAAGGTTCGCGTGCCAAGAACTCCCCGGTCCCTTGCGAACGCTGAGACGGTATGCCACACCGGCCGCTGTTTCCCAGATTTCCACGTGTTCCTCTACAGGCCACGTCTTGTAGTTCGCTATGTGGGTATACCGATCTACGCAACGAACGAGGCGAACCTCCTGCTCGCCTTCTTCTAGAACGACTTGGTCTCCGTGGTGGAACACATTCACTTCCTAAATCTAAACGGGGTGCCTACATTGAATTGGTTTACTTATCTTTAAATATAAAGGATATATTTATGTAAAAGTAAGATTTACTAAACTAAGGCTGTGAAGCGTATTGCTTTCTGGCTCCTTCGGCGAATTGAGCAGAGCGAAGGCTTCGCCCTTTCCCTTGTGATCCTTGTCGCCCTCCTCATTACCTTGGCAATGCTGCCTTTCCTTCTGCGCTAGTCCAGCCCCATTCTCCCTCCCGCTTAGGCCCCGGCCCTGGGCGGGTCTTTCATTGGCCGGGTAGGAGTTTTCTATGAGCGACACGAACCCCCCGTCCACCCCCACTCCACCTCCCGCGCCCGACGGCAAGATCAGCATGTGGTCCGGCTTGTTCAGCGCCGGTGACGCCCGTCCGAGACGCGGCTTACTCGGACTGATCCGGCGACTGCTCGGACTGCAGTAAATAACTCTCTTGCTCCCGTCAGCGCTCCAGCCCGCTGGCGGGCTTCCTTTCGGCTGGGAAGGGAGGTTCATGAAACGGACCCTGAACGCCTTCCTGCTGAGCGTGCTCGCCCTGACCCTGGTGCTGTTCCCACTGGCCCTCGCCGACCTGCCCGCTTCGAGACCCCCACCCGTCCTCTGCCGCGTGACCGCCGCCTACCAACCCTCCGTCTGGCCGCCCTTCACGCCCCCAGAGGAACGGTTTCGCCGCATCATCATCACCCTCAGGCCCGGGTGCCCAGACGATGGCGAGGCGCGCATCCGCCTGGCCAACACGAGTGGCCGCACACTCCCTGAGCGTGGGTATTACACGCTGACGCCCGACGACCCGGTCCGGTACATCCCCAACTCGCCATCCACGGCCATTACCACGCCGGGTTGGACTGTGTACTGGTTGGCGGCGAGCGGGAAACAGTACGAAGTCACGCAAGCCCCTTTGGGGGGACGGTAGCCCATGAGGTGCACGCATGCAGACCACGACTGCCCCGCCCCCGCATTCCTCCAGTCCCCTGCTCACAGGTGTGGACTGGACGGCCTTCATCTGGGCACTGGTGTTCAGCCTCACGCTTCTCCCCTCGCGCCACCGATGGGAACTGAAGAAAGGCCAGGTGCCCACACCCTGGTGGGTCGTCATCCTGGAAACCCTGGTGGGCGGGCTGGTCGGGGGAGTGGGATTCGCCACGGCCGCTCCTGAGGTGTGGCCCGGCCTGCGTGGCCCTGGCAAGCAGGCCATGCTTGCCATCGGGGGAGCCGCCGTGGGCCCCCTGCTCGGCAAATGGATTCCAGCGGGCATCGCTGCCGCCATCGGGTTCTTCAGCGAGAAGAAGCTCGGCTTCCGCATCGAGGTCCAGCCCCGGGAACCCGACCCGCCGCAGGTCTCCCCTCCACCACAGGACCCCGCGACGCCTCCCCCCACAGCTCCCGTTCCCTCGCCGGGTGCAGGAGGTGGTGACAATGGCAACACAACGCCGTAAGACGGCCCTCCCCCTCCAGCCCCGGGTTCTCCCGCAACGTCCTCACCCCGCCCGTTGGCGCTGGTGGCATACCGTCGTGGCCATTCTCGTCGGCCTGAGCACCCTGATCGTCTTCGAGACCCCTGTGGACGTGGCGGCGCTGGCGGGGACCACTGTGCTGGACGAGCAGAACGCCCTCTACTTCCGTGCGGGCTTGACGGGCCTCGCCCTCATCGTGGCGCTGGGCATTCGGGGACACCCCTGGTGGCACACGATCATCTGCCTGCTGATCGCCTGCTTCGCTGTCGGGCAGATCGTGCGTGCGGTGTACACGCCGGAGGTCAGTGGGATTCCCCTGGCCCTGCTGTGCGCCCACCTTGCTTTTGCCGGCTACCTGTTCGCGCTGGGGATGCGCCCAAGCGTGTACGAGCGGGTGGACGATTTAGGCGAACAGTTGGAGGCTTCCCAGGCCCGTGAGGAGGAAGTGCGGCTGGCCGCCCACGAGAGCGCGATGTACGCGCGAGGCCTCGAGCACCGACTCAAGAACCTGGGCGTGCGGATCGAGCGCCGCCCGGAGGTCCCTCATGACGAGCTTTGACTTTGCTGCAGCCATCCAGGCGCGCCCCAGTGATGCGGATCTCCCCATCGCCCTGGGGCGCTTCTCTTACCGGGAAAGCCCGACGCAGCGTGGGGCCGTGATTCCAGACCCTGCCTGGGCTGGGACGCACCTGGTGCAGGTCAACCTGACCCAGTTCCCGGACTTCCCGACATCGAGCGGTAGGCGGGTGCAGCACCTGACCATGCACCGCCAGGTGGCCCCGGTGTTCATCGCCACCATGCAGCTCGCTCAGCAGCGGGGCCTCCTGAAGACCCTGCACGAGTACAACGGGTGCTACGTGGCGCGGCACATGGGCTGGACGCCCGGCAGGCCGCTCAGCGTCCACTCGTGGGCCGCAGCGGTGGACTTTGACGCGGCCACCAATGGGTATGGAGTGCCATTCGGGCGGATGCAGATCAACAAGGACTTCGTGCGCCTCATGGAGGAGTGCGGCTGGACCTGGGGTGGGCGCTGGACGAGCAGCTATGCGGACGGCATGCACTTCCAGTGGAGTGACCCTCTCCCAGGCACGGTGGTGCCCACTTGGCAGGACGCGATGGCGAAGACGGCCACCCCGCTCAAGCCGGTTTCCCCCACGCCGATCAAGCGCCGGGTGTTCGTGAACGGGCAGCCGGTGGGCGTGGGCCGGACAGTGACGGACGGGGTGGCCGTGCTGCTGAGCAAGGACGGGAGCGCCTGGCTGCAACCCGCGGATGGGCATGAGGCAGCGGTCGCGGCGACAGGAGCGGTGGACGGTAACAGTACGCGCGTGACGCTGCTGGATCAGGCGGACGTGTGGGTGCCGTTCAGTGGCCGAGCGATCTACCGGGGGCTGATGGTCAACCTGAACCCGACGACGTATGACCTGCACGTGCGGCCAGCCACGGCGGAGGAGCGAGCCAGTTCAGGCAGCTGGTCAAATTTACCCCACGTGCTGATTGGTCTTCAGTAGGGTAGCGCGGTGAAGCGACTGACCCGGAAGTACTGGAGACGGCTGGGGCAAAACGATGTGCTCTTGATGGCGCTGGTCACCATGGTGGCTGTCATCGCAACGTTGCTGGTCATGTCCTTTGTGAAGCCGTAATTCTCCTTGTCACCTTCCAATTCCATCCCTTCACCGGCCCCTGCCCCGCGCGGGGGCTGTGCCCTTTCCCGAGGTCCTTATGCCTATAGATCCCCGCATTGCCGAGATCCTCCGCCGGCGCGCTGAACAGGGCGTCACCATCACCAAGACCGAGACGCCCACCCTGCGTCCTCAGTCCGTCCCCACGCCCACTGTCAGGCCGCAGAGCACCGCCTCCGCCCCACCTCCTATCCAGATGCCGTCCCTGAATCCACCGCTACCCATCGAGACGCCCATGGATGACGGTGAGCTGGCCGCCCTACTGGATGGCGTGCTGCCTCGCATTGACACCCTGGTCCGGCAAGCGATCAACGACGTGCACAACAACGGGCGTCTCAGCATGGCCGAAGCGCTTTCCCTGGCCCCGGAAGTGCGCAACATCGTCTCGCTGGTGATCGGGCAAATGCTCCCTCAGATCAAGGGCACCTCGGCCCGCGAACTGGTAATCCTGGTGCTGGCCGTGCTGCTGCGCCAGTACATCAGCCCTTACCTGCCCGCCCTCGTACGGCCTTACTTCACGGCTCAGACGCTGCGTGTGCTGGTACGCGGCCTGGAAGCGGCGTACGTCAGCTGGATCAAGCCCCGGTTGCAGAACTGAGGCCCGGACGATTCGCACCAAACTTTGCCCTTTTTCGGCGGTGGTTCAGCCAACTGGACGAAAGGGGCAGGGGTTCTACCGCGTAACCGACTAGAAAACGCAGTGACAAAAGAGTTTGCTTTCCCAGATTAAGCTGGTATTAAGATGAGGTTCCTACCTGCTTTTCCTCGCCTGGATAGCCCTTCTCTGCTCTTTTCAACGTCTGCACAGCAGGATTAATGAGTAAGATGAGCAATATACTCTTGATCCATGATCAGCCCACTGAGGTCCTCCACTTATGCCTCATGTTCGAGGCACTTGACTTTCCAGCTGTCTTAAACGTCGTTGCGACCCCAATGGAAGCCCTAAACCTCCTGAAGCACGACGGCTGTGGGTGGAAGTCCCCTCAACCTGACCTGGTATTGGTCCACCTCGGCTTATCCAAAGGAGTGGGCGAAGGACTGTTGGACCTGCTCCTACAGAACTTCCCCCACCTCCTGATCGGCGCGGTCATACCGTATGGAATGAGCATGCAGAACACCCGAGGACAGGTACAGCTTTCTGCCCCAATCTCCCAGAAGAAGCTACAAGGCTTCCTTACGGTACTGAAAGGGCAGCAGCAGTTGGGTGCCTAAAAGACTGTATTGATGTGTTAGATTGTGCAGCAAGCTACACTCACCTGTAGCCCAGAGTGAGGTGCATCGGCACTTCACTCTACTTTTTTGGCTCTCTTTGCTGATATCACGGAAGAGCGGGGAGCCGTTGTGTTTCGGCGTTTCGGGAAGTCCGGTGACAATGCGTTCAGTCCAAAAGATTAACTTGGAATGAAGATGCTGTCCTTCTCTCCTTCCGACACACTTCCTCTTGTGTCGTTCCTCATGCCAGGCGGGGAACCGACCTTACGCAACTGGCAGTTCAGCGGCGTCTTCGGGGCCAGCTTCAGCCCAAACGCTCTGCCTACCCTCCGGGGCGGTCATCATGCCACCCTCGCGCTCATGTACGCTTCCCTTGATGCCCTTGAAGGCCACTGGGACCGTTACCGCGTCGAACCCACAGCCTCCCTGCTCCCTGGTCAGGCACTGCAGTCCCGCAAGAAGCCTCTGCCAGAAGATCTGCACGTTGCTGCCCTGATCGCTGATTTCCACCGGGTCCGCCCCGCAGCGATTTCCCCTTTGATTGACGGTCGCCACCGTGTCGCGCATCGTCACCGCCTCGGCCTGAGCCGCACCGTTGTGTATCAGGCGGATCAGCCCTGGTTGAAGTTCACCTCAGACCAAATAACGCGAACGGGGGAAGGGTTTGATCTGACGGTCATGATGGCCTGCATGCGTCCGCACGTGGAAGAGGCATATGAACGGTTGGCCACGTGGAACCTCACAGGCTTTCCTTACCCTACGGTTTTTCTCCCAGGCCTCATGGACGGAGCGGAGTGGGCCATTCGTAGCGACCGCGGACACCTATGCGATCTGTTCGGTTGGATTGAGGAGGACACGCAGGTAAGTTCGCCAGGGGGGCAGCGGGTACATCAGGTACGCACGGCAGATGGCCCAGTGACGCTCTACGCGACGGCTCCCAAACTCGATGGGGCGCTGGCGTACGCAGCGCGTGAGCGTCAGGGGTTTCAACTGGCGGATACAGCAGCGCTCACCTTGACTTTGCAGGAGCAGAACAAGACACCGAAACCGGAGGATGCTGTGCCTGCGATCACCCACCTGCACACGTCGGCAGGCTGGCAGACGGTGGTGTTGACGGGCTGTGAGACCATCCGGACGCGATTGGCGCAGGGGAAGAGGGAGACGCTGGTGTATGTGCAGGCAGATCCAAGGCCAATCACGTTCACGCCGGAGGAAGCGCGGGTGTGGTCGAGTGTGCGGCGGTTGCCTCACCGGTTTGTCCAGACGGCGTGGATAAGGCACCGGAAGTTGCGGAGCATGGGACGCCTGCTGTATCCCACGCCGAAGCAAACTTGGACTTAGGCGGCCTCCCCACCATCTCGCCCCTTCCTGCGCTGACTTCAGCCAGTTGTGGGAGGGGACATTCGAAAATCGTTAAAGTTATGCGGATGGCACTGCACCCTAAGGGAAGACTTCGGATCATTGACCATCTGATTGCCGTCATGCCGGATGAACCCATTCGCCTGAGAGACTGGCTGACCCTCTTGCCCGAGGATGTGAAGCACAACAGTGCAAGGGGTGAAGCCCGCTACCTGGTCACGGATGGCTTGACGACCCTGAGCGCGAGTATGTTAAGGGCGTACCAGATCACGGAGCAGGGCAAGCAACGACGGGCTGAGGTGCGCGCTTTACTGGGGGAAGAGGAGCTTTTATAGCTTGTCGTGTGCCTTCACCCCCACTCCTGTGCTTCGGCATGGACGGTGGGGGCTTTTTTGTTGTGGAGGCGAGAATCCAGCAGCATGCTCCCTCCCCCTCACGTAGCCTGAGGCCATGCCTGCCCGACACGCCCTGACCGCCCTCCTGCCCTGCTGGCCTCCGCCACGGCCCAGGTGTCCATCCCCGTCGCCAATGCCCACACGCCCGCCACCCTTGTGAACGCCCTGGCCGTCAAGCGGAACTGGACCGTAGAGCAGAGTGAATTCTGCAAGGCCCGCGCTGCCGCGAATGCTGCCATTGCCTACCCGAAGAAGGCGAACTCAAAGTTCAAATACATCACCACCTACGCTTTCCGAGCATCGAGCGATGCTAAGGGGGAGCGCTCGCTCCTCGACTTTTACGGCACGGACTTTCAAACACCGTTCCCCTGGCAGGACGGGCAGTGGCTTAGCCGGCAGTACAGTTACGACGCACTGCCGCAGTATGCGTTTGTGATGGAGCTGCAGGACCGACCAAAGGATCCAAACCGCTCGGGCACAGTGGCAAGCGCGTGTATGACGGTGTTCGGCATCCGCTGACCCTAAACTCTTGCCCCTTCCTGCGTTGGCTTCGGCCGGTGGCGGGGAGGAGGCTTTTTTCGTTTGGTTCAGCTCGCCCGGTCCTGCTGTCGAGGAACGAGCTTGACCTCGACGTCATACCCGAGCGCCTCGGCCAGCCGTCGGAGCGTGGACAAACTGTGCCCGTGGTACTGCGGGTCCAGCAGCCTGGCCACATTCGGCTGCTGCATCCCCGCCCGCGCCGCCGCCTCCGACTGAGTCAGCCCGCTCGCGTCCAGCACCCGCGCCACCTCCAGGCTTACCGGGTCTGCAGGCATGGGCGGTGTGCTGGAAAGCGTCCGGAACTCGCCCGGCTTGTCCGGGTCCCCGTCCTCCATGCGGAACACGTCCGCGTCCAGGTCCAGCTCGCCCGGCCAGGTGACGATCCGGCCACGGCGGCCGAGCTGCACCCCCTCGAAGAAGGCACGGTCGGCCAGGGGCGCGAACACGCCGGGATCGCCCGCCAGGAGGCCCGATACATCTGCGTGGATCGTTGCGCCGTCTGCGTAGGTGAGGTGGAGGGTCAGGCCTTCGCCGGGAGTAACTTCGGTGATCTTGTGCATGGTGCTCCTTTGCAGCTGAGGCGGTCCCTGCCCGGGGGTGCCCCAGAGAAGTGGGGTGGGGCCTTGGGAGGCCCCGGAGCGGATTAGAGGGGGGAATCGTGACTATTCAGCGACCTATAAGCAACTGGGTGGAATGAGGTAAGGTGAGGGATCTCTAACGTGGCTTGCCTGAATGGTGACTGTCTCCAAGCGCATACCCACGAGAGGGAAGGAGACTTGGAAGCCTACTTCCTCAGACATCTATCCCAGTTATCAATACCTTCTGATACTTGAACTTGGGGTTTTGAGGCAATAAACCAATTTTCGGAGCAAGAGGAAGATCATGGACTACACAAGAAAGCAAAGTTTTCTTGCACTGCCTCTGACTTTAGGAAGTCTTGCGGCCGCCATTTTACTATCCGTGCAAACGGTAGCCAGGGCATACACTGAGGAAAACTCACCTCTTCGCTTAGCCGCTGATAAAGCGGGATTTCTACTGGGGACGGCTGTAGAAGATGATCTTGTTGGTCGAGACACCCAATATGAAGAGGTGGTTGGACGCGAGTATAATATCGTCACTACTGAAAACGCTTTTAAATTTCGCTGGACCGAGCCTGAGAAGGGCAAGTTTTCCTTCAAAAGGGCAGAGAAAGTTGTTTCCCTCGCCGAGAAAAACGGACAAAAAGTCAGAGGGCATACGTTAATCTGGCACCTTTCTTTGCCATCTTGGTTGTCAGAGGGCAACTTTACTAAGGAGGAAATAAGTAGTATATTCAATGATCACATCGACAATGTAGTTGGTGGCTTTAAAGGCCGTATTTATGCATGGGATGTTGTTAATGAAGTAGTAGATGATGATGGTAAGTTAAGAAATTCAATATGGAGAAAAAATCTCGGTGATGAATACATCGCACGGGCATTTGAGAGAGCACGTGCAGCCGACCCGGATGCTAAGTTATTTTTAAACGAAAACAGCATTGAGACTTGGAACGACAAAGCAAAAGCAACATATGACTTGATAAAATCACTGAAAGCTAAAGGTGTGCCGATAGACGGGATCGGGTTTCAAACCCATGTCGACAAAAGCTTTGAGAGCAAAGTAAGCGAGTTTAAAGAAGTAATGCAGCGTTTTGCTTCGCTTGGGCTAGAGATTAACATAACAGAAATGGATGTCGATGTTGGCGACAATCCCAAGGAAGCGGATTTTCTTACTCAAGCTCGAATCTATTCTAAGGTTCTTGATTCTTGCCTTTCTATTAATACATGTAAAGCGCTGGTTGTATGGGGGGCCAATGACAAAAATTCATGGTTGCGCGACGACTCCGGACGAAAAGCCTATCCCTTACTACTGAATGACGACTACAATCCGAAGCCTGCCTATAATGACATAATCCGACGGCTTCAGAAATAAAGCCATATCGTAACTATTCAGCGCGATCACGATTGTCGCGCTGAATAGTTACGACGATTTTACCTTTGGCGTCCTCCAGTCCCGTATCCATGAGGTGTGGAGCTTGGCTGCAAGTGCAGCCCATGGGGTAGGAAACGATCCGACGTATGTAGCGAAGGACTGCTTTGATCCTTTCCCGTTCCCGCACCCTTCAAGCGCACAGCGGGTAGCAGTTGAACAGGCAGCGCAGTTTGTGGTGACAGCTCGGGAGGCCCTGATGGCGCAGGACTCGAAGGCGACACTGACGAAGATGTACAACGCAGTGACGGAATTGAGAGGGAAGGCGGATGCATCACATCCGGCCACAACCTTGCTGATGGCTCACACTCGCCTGGACGCCGCTGTAGCCACTGCGTACGGCTGGGCGTGGCCGCTCCCTGAGGACGAGGTGCTCGCGCGACTGCTGGCGCTGAATCTGGAAAGAGCGGGCACAGCAACCGTGAGTAATTAGCCCATGTCGCTTTAGGTGAAGCGACACGCACCTGACAGAGCGGAGATCTGATTCAAACCAATGGAAATGCTGATTACGGGCAATGACGGTGCTTGGAACGTAGAGACGCCAGAGGGCGTGGCGTTCATGCTTGCGACCTTTTCCCCTGAGGACTGGGAGTTTACGGAGCCAGGGGACGACGGGATGTATGCGCTGCGCGACGGAGAGGTCGTGGCTTGTGCGCCAGAAGAGGTGGAATACATCTTGGGACCTTCGCTATGTCCCCCTGGCGTCACCGTGGATTTAGAGGCTCTGGCTCGAGAAGCCATTCTTCGTGTTGCAGCGGGGAAATATCTGCGTGAAGAGGAATAACTGCTCTACAGATGTAGTAGGGCACAAGGGATGACAGGTTAGCCGGTCACGTCCGCACGTTACCCTGCTCCCCATGCGCCCCGCTGACCTGACTGCTGTGGAGATTGCTGACCAGCTGCACGCCGCGTACCAGGAGGACCGCCGCCTCGCTCCTCCAGGCCCGGACGTGGAGGAACGCCTGGCCCTCGCGGATTACCTCGGCTGCCACGAGGCGGCCCGAGTGGAGGCGTGGGAGGCCTGGCAGACCGTGCTGGAGCTGGAAGGGCATGACATTGAGGACGCCGAGTACTGGCTCGATGTCGAGTTCGCCCTGCCCTGCCCGGAGTAACCTGCCGGGCGTGACCGACGAATTCCGCCCCGGCCGCCCCCTCCCCAGTGAGGAACGCGGCACACAAGAGCGCCTGCTGTACCACATCCAGCGCGTCAGCGGCGAGTGGTGCACCATGAGCCGCGAGGAGGGCAGCTGGCAGTGGCGGCAGCTGCGCGGCGGCGGAGACGACGGGTACGGGCGCGGAAGCTGGCGCGAGATGCACGCCTGGCTGGCGAAGTAAGGGTGACTGCTCCAGATTGACAGGGCGTCCGGCGGCTTCCCACATGGCGGCGCGTACAAGGTCCTGGTCGTTCAGGCCCCACCCCCGTCAGACCCCCCCTAGCGTGCGGGCGTTTGTCCCGCCCCCCCTCGGGGCACAATAATCGGCGCAATGACGACGGACTCTCGTTCCCCCTCGGGCAGAAAACGCCCTCCTGGCGTGCTCCCACGGGTCCTGCTGGAAGAAGGCTCCTCCCGGCACGAAGCGGCGGAGCGGCAACGCCTGGACGCCATCGTCGCCCTCGATGGTGGGACGCTGACGGATCATGTCCGATGAGCGATTGACGGCTATCTGGAGCGAGACGTCTACAGTCCTGACCCTCGGAGGTACCTCGCGGACCGGCATCAGAAACTGGAGGGCCTGGTCAAGACGGCCTTCCGGCAGGAAAAGACCCAGCGCGAGCGGTTCGTGGCGATGGTGGAGCGGGTGGGTGGGCATCAGTCCCTGCATTTCCGGTGGGCGCTGTACGAGTACCTGGAGCCGCACGCGGCGAGGATTGACGCTTATCTGGAAGCGCAGGAGCAGCAGGGTGCACACGCCTCCTAACGCCACCAATTGCCCAGTTTCTTGCAATTGCTCTTGTTTTTCGCGTGCTGGACGTCGCAGGATGCAGGCATGACGAAAAAGAGCCCGAAAACAGCTGCTGCAACCGCCCTCGCCACAGGCGGCAAGATCGGTAAAGCCCAACTCGTGGAGACGGTGGCCGACAAGACCGGCCTGACCAAGAAGCAGAGCGACGCGGCCGTGGAAGCCATGCTGGAAAGCGTGATCGGCGGGCTGCGCGCTGGTCAGAACGTGACACTGCCCGGCCTGGGAACCCTGAGCGTCAAGGCCACCGCAGCGCGCACGGGCGTCAAGCCGGGCACCAGCGAGAAGATCCAGATTCCTGCAGGCAAGAAGGTCAGCTATAAGGTCGCCAGTACCCTCAAGGGCAGTATCAACGGCTGAACTGCAGGACAAGACGAGGGGAGGCCAAGCAGCACGCCCTGGGCCTCCCCTCTCTATGCAACCCTACGGTTGAGCGATCCACGCCTCGCAGATTGCTCTGGCCTAAACCGACTTAGAGCAGAATCTTGTAGAAGAGATTAAACGACCAGGAAAGCCAAGAAACTTTTACCCTGTCTGACATATCATCACCATGTCGGGAAATTAATATCTGGACTGCAAAGCTAATAGACAGTCAGGTACTAATCTATTAATTTTATACTAAATACGTTACTTCCGTAGACTACATTTTGACACTCAAATTTGAAGCCTTGCGATAAATCAGGAAATTCTCGATCTGGACTGTCAAAAGCTGCCAAGTCTATCAAAGCAGCTAGTGCCTGATTAAGTATCTGTGTGAACTTTATTACTTCCTCTCTAGCTACTTCTGATGTATCCATATCATTCGTGAGGACTTGTCTTTTCTGCGCGTCATATAATGTAGCCCTAAGATCAGACGCTTTTTGGTGAAGTATATCGGCACTTGAAAGAAGACGCTCAGGCCATTCTGTTGTGTCTGTCATGCCAAGCCCCCTTAGAAGCAGAAATGAATTATGACTCAATGTGGTGCTATGCCTCGCCCAAAAATAGCTGCTCAAGATGTCAATCTACCCGGGTAAAACCCCCTAATTTTGTCTTCCCTAAGGTCAATTAGGGCAGGGAAGCCTCTTGCTAATTCCCGCTACAGAAGGCAGTTTCATAGCAACCCAAGGCTTTCCAGTCGGAGATTATTGCTCGTCCTTGTGGTGCGAGCTGGGAAGGCAACGACAACGCTAAGCTGCCCAAGTGCCTCCCCTCGCGCGCATCATCATTGCCCTCTACGCCGTCTGTTTGAGCGGCGCTACTGTGGTCCACCTTCTGGATCTTTGGCATGGCGGTTGGCTCCCTTATCACTCGGCCCCCAAGACCATCAATCTTTACTGGTCCCTGCTCAGCGTTTTTGATCCACTGGCCGTGGTCCTTCTCTACTGGCGTCCGCGATTCGGGTTGCTGCTGACGCTCGTGATCATCATTTCAGATGTATGTATCAACAGCGTGATGCAGTACGGTGCCGGAATGGACCGAGCAGTGCCTGTAGCACTGTTTCAAAATTTGCAGGCACAAACAGCATTTCTTGGCTTTGTGCTTGGGTCGGCACCATTTCTCTTGGGGCACCTGCGTAAGTGAGCCTAACCAAATTGTTTTCACCCGGATAAAAAGCGTCTTTTTGTCTTCCCTAAGCCCAGTTAGACCAGAAAAATTTCATCTTGGAGATACTGCCTTTTAAGGCCGATCGTATAGCTGTTGTTCGACATCAGTAGGGTTAGTAACCTGTTTAACAGATGTCACATCGTGCCCATTTCGCTCTGATTGCGGACAACCAAGTGCAGTTTTGCTCTGACAAATGGGGTGCATTGGGGTTGGCCGAGATCTTGGCACTGGGACCTACACGGTTCAGAACATGGTTCGAGCGAGAGCTTGAGGTCAACCCTGACGCCGCATTGGGCGTGATCCCTGATGCTTTTGTGGTTGTCCATGCTGACTTCAGGCAAATCAAGTTGTCCGAAGAACCTGGTCTACAGCATCAAGCCGAAAACGCTATGGCTCAATTTCCAAATGTGCCTGAACTTGCCGATCAGCTCAGCCATGCGACTTCACAAGCGTTGCACGCTTTCCTGATGGTTCTTCATGAGATCTGGGAGGGCTGGGAGGTGGTCCTAGCAAGCCCACCCCAGCCGCAGTTCGACTGGGAACACCTTCGGGGTGTATCTGCAGATGAGGTCTGGAAAGCGTTTGAGGTCCTGCCTTCGCTCAGCGCTCAGGGGGAAGGGCTCCTGCCAAGCCTACGAGCCTTACTGGCCCACCAGACAGAGCTGATCTGGCTATAAGCTGCACACTTAGGCGGTTGTGCAGGACTCGGTGTTCTCCCCAGAAACTCTGCTTCTGTTGCCTAAGGGTATTTAGGGGAGAAGCTTTGTCCTCAGGCTGGAGCGCGGGCACTGAGCGGTTGCCACATCCCTATAACTACGGGGTGACCTACCAGGCGGAGATCCAGAGTTGGAACATATTCGGTGACTGGCGCGAGCCAGAAGAATACGAGCCTGCTGATCAGCAGGACTTCAACCTCATCCTCCAATTTGAAGTGGGCTTCTTGGGAGAGGTGGGGAATGAGGTGTTCTCCATCCATGTCGCTAGCCTTCGCTTCCTCCAGCGTTCACTCTTAGAAAGCAGAGTCGTCCCTCTCGTACAGTCCATCATTGTTGAGCAGTGGGACTTCTCCCAGATCCGTCGAGCAATAGAGGACCACCTCTCCAACCAGCAGTACGAGAACTGGGAGCAGCTACAGCGAAGGACACGGCTCATTGGCAGGAGTGAGTTCGACTAACCGGCAGCCAGTGAAGCACCTCTTCTCGTACCAGACTGTGGTGCCAAGCGAGGGCCAGGGCCGACCAATTGAGGCACTCTCAGGCCCGCCGTTAGGTGGGCTTTGTGGCTGCCCCTCATACCGGATTCCCGACCCTGCAGACCAATCCACGCAAGAAAAGCGCCCTCGCGGGCGCTGGCATGCAGGTGTGGAGAGCAGACTTGGTCCTCAAGGAGAGTCCAGCGGGTGGCACAGACCCTTACGCGCCCGTATTCACGCTTGCACGGGGACCAGCTTCACGACGCCACCTCGTGCGCCGCGCTGGCCAGGAGGCGAGCCACCAGCTCCCGGATCTCGGCGTTCCGCTCCTCGTTGCGTCGCCAGTACTCGCGCAGGTTCGTCCACTCGCCGTACGGGATCTCGCGGTTCAACAGGTAGCAAAGGGCGTTGGTCACCTCGAAGGCCCCCTGCCAGTCCCCTGCGGCTTCCGCCTCGCGCACGCGCGCAAGGCAATCGTCGGACTTCGCATCGCCACCGAACGGCCGCACGAGGTCCGCCACGCGCTCGACGAACCGCACCGCGAGACGACGCCCCTCCGCCGTCCGGGTAAAGCCGCGCAGCAGGCCGCACGCCCCGAGGGAATGCCCCGCCGGTGGCAGGGCCTGCAGGGCGGCCACCAGAGGGCCGGTCACGCCTCCACCTCCCCTTCGCCGTGGCAGTCGGGGCAGGTGCCCATGTGGGCGAACTGGGAAGGATCACGGTCTGGGCCAATCTGCACGATGCCCTCCCCCTCACAGGTCTCGCACTCCACCATTTCGGGGAGTGCCGGCAGCCCCAGCACTTTCCGGCACTCGACCAGCTGATTCGGGTGGCGGATCACGCCGCCACCTCCCCGGCCACGAGGCCCCACTGCCCGTAAGCGTAGTCGCGGACTAGGGCGGCATCCTCGGCGGTCAGCGCGGCCAGGCTGGTCACCTCGACGCCCAGCACCTCTGAGGCCAGCGCGTAGTGCTCGCGGAACTGCAGGCGGCCCAGCTCGAGGTGCAGCTGACGGGCGGCGGCCTTGCCGATGGTCAGGGGGCGGCGGTCGTCGTTGACCTCCTTGACGTGGCCCTCGACCTTCGCCCACTCCAGGAGCTTGAGGACTTCGGCGGCGTCGGCTTCCTGGCCGTCGATGGTGCCGGTCTCGGGGAGGAGCTTGCTCTGGGCGTCGCGGCCACCGCTGAGGGTGAGCGAGCAGCTGCCCATGCGGACGCCGGTGCTGCTGCCTTCGTAGTGACCAGCCTGGGTGGACTCGTCCTGCAAGCTTGACTTGGCATGTTATGTATACGTAATATAGAGATGTGGTTAGGCAACGCAAAGAGGACACCAAGCTGTACAACCGCCTACCCGCCCTCCGTGCTGAACGGGAGATGAGCCGCGCTGAACTGGCCACTGCCATCGGTGTCAACCCACAGTCCGTCGGTTTCATTGAACGCGGAGATTACGGCCCCAGCCTTGAACTCGCCCTCAAGATCGCCCAGGTATTCAACCTCCCTGTCGAAGCGATCTTCTCCCTCACGCCACTGTCGCCGCTGAGCGTACAGATCTACGGCGGAAAGGACACCGAATGACTGTGATAAGCCGTGCTTACACGCGTCAGCGCTCTCGAACATCTCGCCGCCAGTTGGCCATTCTCCTGGGCGTGAGCGTGCTCCTCGTTCAGTTGTTTCTCCCCAGCCTGAATGCAGAGCGCTGGACTGGCATCCTGCCCCTGCTGCTTTTGCCCATCATTGCGTATTGCCAGCATGGACTGACCTCATCTGTTTGGAGTTGGAACCGCCTGTTCAGGAAAGGGAATGACCTCGATGAGTACGAGACGCATGCTCGAAACGCGTATATTGCTCGCGCTTATGCTTTATCGGGACCGCTCCTGTGGGTGAGTTTCATCGCTTTTCTGCTTGGCGGAGGGCTCATTCGCAGCTTTCCCCTGTTGAATCCCTTCGCTGATGCCAGCGTCGCAGTCGCTATCGGAGTTTTTCTGGCTGTGTTGGTCTCTGCCTTTGATGTCCTGCCACGCATTGTCGCCGCGTTGAACGAAACTGACCCCGACGCTTGACCCCCTGCACTTTAGCCCTGCTTCGGCAGGGTTTTTCTTTCTCTCAGCGGTTCTGGCAACTGAACGCCGGTAGGCTGGTGGGCTGTGACTGACCGGAAGCCCTACCGCCACCGTTTTCCTCTGAGCGTCATCGGTTACGCCCTGTGGCTCTACCACCGCTTCCCCCTCAGCCAGCGTGACGTTCAGGAACTGCTCCACGAACGCGGTATTCGGGTGAGCCACGAGACCCTGCGCCAGTGGAACATTAAATTCGCTCCCCTCCTCACGGAGGAACTGCGCCACCGGGAACCCCGACGGGGTTCCCGGTGGCATCTGGATGAAAGGTGCGTCCAGATTGCTGGGGTGAAGCACTGGTTGTGGCGAGCGGTGGACGAGCACGGCAACGTGCTCGACCTCCTTCTTCAGGAACACCGAGATACCGAGGCGGCCAAGTCCTTTTTTGTCCGCCTGTTAGGGCAATACGACGTGCCGGAGGTCATCCACACCGACAAGCTGTGGAGCTACGGGGCGGCCCTCAGAGAACTTCCCGTGTTCCACGTTGTGGAGCACATTCGGGTCGTGTCCACCGCCCGCTGTAACAACATTGTGGAACAGTCGCATCGCCCCACCCGGCAGCAGGAACGTACTCAGCTCGGCTTCAAACGACGACGGCGAACGCAGGAATTCCTCGCCCTGCACGCCCGCGTATCGAACCTTCACCGCCATACCCGAACGACCACTCCCGCTGCCCTGAGACGAAGCAACCAAACCACAGCACTGCTTCTCTGGCAAGAGGTATTGCAGCAGGCGGTTTGAGAATCAAACCCCCTGCTGAGCGACTCCGGCCCCACTGAGGTTAAGTTGCCAGAACCCGTAGGGCCGACTGGCCTCCCCGCTCGCCAGCACCGCGACCACGGTGACGGCCACGTCACCACCTGGGGTGGGCAGACTGGACACGTACCCCCCGTGCATCCACTTCCCGTCCACCTCGCCATCCACGGTCAGGTACACGCACCACTCCGGCAGCCGGGCCAGCACGTCGTCTTGCAAGCCGTCGAGCGGCGTCTCCACGATGGCTTGCGCGAGGGCGGGATCAAATGCGTAGACCCCACGGGTGCGGCTCCACTGCGCCTGCACGATGTTCACGTGCATCTCGCGCAGCAACTCGCCCGCTTTGCGCGAGGGCAAGGCAGCCATCTGAAGGGTGAAGAACTCTATGAAGTCCAGGGGCTGCTTCACCGCGCGGGTCCACAGCTCGTGGCTGCCGATGGTCATGGCAAGCGTGCGGCGCGTGTCCTTGGCGTCCGCGTCCGGGTTATAGGGTCTGGGCTTCACCGCCGCACCTTCTTCCCAGTGCCCCAGCAGTCCCGGCACATCAGCAGCGCCACGCTCCGGCGCACGCACAGGCGTAGCCATGTGACAATCTCACTCCACCTACCAGGTAGGAACAAAAACGAAGACAATCCACAGCGCCGCAAAAGGATGGGTCAGTCACACGGCAGCTCAATTTTTAAGCCTTGCTTTAAGACCACCGTTTGAAGTTCAGAGTCTTGTAAACGCGCATATGGGAAGTTAGGAGGTACAGCAGAGGGTTGCGTGGCCCTCACGTGTGACCCAAGTGGATCACGCAGGAAGGCTTATTCACATGACTTCAGCTCTACCAATGCCTCGTCCCGATGACACCTTCGACTATCAGGCGCTCTTCGATCATGCTGGCGTTGGCCTTCTGGAGATCGCGTTCGATGGCTCCATTCGGCGCATCAACGCCAATGGAGCAGCCTTTTTTGGTCATCCCACTGAGGTCCTGGTGGGGGAGAACGTGATCAACGTCACCCATCCCGACGATGTCCCCCGCACGGTTGAAGCGCTGGAGCAGGTGATCAGCGGCGCCACTCCGTTGGTCACCGTGGAAAAGCGCTACATCCGCGCAGATGGGGAAACCGTCTGGTCGCGTTCCCGCGTGTCCCTGCTGCCCACATGCCACGGCCCAGCCACCTCGGTGGTCGCGGTCATTGCGGATATCACCGAACTCAAGCGCGCGCAACAGGACCTTGAAGCGCTCAATATCAGCCTTCAGGAGACGCTGGAGGGCGGCCTGCTGGGTCTTGGCATCGCCCTGGAAGCCCGTGACTTGGAGACGTCCGGGCACACCACTCGGGTGATGCAATACAGCTTGCAGCTTGGAAAAGCCCTCGGTCTCGACGACGTGACACTCAATGAATTGAAGCACGGAGCGGGTCTGCATGACCTTGGAAAGCTCACCATCCCAGATGCGGTCCTCCTCAAGCCGGGTCGCCTGGATGCTGCCGAATGGGCGCTGATGCAAACCCATGCGCACAACGGTCACGAAATTGCTTCGCGGATTCCAACGCTACCGCGCTTGGCCCTGGATGTAATTCGGCACCACCACGAGCGCTGGGACGGCACGGGATATCCAGACCGCCTGGCAGGGACTGATATCCCCTTACTGGCACGAATTTTTGCGGTGTGTGACGTCTATGACGCACTGACGAGCGAACGGCCTTACAAGCACGCCTGGTCACATGAGGCGGCGCTGAAGGAGTTGTACGTTCAGCGTGGGCGGCAATTCGATGCCGACGTCGTGGACGCCTTTCTCGCCATCCATGCTGCAACCACAGATTCCAATGACGTGACTTGAAGAGGGCGGGAGTGGTCTGTGCAGAATCCCTATTCAAAAAGAAGTCGACCTCAGGGTCGACTTCTCTACTCTTGAGTGCATGTTGGACGTGTTCACACTCACTGAGGGATCAGGACACCCTGAAGCGACGGTGGCCGGCTGGACTGATTTTATACCAGGGCGTCCATTACACTTACAGTGGGCTGAAGACGAACTTATCGCTGGTGCCACCGCGCAGTACGCTCTCGGTTTGTTCGCCGAGGTACATCTCACCGGTGATCGCTTCGGGCGCGCCCCACACGGCCCCCAGGGTAAAGGTGCACTTGCGGTCACTGCCAGCCGCCTCACCCGCTGAGCACACGGTGTCTTGCGTCTCGATCACAATGTCGTTGCCCGCCTGGTAGGAGCGGACGACAGCCGCCAGGCGGGTGCCATTCCGACCGATGTCCGAGTTCAGCAGCGGCGCAATCTCTTCCACAGGCACGTTGCTGCCCGCCACGCCAAGTTCCGTGGCGAGATTATGACCACGCACTTTCCCGGCGCGGGTAAACACAACAGCGGCGCCGTCAGTACCGAGGGTGTCCTCGACGCCAACGATCACGGCTTTGAAGCAGACGACGGAGCTAAACTCCCCAAGTTGGGGACGGGTGGACTGGGCAGTGGTGGTTCGCGGTTCACCTCCACCGTAACGCGACACCAATTTCCATTCTCCGCATGGTGGCACGGACGTTCCACGAAACGAACCTCACGCCACAGGACGTCTGCGACGTCCTGCTTCCCCTGCTCCCCCCTGAACAGCTCACCTTCGTTCTGGACCGGACGAGCTGGAAGCGTGGGACAACGGATCTGAATCTACTGGGACCCTTCCCCACGGAGAGCCGTCACCATGACCACCTGCACCCTTGACGTTGAAGCCGCTGCCGAGCGGATGCGCCAGCGCCGGAGCCACCTTGGCCGCATCATCCAGCAGGCCCGAATCCTCGTCGAGCATGGCCGGTCAGAAGGGCGGACCTACCTTAACCGGGTTTGCCGCGTGCAGGGCGTTCGAGGTGCAGTACCGCGCCGCGGATGACGCCCAGACGGCCACGCTGATCCCCGAACAGCAGCCCGGGGAAAGCCGATCATGCTCGAAGGCCCCCGCAAGGCCGCCGACCCGTCCTGCCCTGATGACGTTGCGCGAATGCGCCGCTCTTTACAACCAGCTCGCTAAGGCGTCATCCAAGGAGAGATCGTGACCCTCACCGCTCCCGGCCCACATCTGCCCCGATCCTCACGGCCCGCGAGCGCTCTACCGTCCCCTTGACAATGCCTCAGAACAAGGGATTGCGAGCGGCATAGGCACCATAAGGTAGAGGATAGGGATTGTGAGAGCCTACTCATATAATGTTTATATGAGCTTTATACTGTAGTTGTGTCGCTCCCTCGCCAGCATCTCCTGCTTATCGATGACAGTCTGAGCGATCAGTTGCTGGCACAAGAAGCGCTCGAACGCCTCGGCACTGAGCATCAGCTCATCTGTCTGTCAAGCGGTCAGACTGCTCTGGACTCCTTCGAAACGGCGCGCTTCGCCCGGAGGCCATCTTGCTGGACATCAACATGCCTGGTATGAACGGCCTTGAAGTCCTGAAGGCCCTGAAAAGTGACCGCCGACTTGCCTATCTCCCTGTGGTCATGCTGTCGAGTTCCAGCAACGAGGACGATGTGCAAGCCGCTTACGCGCTTCACGCCAACGCTTACCTGATGAAGCCACACCGCTTCGAAGAATTCGTCGAGCAGATGGCGGCCTTCGTCCATTACTGGGAGCAGAACCGAAGGGCTCATTTTGGTCTGTCCACGAGGCGCCATGACCCGTCAGCACTCTACAAACTGCCTTTCTAATCAACGGACCAAGAGGAAGGTCAAGACACTCCAACCCCACCTGGAGGTAATTTTTACGGGAAGTGGACGAAGTTTTTACGGGGCTCCGCGAAACCATTTGGGCCAAGAGCCACTCTCTTTGACGGAGCGCGTGGCCTGTGCGGCTCCTCCGCACGTCACACTCCTGTCAGGTGGCAGCGCGATAATGAAGGTCACTCCTTCCGGGCTGGAGGAACGCTCACGATGACGACCCACCCTTCCATGCCTCCCGAAATCACGTTGCTCGATAGCATGCCTTCTCCATGCTTCACGCTCGATGCCGCTGGGTACGTGACATCGCTGAATCAGCGAGCGGCCGACCTGGTGGGCCGCCCCAGGGAAGAGTTGGTGGGGTGTCACCTGGAGACGGAATTTCGCGATATTGTCGACGACGGCTGGACGGCGCTGTGCGAGAAGACCCTCCGTGGCAGCCACATGGTCAGGATCGAGGCGTACAACGCCTTCCTGGGCGGCTGGTTCCACATCACCCTCACGCCTGCGAACGACACCTTGATGGTCCACCTGCAGGACGTCACGGATGTTCGCCGGATGGAGCATCTTCAACAGGTGACGGCGGCGCTCATTACGCCCCAGCAGGCTCAACAGGTTATCGAGATCATGCTCACTCAGGCGGGGACCGCCATGGGCGCGTACATGACGGCACTGATGCGGGTGACTCCGGATGGTGACCATCTGGAACGGGTGGCGGAATGGGGGTATGCCCCTGAGCTGCGTGACCGCTTCAGGCGCGTTCCGCTCAGCCTGAACATTCCACCTGCCGAGGCCGCTCGACTGCACAGGCCCGTGTTTGTGAGTGGCGAGGAACTGGACCGGCAGTACCCGGAATCGGTGGAGGTCCGTGCAGAGCGCACCCGCAGCGTCGCCGCACTCCCCCTGCTGGTCGACGGACAGCTGCACGGGGTGTTGTCCCTGAGCTTCAATGGACCGCGACGCTTCGACGAGGCCGAACAGCACTTCATTCTCACCATGACACAGTTGTGCACGCAGGCCCTGGACCGGGTACAGAGCCGCGAAGCGATTGAGCGGTCCAGCGAACGGTTGGCGTTTTTGGGACAGGCCAGCGCCATCCTTGCCTCCTCACTGAAGCTGGAAGATACCCTGCAGCGGCTTGGAGCGTTGGCGGTGGAAACGCTCGCGAACTGGTGCACGGTGTTCCTGCCAGACGCGCAGGGAGAACTGCAGCTCAGGACCGCTGTTCACCGTGATCCCCAATGGGTGGCGCTGCTCTCACGCATGATGGAGCAGTACCCGCTCAGCCCGGACGCGCCGAGCGGCATCATTCAGGTCTACCGCACAGGTCAAGCTGTCCTGATGCCTGTTGTCCCTCAGGCGGCCATTGAAGCTGTGCCGGATGAGGACAAACGCGCGCAGATCCAGGCCCTTGAGTTGCGTTCCTTCATGAGCGTGCCGCTGGTGGCGCAGGGCCGGACCATCGGGGTGATGTGCCTGGCTTCGTCGCAGGCTGACCGGGCGTATACGTTGGAGGACCTGGAACTCGCGGAAGACCTCGCGCGGCGCGCAGCAGCGACCATTGAGCACGCCCGCTTATACGCGGTGGTTGTGGAGAGCGAAGCCAGAATGTCCGGCATCATCAGCACGGTCTCGGACGCGGTGATTACCACGGGGGAGGACCGGCGCATCCTCGTGTTTAACGCTGCGGCTGAAGCGATGTTCGGGCTTCCTGCACAGGAAGCGCTGGGTGAACCCATAGACCGGTTTATTCCCAGCCGCTTCCACCAGCAGCACGCCCAGCACATGCGGGAATTCGGGGAAATAGGCGTCACCTCCCGCAGCATGCACGGTGGACGCAGCGCCCTCCCGGCCCTGCGGGCCAATGGAGCGGAATTCCCGGTGGAAGCCACCATCTCCCAGGTGGTCGTCAACGGGAAACGGCTCTTCACGGCTGTCTTGCGGGATGTGAGCGAACAGCAGCAGGCCGAGCAGTCCTTGCGGGAAAGTGAGGCGCGCTTCCGCTCCACCTTCAACCAGGCAGCGGTGGGCATCGCGCACGTGGACGTGGACGGCCGCTGGCAGAACGTCAATGACCGGCTGTGCGACATCGTCGGGTACACGCGCGAGGAGCTGATGGACCTGACCTTCCAGGACATCACCCACCCAGACGATCTCAACATTGATTTGGGGTATGTGCACCGCCTCCTGGCAGGCGAACTGCGCACGTACTCCATGCACAAGCGGTACCTCCGCAAGGACCGAACGCAGGTGTGGGTCAATCTCACCGGCTCTCTCGTCCGGGACGAGCAAGGACACCCGGCGTATTTCATTGCTGTGGTGGAAGACATCTCTGACATCAAGCGGGCAGAGGTGGACCTCCGGCTGGCCCGGGATGAACTCGAAGTGCGCGTCGAGGAACGAACGGCGCAGTTGCAGGAGCTCAGTGCTCAGCTGCAGACGCAGGTGCAGGAACTCAGGCGTCACACGGAGGAAGGCCATGTCCTCAGCGAACTGGGGGAAATGCTTCAAGCCTGCTTGACGGTGGAAGAAGCGCAGCGGGTGGTGGCCAAATACGCTGCACAACTGTTCCCATCTGTGTCCGGCACCCTGTATGATTTCGGACCGTCCAAAAACGTCCTGGAGGAAGTCATCTCCTGGAATGGCGTCTCTGGCAGTGACACGGTCTTCGCTCCTGCCGACTGCTGGGGCCTGCGCCGCGGCCGCCCTTTTCGCTCTGATCCGCTGGAGCAGGGCTTGCAAGGGTTACGTTGCCGCCACGTGCAGGGATCTGGCACAGCTCTCTGTGTGCCGCTCCTGGCTCAGGGAGAAACGGTTGGCCTGCTGCACCTGTGCAGCCATGAACCCATCACGGCGCGTCAGGAACGCGTGGCGCAGACCACCGCAGAAACGATGGCGTTGGCCCTCGTGAACCTCCGCTTGCGGGAAACGTTGAGGCAACAGTCCATCCGCGACGCGCTCACCGGCCTGTTTAACCGCCGGTACCTGGAGGAGACCTTCGAGCGGGAAGTCCGCCGTGCTCAGCGGCACAAACTCCCCATGGGGCTGATCATGCTGGACGTCGACCACTTCAAGCGCTTCAACGACACGTATGGGCATGAAGGCGGCGACCTGCTCCTTCAATCGCTGGGCAGCCTGCTCAAAGCCAACGTGCGTGGCGAGGACGTGGCCTGCCGCTACGGTGGGGAGGAGTTCGCCTTGCTGCTGCCCGGAGCGGATTTGCATCAGACGGCGGCCCGTGCCGAACACATCCGTCAGGCCATTGAGGAATTGCAGATCAGCCATGTGGGGCAACCGCTTGGGAAGATCACGGCATCGATGGGCGTCGCCGCCTATCCTGTCCAGGGTGTCCAATTGGGTCACCTGTTGCGCGCTGCGGACTTCGCTCTGTATGCCGCCAAGCAGGAGGGACGCAACCGCATCAAGCTGTCCCAGCCGGGCTGAAGCTGGGAGACAGTACGCGTGGACCGTCAAGGTGGCTCCTGCGCTTCATCCCACACACCTAAGGCCTTCAGTAGGAGGTGAGCCGGACCAATTCGCGAAGCAGATCCTTGACGGTGACGATGCCCGTCAAGTGACCACGCTGATTGACCACCAGCAGCGCACTGATGTTGCGTTTGAGGAGATGCACGGCCGTCTCTTCTATGGAAGTCTCTTCATCTATTGTGATTAACGTTTGGGTCATGACGTCTTTCACCTTGATTTTCCCGACGTTTTGAACCAGTTCTCCGGATGATATTGCCGAACTGTCAGAGGGCCACGCTTCTTTCAAATCACGATCGCTCAAGATGCCCACCAGTTGACCCTCTTGGAGTACGGGGAGATGACGACATTGGCCCTGCCGCATCTTCATCAGCGCAATG
>NZ_FWWU01000009.1:0-67500 GCF_900176165.1 Deinococcus hopiensis KR-140
GGGGGAGAGAGGAGCCGGTGCTATGCTGGCCCGGCACGAACAGGGCCAGCCGGGAAGCAGGACCAGCGGGGGGCCGCAAGCAGGGGAGGTGCGCGTTATCACGCAGGAAATCTGGGCGGACGTGCTGGGGTACGTCCGCAAAAACATCTCGGAAGTCGAGTACCACACCTGGTTCGCGCCGGTCAAGAATCTGGGGGTGCAGGACGGCGCGCTCGTGCTGGGCGTGCGCAATTCCTTCGCCCAGGAGTGGTTCCGCAAGCATTATCTCGAACTGCTCGAAGACGCACTGCGAAGTCTGGGAGCGCAGAATCCGCAGGTTAGTTTTCAGGTTTTGCCGGCGGTACAGGAGGCCATGATCCTGGCTCAGGACCCGCCGCCTCCACCCACGCCGCTGGGCCGCCCTTCCCCCTCCAACGCCAGCGCCCCGCCTGCCATGGCTCCTACCGAGAACCGCCAGACCCTCAACCCCAAGTACACCTTTGAGAACTTCGTGGTGGGGCCGAACAACAACCTCGCGCACGCGGCGGCGCTCGCGGTCGCCGAGTCCCCCGGCAAGGCGTACAACCCGCTCTTTATCTACGGAGACGTGGGCCTGGGCAAGACGCACCTGATGCACGCCGTGGGGCATTACATCGCCGAGCGGTTCCCCGGCAAGCGCATCGAGTACGTCTCCACCGAGTCCTTTACCAACGACCTGATCAACGCGATCCGCGACGACAAGATGACGCAATTCAGAAACCGCTACCGCTCGGTGGACCTGCTGCTTGTGGACGACATTCAGTTCCTCGCGGGCAAGGAGCGGACGCAAGAAGAGTTCTTCCATACCTTCAACGCCTTGTACGAGAACCACAAGCAGATCATCCTGAGTTCGGATCGTCCCCCCAAGGACATCCAGACGCTCGAAGGCCGCCTCCGCAGCCGCTTCGAGTGGGGGCTGATTACCGATATCCAGTCCCCCGAGTTCGAGACGCGGGTCGCAATCCTGAAGATGAACGCCGAGCACAACCGCATCGACATTCCTCAGGACGTACTGGAACTGATCGCCCGGCAGGTCACGAGCAACATCCGGGAGCTGGAGGGTGCGCTGATGCGGGTGGTGGCCTTCGCCAGCCTGAACAACGTGGCCTTCTCGCGCTCGGCAGCGTCCAAGGCGCTGAGCAACGTGTTCGCCTCGCAGGAAGTCAAGGTGGAAATGATCGACGTGCTGCGGGCCACGGCGGCGCAATACGGCATGTCCGCCGAGATGATTCGCGGATCAGGACGTGCCCGGGACGTGGTGGTGCCCCGGCAGGTGGCGATGTACCTGATCCGCGAATTGACCGCGCATTCACTGCCCGAGATCGGCCAGTTTTTCGGGCGAGACCACTCAACGGTGATGCACGCGGTGTCCAAAGTGACGGAAGCCTTGGGCAGAGATGCCGAGTTGGCAGCAGCCGTAGACGCCCTTCGTGATCAGCTCAAATATGTGGAAGGTGAGGAAAAAGATGCATAATCTCACTCTTTTTTCTCCCAACAGCAGAATAAGTTCCAAAAATCGTTCCAAATTGATGTGCAGAGTTTCACGATCTGTGGATAACCTTGTGGATAACCTCAAAAATCTGTGGATAACTCGTCATTTTCTGTGGATAACTTTGTGGATAACTCGGGGGGTTATCCACAGGCAAAATGCCCTGTGGATAAGTAGGGGAGTTATCCACAGGTTATCCACAGGTTTTGCCACTTATCCACAGGGGGATTGTGGATAACTTTTTGGCTCCTGGCGCAGCCTGAGGCCACTTATCCACAGTTTCCACAGGCCCTACTACTACTACTACTATCTTTTTTAAGTATTTAGATACAGGTAAAAGATAGGGACGAACCCGGAAAGTCCAGAAAGGGAAACATGAGAGCGCACGTCACCAAGAAAATTCTCAGCGAAGGGCTTGGTCTGCTCGAACGGGTTATTCCCAGCCGCAGCAGCAATCCCCTTCTCACCGCCCTGAAGGTGGAGGCCAGTGAGGCAGGACTGACCCTCAGCGGCACCAACCTCGAAATCGACCTGTCGTGCTTCGTACCTGCGGAGGTGCAGGAGCCCCAAAGCTTCGTCGTGCCGGCCCACCTGCTCGCGCAGATCGTCAAGAGCCTGGGCGGCGAACTCGTTGAGCTGGAACTGACTGGCAATGAATTGGCCGTTCGTGCCGGTGGGTCTGATTTCAAACTCCAGACCGGGGACCTGGAAGCTTATCCGCCGCTCTCGTTCCCGAGTCACGCCGACGTGAGCCTGGACGCCGCCGAACTTGCCCGTGCGCTGGGCAGCGTCCGTTACGCCGCGAGCAACGAAGCTTTTCAGGCCGTATTCCGGGGAATCAAGCTCGAACACCGCGCCGATTTCGCCCGCGTGGTGGCGTCCGACGGCTACCGGGTGGCGATCCGCGACTTTCCGGCGAGTGGCGACGGCAGGAACCTCATCGTGCCCGCCCGCAGCGCCGACGAACTGATCCGCGTGCTGCGCGAGGGCGAGGCCCGCTTCACCTACGGCGAGGGCACGCTGAGCGTGACCACCGAGCGCGTCCGCATGAACCTCAAGCTGCTGGAAGGCGATTTCCCCGATTACGAGCGCGTGATCCCCAAGGAGATCAAGCTCCAGGTCACGCTGCCCGCCACGGCGTTGAAGGAAGCCGTGAACCGCGTCGCCGTACTCGCCGACAAAAATGCCAACAACCGGGTGGAGTTCATGGTGTCGGGAGGCAAACTGCTGCTCGCCGCCGAGGGTGACTATGGGCGGGCGCAGGATACGTTGGACGTGGTGCAGGGAGGCAGCGAACCTGCCATCAGCCTCGCCTTCAACGCCCGGCACGTGCTTGACGCCCTCTCACCCATTGAGGGAGACGCCGAACTCCTTTTCTCGGGCTCCACCAGCCCCGCTATCTTCCGCGCGAGCGGGGGCGGGGGTTACATGGCCGTCATGGTCACGCTGCGGGTTTAAAGGGCCAGCCAGAGCCCGCACGGGGCATGCGTTGCTCATGGCAGATTCTGGCCTGGGCTTTCTCAGGCAGCAGGCCCTGAAATTGGGCATCTGGAGCTTGCGGCAGTGGCGGCCGGGCTGAACAGGTGGCACTGACCTGCCGGGGAGATGCTTATAGTGTCTGCGGTACACCTCAGCACCCGCCACCGCTGGAGGGCCGCCGAGGGTGAGTCAAGCCCACAAGATTGGTGAGGACGGCCGGTTCCCAGACGGGCCCGCCGAAAGCAGGGAGGCAAGCGCATGAACATCGAGAAAGTGATCGCCCGGGAAGTGCTGGACTCGCGTGGAAATCCTACGGTGGAGGCCGAGGTGCATCTCGACACCGGCTTCTCGGGCCGCGCCATCGTGCCCAGTGGGGCCAGCACCGGCACCCACGAGGCCCTGGAACTGCGCGACGGCGGAACCCGCTACCTCGGTAAGGGCGTGTTGAAGGCCGTTCAGAACGTGAACGAGGCCCTCGGTCCTGCCGTGGTGGGCCTGGACGCCTCCGAGCAGGCGAGCATCGACGCGGCGTTGATGGCCGTGGACGGCACCCCCAACAAGGGCAAGATGGGCGGCAACGCGATCCTGGCGGTCAGTTTGGCGACGGCCCGCGCGGCGGCCAGCGAACTGGGTCTGCCCCTGTACCGGTACCTCGGCGGCAGCAATGCCAAGACGCTGCCCGTACCCATGATGAACGTGATCAACGGTGGTGCCCACGCTGACAACTCCGTGGACTTTCAGGAATTCATGGTGATGCCCGTGGGTGCTCCCACCTTCCGCGAGGCGCTGCGTTACGGGGCCGAGACCTTTCACTCGCTGAAAAAGGTCCTCTCGGGCCGCGGCTACAACACCAACGTGGGCGACGAGGGCGGCTTCGCACCGGATCTCAAGAGCAACGAAGAAGCCCTCGAAGTGCTGCTCGAAGCCATTGAAAAGGCCGGCTACGAGGCGGGCAAGGACATCGTGATCGCCCTGGACCCCGCTGTCACCGAGCTTTACAAGGACGGCCAGTACCATCTGGAAAGCGAGGGCCGCACCCTGAGTACCGCCGAGATGGTGGACTTCTGGGCCGACTGGGCGAGCCGCTACCCGATCCTCAGCATTGAGGACGGCCTGGCCGAAGACGACTGGGACGGCTGGCGGATGCTGACCGAGCGTATCGGGGACAAGGTGCAGCTTGTGGGCGACGACCTGTTTGTGACCAATCCCGAGCGCCTCGCGCGCGGCATCGATACGGGCGTGGGCAACGCGATTCTGGTGAAGGTCAACCAGATCGGCAGCCTGACCGAATCGATGGACGCCATCGAACTCGCCAAGCGCAGCCGCTACGGCACGGTGATCAGCCACCGCTCAGGCGAGTCTGAGGACGCCTTTATCGCGGACCTCGCCGTTGCCACCAACGCCGGGCAGATTAAGACCGGCAGCGCCAGCCGCTCGGACCGCATCGCCAAGTACAACCAGCTGCTGCGAATCGAAGACCAGCTTGGCAGCCAGGCCGTGTACCTGGGGCGCAAGGCGCTGAGGTAAGGGGTCGCCAGCGGCCAGTCGCCAGTCACCAGATGAAAACCGGTTTGCTGGCGACTGGCCGCTGGCGACTTTTGGAAGGAGTTCCAAAAACATGAAACATTTTGACAGGTCAACCAAAATTGTCGCCACCATTGGCCCCGCGAGCCGTGATCCGCAGGTGTTGGAGAGGATGATCGACGCGGGGCTGAATGTGGTCCGCATGAACTTCAGTCACGGGGACCACGAGGACCACCGTCAGACCTACCAGATGGTGCGCGAAATCGCGGCCCGCAAGGGCGTGAGCATCGGTATCCTGCAAGACCTCCAGGGTCCCAAGATCCGGGTGGCCCGCTTTGTGGACGGCGCAGTCACGCTGGAGCGCGGACAGAAGTTCACCATCACCATGGACGACGTCGAGGGCACCGCCGAGCGTGTGGGCAGCACCTACAAGGGCCTCGCGCAGGACGTCCACCCCGGTATGATCCTGTTGCTGGACGACGGCAACATGAGCCTCAAGGTGGACCAGGTGCGCGGCAACGACGTGCACACCACCGTGGTGATCGGCGGCGTGCTGAAGAACAACAAGGGCATCAATGTGCCCGAGGCCGACCTCTCAGTGCCTGCGCTGTCCGAAAAGGACGTGCAAGACCTGCGTTTCGGAGCCGAGCTCGGCGTGGACTGGGTGGCCCTCTCGTTCGTGCGCTCGCGGGACGACCTGCTGCTCGCGCGGCATTACATGGCCCGCTTCGGCTCGCGCGCCAAGCTGATGGCGAAGATCGAGAAGCCGCAGGCCGTGGACCGCTTCGAAGACATCCTCAAGGAAGTGGACGGCATCATGGTGGCGCGAGGCGACCTGGGCGTCGAGATGCGCCCCGAGCAGGTGCCCACCATCCAGAAGCGTCTGATTCGCCTGTGCCGCGAGCAGGGCAAGCCCGTGATCACGGCCACCCAGATGCTCGAAAGCATGATCAACCTGCCTCGCCCCACCCGAGCCGAGGCGTCGGACGTGGCGAACGCCATCTACGACGGTACCGACGCCGTGATGCTCTCGGCCGAGTCGGCGGCGGGCCAGTACCCCGTCGAGTCCGTCGCCATGATGGACCGCATCGCCCGTGAGGCTGAGTCGAGCGAGCACTACGCCCTTGTGCAGCGCCAGGTGGTTGTGGACACCGAACTGGCGCAAGACGCCATCGCCTTCGCAGCGTGTTCCATCGGCGAGAAGCTCGAAGCCTCCGTCATCGTGACCTTCACGAGCACGGGGGGCGCTGCGGCGCGCATCGCCAAGAACCGTCCCGCGCTGGCCATTCTGGCCCTGACGCCCAACGAGCAGACGCGCAACCAGCTCGCCCTGTCTTGGGGCGTGGTACCCAAGCTCAGCGAGGACCCCTACGACACCGACGACATGGTGCGCATTGCCAACGATGAGCTGAAGAAGAGCGGCCTGGCAGACACCGGAGACCGTTACGTGATCACGGCGGGCGTCCCATTCGGCGTCCGCGGCACCACCAACATGCTCCGTGTCGAGCGGTTGCGTGAAGAGGACATGAGCGACAGGGTTTAAATCCTCACTCCCTCTTTATTCTAGCTTCGCCTCTCTACGTATAAAAGGAGGCGAAGCTTTTTTATCCACAGGGAGCGTGTTTTTCCACAGCCCAAATGTGGATAACTTTCTGCTCTCCGCGAAGCTCGGCCCTCCCACAACGACGCAGGAAGGGACCTCCCACAGCCGGGGTGCCTCAGACCTCCAGGATCAGCCGCACAAAGCGGTCCTTGCCCTTCTGGATGACCGTGCCACCCTCTTTGCCCAGGTCCTCGCGGCTCAGGCTGCCGTGCCCATCTGTGTAGGTCTCCCCATTGAGCTTCAGGCCCCGGTTCCCAATCAATTTCCGGGCCGCACCATTGCTGGGTTCCAAGCCAGTTAGCGCAACGAGGCGGGCGAGGCTCACGCGACCGTCCTCTCCGAGCTCGGAGACGGAAATGGTGGCGGTGGGGATGTTCTCCGGAATGCTGCCCTTCGCCACGGCCTTGAAGCGTTCCTCGGCGGCGTCCAGATCGGCCCCCGGGTGCAGCCAGCCCACCACCTCACGGGCGAGTTCCCGGTGGGCGGTTACGGGATGCCCGGCAAGAATCTCTGCGATGCGTTCCTGCGGCAGGTCCGTCAGCAGAGTAAAGTAGTTTTCCATCAGCGGATCAGGCACCTTCATCAGCTTGGCGAACATCAGGTGAGGCTCGTCGGTCAGGCCGATGTAGTTGTCCAGGCTCTTGGACATCTTTTCCACGCCGTCCAGGCCGACGAGGAGGGGCAGCGTCATGACCACCTGCGGCTCCTGATCGTAGTCGCGTTGCAGCGCGCGGCCCACCAGGTTGTTGAACAGCTGATCGGTGCCGCCGAGCTCCACGTCCGAGCGCAACGCCACGGAGTCGTAGCCCTGGGTCAGCGGGTAGAGCAGCTCGTGGACGCTGATGGGCGTGCCGCTTTCAAAGCGTTTCTTAAAGTCGTCGCGTTCCATGATGCGCGCCACGGTGTAGCGGCTGGCGAGGCGGATCACGTCGGCGTAGCCCATGGGCTCGAGCCACTCGCCGTTGAAGCGCAGTTCCAGGACCTCCGGATCGTCACGCAGGATCAACTTGCACTGGTCGAGGTAGCTCTGGGCATTGGCGCGGGTTTCTTCCAGCGTCAGTGGCGGGCGGGTCTTGCTCTTGCCGGTGGGGTCCCCGATGATGGCAGTGAAGTCCCCGATCAGCATGATGACCGTGTGGCCCAGGTCCTGAAACTGCCGCATCTTGCGTAGGATTACGGCATGCCCGAGGTGCAGGTCCGGGCGGGTCGGGTCCGCGCCGAGCTTCACGCGCAGGGGAGCGCCCCGCTCGATCTTGCGGCGCAGATCATCTTCGGAAACCAGATCGGCTACGCCACGTTTGAGGAGGGCGAGTTGTTCGTCGGTGGACAGGTTGCGGCGAATCTGATTCATGTCGTCTCCAAAAGGAAAGGCGGCGCACTCGCTCACTTGCAGGTGCGCCGCTTTTGGGGTTGGATTTCAGGCTGTGACTGACCCTCCCACCTCAGCGGCGGGGTTTATACGCACGTCGGGTCAGACGCCTCATGCCCGGCAGTGTAGCAAGTCGGCGGCAGATGAGAAGTGGTGGGGGCGTTGCGGAATATGCAACCCGGGGGAACAGGCAGGGGCGCGGGTCCGTTCAGGCAGGGAAAGTGCAGAGGGGCACACTGACCGTACCGCAGCTTTCCCACGAGAAACGCCGAATACAAGCCCCTTTCTCCCTCCAGGAGCCACCATGTTCAAAGTGACCTTGACTGCTTCCCTGCTCGCCCTCACGTTCGCCAGCGCCGCGCAGACGTATATCCAGCTGCTCAACCCGACCCAGAGCTACGTGACTGGTCGAGGGATGGTGAAGTTTCCCTTCTCGTATCAGCCTGTCGCGCCCGCGTCTGGCCCCGCCATGTACCGTGACCCCGTGGTGCAGGGCAATTTCGATCAGCTCAAGAGGCTGGCCGAGTCGAACGGATACAGCCGCTCATGCGTGAGCCGAGAACTGCACCTGATTTCGGGCGGAGGCCTCGGTGCCCTGAAGGCCTCCGAAATGCAGTGGGTGGGAACACTGCAAAAGGCGCAGGGCTACACCCTCCAGCGTCAGGTCAGCCTGCCCACCTACCGGGCCGAAGGGGAGACCATCAGCGGCACCGCGTACCTGCTGAAGGTGCCCGGGCTGAAAATGCTGGAAACCTACGCCTTTTACCGCTACCAGAAGGCGAACAAGAGCTGGGTGCTGGTTTGCGGCTCGGGAGAGTGAACGTGACCGGCGCAGAAGCTGCCCGGCACGCTAACTTGTCTCCGTGAGGACCCTGCACGAGCTCCGCGCCACCTTTCCCCGGGCCGGACGGCTGGACTGGATCGGGCTGCGGGAGGCGCGGCGCGCACCCGTGCAGCCCGTCCTTGAAGCTGAGGTGCATCCTCTCGTCGGGCTGATTGGGGACCACGGGCGGCGCGTGCTCCATCCGGCTTCCACCCGACTGCCGGGTTCGGGCAAGCGGCAGGTCACGCTGCTGCAGGCCGAACACCTGCCCGTGATCGCGGTGTTGACCGGGTTGGAGCGCGTGCGCCCGGAGGACCTTCGCCGCAACCTGCTGGTGAGCGGCGTACCCCTGCTGGCCCTCAAGGCAGCCCGCTTTCAGGTGGGTGAGGTGGTGCTGGAGGGCACGGGCGAATGCCACCCCTGCTCGCGGATGGAGGAGACGCTGGGCGAGGGGGGATACAACGCAGTGCGGGGTCACGGCGGTCTGACCGCGCGGGTACTGAGGGGCGGAGTGGTCCGGGTGGGTGACCCAGTGGTTTTCCTGGGAAACAGCTTCCTTGGAGAAGACCGTGGGGAGAACAGTGCCGACTCCAGCGCTTGACCCCCGCCTGGAAGCGGTGCTGAACCTGATTCGAGTCGAGACGCACGCCGACATCGGCTCAGACCACGCCCACCTCCCCATTCGCCTGATCCGGGAGGGGCGCGTCCGGCACTGCGTGGTGGTGGAACTTCACCCTGGTCCCCTCGCCCTGGCCCGGCACAACGTGAATCGCGCCCGACTGGAGGACCGAATTGATGTGCGGGAGGGCGACGGGCTCGGGCCTCTGCACCCAGGAGAGGTGGAGAGCGCCAGCGTGACCGGCATGGGCGCGGGGACCATCGCGGGTATCCTGCGCCGGGGTGGCGGGCGGGTGCCGCCGGCCCTGGTGCTGCAACCCAATGACTCGCCCCTGCCGCTGCGGAGCTGGGCGCGCGAGGCGGGTTACCATCTGCGGGCCGAGCGGCTGATTCCCGGGTACTGGCCCTATCCGGTGTTGCAGTTGGAGTCCTCACATGGCCCTGACCCGGCTTACGCAAACCTACCCCTCTCGGCGGCCCTGCGTTACGGGCCTCACCTGCTGAGGGAGGGCTCAGCCCTGCTTCGCCAGAAGATTTGGGCCGATGTGGTGCGCCTCACTCCCCTGGCTGCGCCGGGCCGCACGGCGCAGACTGAACTGGAGACGGCGCAGGAAGCCCTGACCCTGCTGGGCGCGCCATAAAACCAGAATAAAAAACCCGCCTTGTGCGGCGGTGGTAGAAAAAAGGTAACCCGGTATACAACGAAAGTCGACGAGACCCACTGGGATGCGGACGAAAGTCTGCATATTTGAGAGCGGACGAGAAGAGGTGGTGCAAGCTGGAGGAATGAAGCCATACGTGCCCCGCGGCGCGTTCATGCGCCACCTCGACGCCTTCCAACCCCTCTTTCGCGACCGACGCCTGTTCCAGGGTTTTTCAACCACGGTGCAGGGGATCCTTGCCTCAGGTGGTTTACGGCTGTCACAGATTGCCCGGTGTGCCCCTGGAACATAGAGCACGCCGAACGCCGGCTGCGTCGCCTGGTGCACAACCAGAATGCTCGATCGGACCTTCGTCCTGCTCGCCTGACGGAGGCGCTGACCGACATGGGTGCCCGCCGGATGGCGGGCAGCGACGAAGTCCTGGTGATTCTCGACGAGTCCGACCTCCGGAAGCCGCACAGCGAACACCTGGAGCATCTGGATCGGGTGCGCTCTTTACAGGGAACGCCCGTCCGCGGTTTTCATACCCTGTGTGCCTTGGGCATCGCCCCGAATGGAACGAGGGCCGTGCTGTATCAGACGAGCTTCAGCACCCTTGCACCAGGATTTCGCAGCAAGAACAGCGAGTACCGCGCCGCGGTACTCGCGGTCAAAGATGCGCTCGCACAGCAGGGGGTGACACGACTGGTCTGGGTCCTCGACCGAGGGTTTGACAGCATCGACCTGTTGCGGTTTCTCCACAAGCAAGGGCAGCTTTTTCTTGTTCGTGCCGCTCACCTGGACCGTAAGGTCCAAGCTGACATTGGACTTCCGGCCCTGCCCCTGGCGGAGCAACTTCACCGCGCTTCTCGCCTGACGACCCTCTCAACCGAGAGGGTCATGTTTGATCCAGCAAGCAAGCGCCGCGCCGCGTTGCTCAACGTCCACGTGCACGGCATGACCGTGCACGTTCCGGGTCCCTCACCTCTGATCTGTACCGCCCTCCGCCTGGAAGCCAAAGCCCTGCAGGGGCATGGCTGGGTCCTTCTCAGCAACCTGCCTCTTCCCGAGGATGACGTCGCTGCACGCGCACGTCTGGCGACGCGTCTGGTTCAGGCCTACCGTCAGCGTTGGGCTACCTTGGACGTCTTCGCTTGGACCAAAGGCGTGCTGAAGTGGGAAAGTGTTCGCCTGATGCACTTCGAAGGTCTGCGGGTGTTGGTGGGCTGTGCGTGGATCGTCGCTGCCTTCCTCTTCGAACTGGGGACCACCCTAAACGACCGACAACTCCGCCTGGTCGCTCATCTCGGAGGCTGGAGACAGCAAGAACAACACCGACCGGGGAAGCGGGTCCTCACCTGGGGCCTCGAACGCCTCGCCATCTTCGTGATGATGCGAGAACAACGTTCAGATCCAGCACGCAAAGATGAGGTTGACGCCCTCCTCGACAGCCTTTTCGCCCCTTGATCTTTTCGTCTGCATTTCAGTGCATAACGTTGACAGTGGCTGTATCCCGCGCTATTCTTTTTTCATCACCGCCTGAAGAGGCGGCTTTTTTATTTGTTACTTCAGCTCTAAACGCCCCTTTACCTGCGTCTCGTCTGTCTCGCCGCCACGGCAGGCAGGCTGAGCGCATGAGCGACGACACGCAAAAGACCGGCTACGATCCCGCCAACACCTCGCCCGCTGAGGGGCAGAGCCATCCTATTCCCGAGGCGGCGCGCGGCCAGGACCCGAACATTGATCCCGCCGATAAGGACCAGCCCGCCGAGGGGGGACGCGAGGAAGCCGAAGACGATACGGGCCGTGGCTGAAGAACAGCTCCTGAATGTGGCCCGCACCGACGAGGAGCGGGCCGAACTGCTGCGCTGGATGTACGCCACCCTGCGCCCAGAATACGGCGAGAAGCCCCTGGTGGCCCGGCGTGCGCCCATGCACGAGCTGATCAGCACCATCCTGTCGCAGCGCACCACCCATCAGGACGAGGAAGCCGCCTACCAAGAACTGCTGACCCTCGGAAGCTGGGACGAGATTATCGATGCTCCCACCGGGGCCGTGGCCCACGCCATCCGCCGCAGTAACTACCCGGAGAGCAAGGCCCCGCGCATTCAGGCCACGCTGAAGGCGGTCCGCGAGCAGCGGGGCGGGTACGATCTGGACTTTCTGGCCGGTCTTCCAGTGAAGGACGCGGTGAAGTGGCTGACAGACTTGCCCGGCGTGGGCATCAAGACCGCCTCGCTGGTGCTGCTGTTTAACTACGCCCGGCCCGTCTTTCCGGTGGACACCCACGTTCACCGCATCAACACCCGGGTAGGCACCATTCCCCGCATGGGCGAGCAGGCGGCTCACCGAGCGCTCCTCAAGCTGCTGCCGCCGGACCCGCCCTTTCTGTACGAGTTGCACGTCAATTTGCTGAGGCACGGCCAACGGGTTTGTATCTGGGGACGTCCGAAGTGCCCCGCCTGCGTGCTGCGCGAGCGCTGCGATGCCCACGTGATCTACGGGAACAACGTGCCCAGTTTTGGGGAAAAGCCCCCCAAGCCAGAGGGCAAAGTCCCCAAGGCTGGAGACCTGTTCAGCGCCGGGGGGGAGGGCTAGCCCTCCGCTCTTTGCCGCTGGGAGGCCTTCAGCCCCGCTCGCGTTCCCGCAGCACCACCTGCACCAGCCCAAGCGTGACCAGTTCGGTTTCTTCCGGGCGCACGGGACGCAGTTCCTCCACCGTGAAGCGGCGGGAAAAGACGCTGCGGCGCTTGCGAACGCGGAAGGCGGGCTGTCCGGCGGCGTCCGTTACGGTATAGGTGGGGTTGACGAGGTAATCAAAGCCCATGGCGACCACGTCGCCCACCAGCGGAACCGCGCCGATCACGCCCTCCAGCACACCCAGCCAGGGATGATCGTCGCGAATGGTGAACTCGGGGCGGCCATCCGGCCCCAGGAGCTCGTACCCCGCTGCCCAGAGGGTGCGCATCCCCTGCGCCTGGAGCGCGCCCACCTCGCTCTTATCAGCGCGCTGAATCAGGCGTCGGGCCTTCCAGTCGAGCGCCCCCGCCATCAGCCCCTGCGCGCGGATGCCGTGGGTCTGGTGCTTGCGGGCCTCGTCGGCAAACACGCGCACCTCGTCGCGGATGCTGAATTTCTTCTCCTTGACCACCGCAATAAGGTGGCCAGAGGCGTCAGTCACGCGCAGCTCGGTAAAGAGGCTGAACTTGAATTCGAGGCTAAGCGGAAAGGTGGCCTGCATAAAGGTGGGCTGCACACCTCCAGGTACGCCTTCAGGACGAGGGTGGTTCCCAGAGATCAAAGCGCGTACCCGCCGAGACGCCCGCACTCTGCGCCCAAAGTGCGGCGGACTGGGCCCTCCGCGCCTCCGGTTGCACGGTCTCCAAGCGCACAGCTCCCCGCCCGCACGCCACCCTCAGCCCCTCGCTGTCCACACCCAGCACCTCGCCGGGTTGACCCTGGCCCTCCGCTATACCCAGGCCGCCGAGCTTCAGGCGCGCACCGTTGAGGAAGGCCGTGGTCTGGGGCCAGGCCGCCACGCCCTGGAAACGGTTGACCACTGCCCCTGCGTCCTCCCCCCAGCGCACAAAGCCGTCCTCCTTGACGAGCATGGGCGCGTGGGTGGCTTTTGCCTCGTCCTGCGGCGTGGGGATTAGGTCCGGCAGGCGCGAGAGGGCCTCCACAATCAGCCGGGCAGCCTGGGTGCTCAGGGCGTCGGCGAGTTCTATGCTGGTCCATTCCGGGGCAATGGGCAGTTCCTCCTGAAGCAGAATTGGCCCCGTGTCCATGCCTTCGTCGGTCTGCATGATGGTCGTGCCCGTCACGGATTCGCCGCGAATGAGGGCCCACTGGATCGGTGCGGCTCCGCGGTACGCGGGCAGCAGGCTGGTGTGTGTATTCAGGAAGCCGAAGCGGGGTAGGGCGAGCAGCGGCGCGGGCAAGATTTTGCCGTAGGCGCAGGTAACGGCCACGTCCGCTCCGCTGTCACGCAGCTGCGCCTCGAACGTCCCGTTTCCCCGCAGCTTTTTCGGTTGGGCGAGCGGCAAACCCAGTTCGGCGGCGCGGGCAGCAACGGGCGGTGGCGTGAGCTTGAGGCCCCGGCCCACGGGCTTGTCGGGCTGCGCGACGACGAGCACCACTTCAAAGCGCTCCCGGATGGCCTCCAGCACGGGCAGGGCAAAAGTGGGCGAGCCGAAAAACGCGATGCGGGGAGCGCTCAACCCTGACGCTCCCGCCGCCGCTTCTCTGCCTGCGTGAGGTCATTCAGGTACTGCTTGGCCTTGCGCTGCATGCCCGCCAGCTCCTTGCGGTAGTCGTCGGTGACCTCAGCGGGCAAGCGGTCCAGGAAGAACACGCCGTCGAGGTGGTCCACCTCGTGTTGAAAGACGCGGGCGAGGTAGTCGTCGGCTTCCAGGGTACGCTCCTGGCCGTCGAGATCCATGTAGCGGACCTGCACCGCGCGGGACCGGGGCACGCCCTCCTCGTAGATGCCGGGGATGCTGAGGCAGCCTTCCTGATAGGTGCGGTCTTTTTTCTTGTCGATCACGGTGAGAGTAGGGTTGAGCATCGCGAAACTACGCAGCACGCGCGAGCGCAGCGGCTTCTCACCGCCCTCGTTCTCCTCCTCGTCGTCCTCGTATTCCACGGCCACGAACATGCGGACCGGTAGGCCCACCTGCGGCGCGGCCAGGCCAACACCGCGCGCCTCGAACATGGTTTCGAGCATGGTGTTCGCCACCTCGCGCAGCGGCTGTGGATCAAAGCCGGGCACGGCCAGGGTTTCGGTGGCTTGCACCGCCCGCGCCTTGCGGCGCAGCACGGGGTCGCCGTACAGGCGGATGGGATACACGCGTGGGGCCTCAGCCATATCCCTCCGTTTTACCAGAGGGACGCTTCCCCGGTGCAGACGTACGGCACCTTGGCGCGGGGGACAAGTCACGGTCAGGGCCTTCTCACACCTGGCCCACTGCCCTCATTTACGGTCAGATCATGCCCATACGCCTGACCCTGCTTCTGACCGCCGCCCTGCTGGGAACTGCCACTGCACAGACCAGCACCCAGGCCGACTCCAGCGCCCAGAACGCCGCTCCTGCCCAGACGGCCGAGGAAAACGCTGCCCAGACGCGCAGCCTCGCTGACAAGGCGCGCGCCACCTACCCGAAGGGCAGCGCCAGCATCGATCAGCCGCTGTGGAAGCAGGCCGCCGACGCTGCGGAGCGGGCCGTCAAGCAGGCCCCGAACAACCCGGAGTACCTGCGGCTGCGTGCCCAGATCTATACCGAAGTCGGCTTCTGGAAGCAGGCGGAACTGGGCTGGAACGCCTATTTCAAGGCCGGGCAGCCCAGCGAGGCCGAGCGGGGACAGGCGGCCTTCGTGCAGTACAACCTGGGGTACGCGGCCTACAAGCGCAACCTGATGGACCAGGCAGCGAAATTCTTCGCGGGCTGCACAGAGCTCGATCCAAGGAACGCGGACTGCGTGGGCTGGTCGGCCCGCACAGCACTGGAAGCTGGAAACTACGCCCAGGCGGACAAGCTCTACGGGCAGGCCCTGACCCTGAAGCCGAACGACAAGACGCTCGCGTACTTCCGGGACCTCTCAGGGCGGGCAGGGCGTTACGGTCCGGCCGCCACCCGCGCCTTCAGCCGCGCCTTCGAGGACCTGGACGCGGGACGCAAGGAAAAGGCGCTCGAAGGCTTTCAGGAAGCCGCCCACACCGCCGCCAACTTCGCCGAGGCGTGGCGGCAGGCCGGAAAGCTGGCGCTGGAACTGGGTAACGCCCAGGCTGCCGCCACCGCTTACCAGGGCGTGAGCACCCTGCCCGAGGCGAGCGCGGCGGACCGCTTCAACCTCGCCCTGGCGCAGGAGGGCGTGCAATACGGGCTCAACGCGGTGAAGACCTTCCGCGAGGCCTACGCCAAATACGCGGCGGGGCAGAAGGACGCCGCTGCTATCGGTTTTCAGGCGGCCGCCACCCAGAACCCCAAGTACGCCAAAGCCTGGGCGTGGCTGGGCCGCGTGCGCTACGAGGCGAAGGACTATCCGGGCGCAACCGAAGCCTACGGCCAGGCCGTGCAACTCGATCCAAACGACAAGTCGAGCGCGTACTACCTGAAGTTGGCGCAGCAGGGCAAGTAAAGGCTGAGGGCCGTCACAGCGCCTTCCACCGCCACGGGGCAGAGTGTACCCGCCCTGCTCCACCTCACGGTCGCGCGAGCAGCGCAGGCAGTGGCATCGGAAGGTCATGAACCAGTCGGGCGGGGTGGTGGAGAGAATCCGCACCTGCCCGGCTTCCTCCTTAAGCTGAAGACTGGAGAAGCAGGGAGGACGGGTAGAGGGTGCAGCGGCACTGTCCGCCGCGCCAGGCTGCCAGCGTTTGCAGGGCCTGCTCCAGATGCGTGCGGTTAGGTACCGCCGCGCCCGTGGCCTGCTCGCGTTCCAGGGGGTCCGCCCCCCTCCCCACCCTCGCGCTCAGGCAGGTGGTGCGCAAGGTCGCCGAGTTCTGCCGAATTGTGCAGGCGAATGACCTCGCCCGGCACGAAGCTGGCGCGTGAGGCGCCGCCGAAGAGCAGGCCTTCGAGGAGGCGTGATCTCCACGCCCTCTATCTTCGGCGTCGGCCATTCACTCCCGAGTCAGCCTGGGCCGCTAGGCTGACCGCATGTCCCGCTTCCTGCTGCTCGCCCTGCCCCTTGTCCTCGCTGCCTGCGGTTCGCGGCAGGTTCAGCCGCCCGAGAGTTATGACCTCAGCGGCACCGTCTCCGGAGACTGGGGGACGAATGCACGGCTGCGGCTGGCGCTGGTGGGCACAGGCCTACCGGGCGTGGTAACCAACGACGGCAACCAGAGCCAGAACCTCGTCGTTTCGGGCGCAAACGTCTGGAGCTTCGGTTTCGATCTGCCAAATGTTCCCGCAGCGGCTGGGGTGTATCAGGTGGTGGTCTTTGATGACGCCAACAACGACGCCAGTTTCAACGTGGGCGAACGCTTTGCGCGTAACCGCCAGTGGCTGATTTACAGCGCCCTGGGTGGCACCTTCCCCAGCGTCAAGGTGCCCGAGTTCCTGTCCGGTGCTGGCGAAGAACTGCTGCCCGAAATGCACGTGGAGCAAGGCTGGAACCTCTACGACCGCGCCCTGCCCCTGAGCGGCAGCAACCCCGGCCCAGCGGGCAGGGTGACGGGGTATGACCTGAGCCGGTAGGAGGCCTTGGCGCGTTGTCCTTGAGCCATCTGCTGCCAGAGGCTCAGGGACAACGGCCTACAGCTTCTCCTTAAAAAACGCCACCGAGCGTGCCAAGGCCGTATACAGGTTCCGACTGAGGTTGTGGTTGTCGCCGGGGTAGACGTAGCTCTGCGCAGGCTTGCCGGCTGCCTTCATACCCCGTACCAGAGATTCGTGAAAGGTCACGGGGACGTCCTCGTCCGCCGTGCCAATATGCAGCTGGAGGGGACCGCCCAGGTCTTTCAAGTAGCTGTTGGCGCTGAGGCGCTGCCAGAACTTGGGATTGCTGGCCGGGGTGCCGTATTTCTCCACCGCCTTCTTTCGCAGTTCGAGCACCCGCGCGGGAATGGAGGTGGGGGCCTTGTGCGGCCAGCGGTTCATCATGTCGTCGTAGTCGCCCACCACCCCCGCCCAGATGACGCCCGCCTTGATTTTCGGGTCGATCACCATCGCCCGCAGGGTCAGGAAGCCCCCCATGGAGTGGCCCCACATGCCGATGCGCGCCGGGTTGACGCGGGGATCAGCCCTTAGGCTCGCCAGCGCGTTCATCACGTCCGTCGTGTAGCCCGGCGCGTAGTAGCCTCCGAGCGCCTCACCTCCGCTGCTGCCGTGGCCCCGATAGTCGCTTTTCAGGGTCACGAAGGCTGCGCGGGCAAAGGCGTCTTGGTAGGCAACGTAGCGCTCGGTGGTGCGGTAGACCTCAGGCGGGATGTAGCCGTGGTTGAAGACGATGGCGGGCCAGCCCCCGTTGGGAGCCTTGCCATTCGGGACGGTCAGGAGGGCGTTGATCTTGAGGCCGTCGGAGAGGTAGTTCACGATATAGCGCTGGTAGTTGCTTCCCGCGCGGAGGGTCTGGAGGACGGTCAGGGAGCTGCCGGGATATGCCTTGGCCCGCGCTGCGGCGATGCTCATCTGGGCAGCGTCTACCTTTGCCAGTGCGGCGGCGGATTGGGCATGCGCCGGGCCCAGGAGCAGGGTGGAGAGGAGGAGGGCGAGGTGTTTCATGCCTCAGGCTAAGGAGGCTGGAGGTGGGGGACGGGGTGTTTGCCCACGATGGGGAGCAGCGCTGCAAAGGGCAGGGGCTTATTTCGCTGGAAGGCGGGTGTTTTTTACAGCGCGCAAAGCTTGATCCTGTTGTCTTTCTGCCTCGGCGACCGTCTCGCTGCGCGCGCCAACGTGACTGGGGGAGTCACCCGCTGAAGCCGTGGGATGGACGGGGCGGTGGCGTTCGGATGTTGGGAAGTTCGAGCCGGGTTTTTCCCCTCGTGGGACCCGCAGAGCTGCGGAGCAGAGGGGGCCTTGCGAACGCTCGGGGCGAGGGCACGTCCAAGCGACGCTCTTTGGCGCCGGTGTCCGAATGGCGCCGCGCGTGGAAGGGCACCCCTCACGGCTCCCTATTCTCCTCCATGCGCATTTCGGTTCGCCCGCGGGGTTCGGTCAAAAAGCAGTCCCCTTTTTGACACATGCTCTAAACCCAGTCGCCCGTACCCACCTCCCTGTCCCCTACAACCGCGCGTCTATCGGACCGCTCTCCAGCGCCAGTACGCCGAGCATGCATTCATGCACATGGGCCGTCGCCGCACCGTCCACGAAGCGGCTCAAGGCTTCCAGGCCCAGGTGGAATTCGCGGAGGGCCCGGGCACGTTTGGCGCTCAGGGCCCGGGCGCGCAAACGGGTGAGGTGCTCGGGGCGGGTGTACTCGGGGCCGTAGATGATCCGGAGGTACTCACGGCCCCGCACCTTCACAGCGGGCTGGAGGTTCCGGCGCTCGGCGTCAAGGAAGGCGAGCGGCTTGACCACCATGCCCTCCCCACCTCCGGCAGTGAGGGCTTCCCACCACGCCGCCGCTTCCGTCTCGCTCGTTTCGTCGCCCAGAGTCACGGAGCGGTGGGCGGTGCGGCCAAAAAGGGTCGGGTCTGCGTCCACGAGGGTTGTCAGCGTTTCCAAGTGCCACAGGTGGGTCTGGTCCGTATGCACCTTCCCTTCCGAAGCCAACAGGTGAAAGGGCAGAACCCGCACGTCTTTCGGCCCCTCCACCCGGCGCACGTAGGCGCGGTAGGCGTTGCGGTAGGCGGCGAGGTCTCCGGCGCGGTCGCGGGTGCGCGTGAGGAGTGCGGCCACGTCTACACCCCGTTCTGCAGCGGCAACCAGTGCGGCCACCTCGGCGGGCAGCACGGCATTGCCCGCTGCGCCCACCGCCGCGTACTGGTGCCGGATCAGCTCCTCGGCCTTCAGGCTCCAGGGCAGAATTTCCGCGTCCAGCACCAGCCAGCCGGTGTTCAGCCGGTCCCACAGTCCGGCTCCAGTGGCGGCGGCACGGGCCCGGGTCAGCACGTCTGCCTCCCACTCCGGCTTGAAGAAGGGGCGTCCGGTCCGGGTCATGATAGCCCCGGTTCCGCCCTCCACTCCAAAGCGGGTGCGGGCGGTGTCCTCATCCTTCGCCAGCACGAGCACCCCGCGGGAGCCCATGTGTTTTTCCTCGCAGACCACTTGCGTCACGCCCTGGCCCCGGAAATAGGTGAAGGCCTCGGCGGGATGTTCCAGCCGGTCCCCGCGCTCGCTCGTCTCCACGGGGCTCATGGTCGGGGGCAGATACACGGCCCAGCGGGGATCCACACCGAAGCGGGAGAAGGCTTCCACCGCCGCCGCGCGCTCGCGCTCCTTTACCAGAATTCCGCCGAAGGAGCGCGTCTCGATGCGGCCTTCCTTCAGGAAATCGGCCAGGTCCAGCGCCTTGCCGTCTACCTCCGGTTTGGCCGCCTGAAGGGGACGGGCAGGCACCGCGTATTGGGCGTGGGCGGGCACGCGCACGAGTTCCAGCTCCGGGTAGCGCAGGGCGGTCAGCGCGCCACCAAAGGCGCAGCCGGTGTCGATGTTGAGCGTCCGGTTGACCCAGCGGGGCTCGGCGACGGGTGTGTGACCGTAGATCACTGTGGCGGCACCCCGGTACTCGGCCGCCCAGTCCCGGCGCACGGGCAGGCCCAGCTCATCCTTGCTGCCGTCCACGTCGCCGTACAGGGCAAAGCTGCGCACCCGTCCTGACGAGCGGCCCTGGTAGCGCTCGGGCAGCCCCGCGTGCGCCACTACCACCTTTCCGCCGTCCAATACAAGGTGGCTGACCAGTCCCTCGATAAAGGCCCGGACCTCGCGCTTGAATTCCGGTCCGGCCTCCTCCAGCTGGGCCAGGGTGCCGTCCAGACCGTGCAGGGCCTTGACCGCCTTGCCGTCCAAGGCACGCTTGAGTTTTTCGTCGTGGTTGCCGGGCACGCACAGGGCTGCGCCCGCTCGGACCATATTCATCGCCAGCCGCAGCGCGCCCGCACTGTCGGGGCCCCGGTCCACCAGGTCTCCCACAAAGACGGCTGTGCGTCCCGGGGGAGGGGTGGCGGCGTCGCCCTCCACCGTGTACCCCAGCCGGGTCAGCAACGCGCGCAGTTCAGGCAGGCAGCCGTGAACGTCGCCGATGAAGTCAAATGGGCCGGTCAGTTCCTTGCGGTTGGTATAGAGGGGCACCCGCGTGACCTGCGCCCCGTCCACCTCCTCCTGCGAGCGCAGGACCCAGACGTGCCGGAAGCCCTCCTTCTGCATTCCCCGCAGGGTTCGGCGCAACTCGCCCATCTGCCGCCCAATCACCTCGGGCCGGAAGTCGCGGTCATCCCGGGCGGCATGACGGGCTTCCAGCACAGGCCGCGGCAGGTCCAGGACCACAGCCACGGGCAGCACGTCGTATTGACGGGCGAGGTCCACCAGCCGTCGCCGGTCATCGGGGCGCACGCTCGTCGCGTCAATCAGGGTCAGGCGTCCACGTGCCAGCCGCTTGCCCGCCACGTAAAAGAGGCTGTCGAAGGCGTCCCCGGTGGCGTCCAGGCTATTCTCGTCTTCGCTGACGAGGGCGCGGAAGAAGTCGCTGCTCAGCACCTCGGTGGGCAGGAAGTGCCGTGCGGCGAAGGTGCTCTTGCCCGCCGACGACGCGCCGACGAGGGCGACGAGGGCGAGTTCGGGAAGGCGGATACTGGTCGGGGGACTGGTCATGGATGGGGCCTCAGGAGCTGATGCTCGCACACAGGGGGTAGGGGCGACATGGGCAGATTGGCGGGGTGTTCCCCCCGCAGCCCTCCCCCACAACTGCCCTCTACACTGCCTGAATGAACCGCACAGACCGTCTGCTCGCGCTGGTGCTGGAACTGCGGGGGCGCGGGTGGGTGCGCGCTGAGGATCTGGCGCGGACCTTTGAAATCAGCGTGCGGACCGTATACCGCGACGTGCTGGCCCTGAGTGAGGCGGGCGTACCGGTGATCAGCGTGCCCGGGCAGGGCTACCGCCTGATGGAGGGCTACTTTCTGCCCCCTCTGCACTTCACTCCGCAGGAAGCGGTCATGTTGACCCTGGGGGCCGACGCGGTGGCCCGGGCCTTTGACGTTGAGTACGCGGGCGCGGCGGCCCAGGCGGCCAAGAAACTCCTCGCGGCTCTGCCAGACGAGCGCAGGGCAGATGTGGAGCGGGTGCGGGAGCATCTGCGCGTCGTGCCTCCGGGGAGCGGGCGGAAGGCCGAGACGCTGCGCCTCCTGCGCGGCGCGGTGCTGGACAACCGAATCGTCACTTTCGTGTACCGCAAGCCGGGGGGTGGACCGGATGCCCGGCAGGTGTATCCCCTGGGCCTCGTCCACCTGTACGGCGTGTGGCTGCTCGTGGCGTTCGATCCTGCGCAGGCCGCCCAGCGCCATTTCCGGCTGGACCGGATGGAGGACGCGCGCGCCTTGCCGCAGACTTTCACGCGGGACCCGGAGTGGCGCGTCGAGTACCGCCCGGAACGCGAGGAGCGGAACGTAACGGTCCGGCTCCGTTTCCCGGCCGAGCGGGCGCGAACGGTGCGGGAGCGGCCCCACCTCTTCCAGACGGAAGAAGCACACACCCCACACGGCTACGAGGTGACCCTGCGTGTGCGGGACACCCGGGCTGTGCTGTCCTGGGTCCTGTCCTGGGGTGGGGACGCAGAGGTGCTGGAACCTGAAGACCTCCGCGAGCAGGTGTGGGCCGAGGCGCGCCGGATGCTCAGTCGCGCCTGAGCCTGACGCTCCTGACCCCGGGTGGTCACGGGAAGGGCAAAGACGGGAGGCATGAAAACCATCCTGGCTTTCGTTCCGCTGCGTACGCCCGGTTCCGCTGCCGCCCGCGCCTCTTTCACTGAGGTGCCGGACGCCGGGATCACCGAGGAGCGCCCCGGTGCGAACGCCTTCGTGCAGGGCAGCGGGGCCGGGCTCGCCCTCCGCACAGACGGGGGCCTGACCCCACCTGTGGGGACCGGCGTCGCGGAACTCCCGGCGGAACTCCCGCACGATATGCCCTTCGGCCGTACCTTCACGGTTCGCACCCCCGGTGGGCACCGGCTCGGGATCTACGGGGCTCAGCCGGGAGGGCTCCTGACATAGGGGTGTCACTGGCGCCCTGCAGACTGATTTCAGGAGGCCCACCATGAACGCCCATCTTGGTGTCGTCGTGCTGCACACCCTTGACCTCAGCGGCCACCCGGAGTTGCGGCGCGCAGACCCTCGGCTTCACCGTCTCGCAGGAACACGCGGGCGACGCGCTGAAATTCCGGGAAAGGGGCTGAGCCGGACTTGCCCTGCTGCCAAAAGACGCCCGGCCGAGCCGCACCTTTTCGGCAGACCTGTCGTTCCTCGTGCCCGCCGTGGACGCTTACCACGCTCAGGTGACGGCTGCCGGGGCAGACGTGGTGGAGCCCGCCCAGGACAGCCCTTTGGGCCGCCTGTTCACCGTGGTGACTCCCACGGTCACGCCCTGACCTTCCACGAGGCCCAGATGACGGCTCCGAGCGCCTGACCTGAGTACGACGTCCTTTTTTCGCTTCTCGCTTCGCTCGGTTGATCGGAAGATCAACGGCGACGGCCGCAGGAGGCCAAGCATGAAAACAAACCCCCACTTTACCGCCCTGCACACCTGGCGCCTGAACGCCGCCCAGAACTGCTGCGTCCAGACCCTCGGTTTCGAGGTGGTGCAGGAACAGCCCGGTGCCACGGTCTTCGCCCGCTTGGATGGAGCGGCCCTGGCGGTGCGGGAGCCGCTGCCTGAGAGAGACCCCTCGCAGCCCTTCGGCGGGCGCGTCTGGGTGGGCATGCCGGAAACCGAGCGGTATCACGCGCAGGTGGCAGCGGCGGGTGCCCAGGTGGTGCAGCCCCCGCAAGACGCTCCCTTCGGCCGCATGTTTACGCCCGTTACGCCCGGCGGCCATGCCCTGACCTTCCACGAGGTGCAGGAGTGACGCGCCTGCCCGTCGTCCAGCCGTTTGCCTTCCGGCACACCCTCGCGTTCCTGGGCGGCTTCTCCCCCGCCCAGGGCGAGCAGGGCACCGCGGGGGAACTCCGCAAAGCCACCCGCCTCGGGGGGCAGACCGTGGGTTTCGTCGTTCGGGAGGACGCCGCGGGACTGACCTGTGCCGTCTATCCCGAACGCCCGCTCACGGCAGGGGAGGAAACGGCCCTGCTGGAGCGCCTCGCCTTTTTCCTGGGCACCCGCGAAGATCTGCGGCCCTTCTACGCCGCCGCGGAGGGGGACGCGGCCTTCCGTCCAGTGCTGGACGGGTTGTACGGCTTCCACCAGCCCAAGTTCCTGACGCCCTTTGAGGCGGCGTGCTGGGCCGTCATCGGGCAGCGGTTGCCTCTGACGCAGGCCCGCAAGATCAAACGGGCCCTGATGCTCCGTTGTGGCGGGGAATGGGAGGGGCGGCCCGCCTTTCCCGAGCCCGGAGACCTGCTGCACCTGACCGAGGAAGATGTTCTGGCCCTGCTTCCCAATCCCCGCAAGGCGCGCTCGCTCCGGGAACTGATTCGGGCTTTTGAGGACGTCACCACCGATGACCTCGTGCGCCGACCCTACGGCGAGGTGCGCGACTGGTTGCGGGGCATCTACGGCATAGGTCAGTGGAGCGCCCTGTTTATCCTCGTGCGGGGACTGGGACGGCTGGAACACCTGGGAGAGGACGCGGCGGGGACGCCGCTCCTGGCCGAGCTGCTCCGGGCCGCCGCACCGGTCTACGGCCCCCTTGACCCGCGTGAACTCGGATGGATCGCGGAGGGGTACGGCGAGGAGCAAAGGCACTGGGCCGCTTACCTGCGTAGCCGCAGCGTCTTGCCGCCTTCACGGGAGGTCGCCGCATGACGCTGGCCCTCAATTACGTCAGTTTCACCGTATCGAACATGGAACGGGCGCTGGCCTTCTACCGCACGCTGGGCCTGCCTCTGCCCGAGGGAGCGCATCTGGGCACAGACGGCAGGCTGCAGGACCACACCGAAGTCACGGTGAATGGTGTGCGCGTTGCCTGGCTGGACGAGAGTCTGGCCCGGCAACTGGACGAAGGTTGGCAGCCGCCAGCGCGAGCGGCCCGAATCGGGGTGGCCTTCGGGGCCCTGACGCCGGGCGAAGTGGACGCGGCCGTCCAGCGCCTAAGGGCAGGGGGCTACACGGTTGCCGCGGAGCCCTTCGACGCTTTCTGGGGCCAGAGGTACGCCACGGTTCTGGACCCAGACGGCACACCGGTGGATATTTTCGCGTGGCTCCCGCAGAAGTAGGCTTCAGCCTTCCTGCCTGAACACTGCCATCTGCGTCAACGGCCCGTACTCCGGGTGAACGTCGCCCAGGTCCTCGTAGCGCACCGCGTAGCCGTACTGCTTGGCTGCCCCTTCAGCCCACGCCCGAAACTCGGCCCGTGTCCACTCGAAGCGGTGGTCGGCGTGGCGCATTCTTGCTTCGTCGCCCCGTTCCGCAAAGACGGCGTTGTACTCGCGGTTGGGGGTGGTGACGACGAGGTGGCGGGGCCGGGCGTCGCCCAGCACGTTCTCCGTCAATGTTTCCAGATGGTGCGGTTCCAGGTGCTCAATGACTTCCACGAGCGCCGCCGCATCAAAGCCTCGCAAGCGGCTGTCCGGGTAGGTCAGGCTGCCGTGCAGCAGGCGTACCCGGGCAGCCAGCTCGGGCCGCGCCTTCAGGCGCAGCTTGTCCGCAGCGGTCTCCAGCGCGCGGGCACTCACGTCCAGCCCCACGATGTCGCGGAACTGGGGCACCTCCACCAGGCGGCGCAGCAGCTTGCCCTCGCCGCAGCCCAGATCCAGCACGCGGGCTGCCCGCGTCTCCTTCAGGACCTTCGCCACGCGGTCCAGCCGGGTGTCGTGAACATGGGGGCGGGGCTGCGCTGGGAGCCCGGTCTCCTCCGGCGTCCCTTCTTCCTCCGGGGAGAACGAGGCCGCCGCCTGCTGCACCAGCGCCCGGAAGCGCAGGAAGCGGCCCAGGATCAGTTCGCGCCCGGGGTGCGTCTCCAGCCAGCCAGCGCCGTGGCGCAGCAGCTTGTCCACCTCGTCGTCGCCGATGTAGTAGTGTTTCTTGCCGTCCAGTACGGGCAGCAGCACGTACAGGTGTGCCAGCAGGTCTTTGAGGCGAACGGTACCCGACACCCGCAAGCGCACGTAGGGTCGCTCGCCCCACTCGGGAAAGTGGGGATCGAGGGCAATGGGCTGGGTCTCCACCGCGTACCCCAACGGACCGAACAGCCGCTCCGGAAGGTCTGACGGGCCGCGCGCCGCCACGCAGGGGAGTTCGGCCACCAGGGGCAGGGGCGTGTCAGCCAGGTCCTGTCGGTCCTTGCTGCGCCCGGTCATTGCGGTGCCGTAGGCATCGCGCAGGGCCACCGCCAGAAAGCTACCCGCCGCATAGGGCCGGTCGTTCACGTAGGGTTCCAGCGGCGTGCTTTCGTTGCCCCGGGTATGCCGCGACAACGCCACCGGGTCCACCTCCAGCAGCAGGGCCGCCGTGCAGCGCGTTATGGTGGCCTCAGGGTAGAAGACCGTCGCGCGGCCAAAGGGCAGGGCACGCTCCAGCACGCGCTCCGGGTGTTTGTGCAGCAGATGGCCCAGGTCGGTGGCAGGCTGGTGGGTGGTGGTCAGCGTGAGCAGCATCTCAGGGGCAGGCTAGCGTTCCTGTTTGGCTCAGGCGTCCGCAAGGTGGCGGAGGGGCGTCTAGAGTGGCAGGCATGTCGTCCCTGTGGCCGCAACCTGCCTCTGACGTTCTCGAAGCCGTGGCAAGCCGCCGCCCCGCGCCCGGCGGAGGGGCCACCGCCGCTCTCACCGGCTCGTTCGGCACGGCGTTGCTGAGCATGGCCGGAGCCATCACCGTCAGGAAGAGGGGAGAGGACGAGGCCCTGGCCCGGACCCTCGCCCACCTCAGCGAATTGCGGGGTCGCCTGCAGACGCTGGCCGACGAGGACGTGGCCGTCTTCCGCGCTTACGTGGACGCGAGCCGACGGCCGAAGGGGACGGAGCAGGAACGCCACGGGCGTGAGGCCGCGTTGCGGGCGGCGGGACAGGCCGCCATGAACGTGCCCCTGACCCTCGCCCGCACGGTGGTGGAGGCGCTGTCCCTCGCGCCGGGGCTGGCCGGACAGAGCCACCCCGAGGTGGTCAGCGACGTGGGTGCAGGGGCGGCGATTCTGGAAGGAGCCCTGCATGCGGCCCTGCTGACGGTGGAGATCAACCTGCCCCACGTGTCGGTGGAAGAACGCGCGGTCATCGGGGCTGAACGGAACCGGCTGGAAGCCCGGGGGCACGAATTGGCCGCCGAAGCCCTGCATCTGACCCGCGAACGGCTGCCCAGGGGGCGCGCATGACGGTCACCGTGACCCACCTGCAAATGCTGGACCCCTCTGCCCTGCGCCCTTCCCCGCCCTGGCCCTGCGCGAGGTGCAGGACGCGGGAGTGAACGCCGCCCTCTACCGGGAAGTTGGAGACACCTACCGCTGGCATAACCGCCGAGTCTGGACCGAGGAGGAATGGGCCGCTTACGCCCTCTCGCCGGACACCCGGACCCTGCTGGGCATGCTGGACGGAGAGACCCTGGGGTACGCCGAACTCGTGCGCCTGCCGGAGAAGGTGGTGGAACTGCGTCTCTTTGGCCTGCGCCCAGTTTTCCTGGGACGAGGCCTGGGGGCCCCTTCCTGACCCTGGTAACGGAAACGGCCTGGACCTGGAACGCGCGGCGCGTCGTCCTCCACACCTGCACCCTGGATCACCCCTGCGCCCTCCCCGGTTGCCTTGCCCGGGGTTTTACGGTCGAGCGCACCGAGACCTGTCCCTGAGCTTCCGGCGGCTCCTCAGAGCCTCTCCGGCTCCACCAGCAGCGGGTCTTCCACCTCGAAAGCTTCGGCATACCGCACGCGCGCCAGCGTGCCCCAGTACATCAAGCGTGCGCGGCGGCGCTCCACGATCTCGGGCGTGACCGTTTCCGAGATATACACGCCCGTAAATTGGCTGGTATGGGCGCGAATGGCCGCTTCCCATTCGGGCTGTACGGCTTCTACGTCCACCAACAGGCTCGCGCGAATGTCGGCGTTGCCCTGATACAGCAGCACGCGGGAAACCCGGTGCGGCTCGCCGGGCACGTCCGCTTTCTTCAGGGCGGCGAGGTGCAGCGCCCGCTTGGCGAGGTGGTAGGTGCCGAAGTGGTCCGGGTGGCGGTCCAGGTGGTGCGGCACGACAAGGACGCGGGGGCGCACCGCGCGCAAGGCGGCAGCCAGCCGCGCGGCCCCTTCCGGGGTATCCGCCAGTTCGCCGTCCGGCAGGCCCAGCTGCCCCCGCCACGCGAGGCCCATGATCGCCGCCGCCGCCACGCACTCGGCTTCCCGCTCCTCGGGCGTGCCCTGGGTGCCCCGCTCGCCGCGCGACATCTCCAGAATGCCCGCTGCCTGCCCGGCCTTCGCCAGGCGGATAAGGGTGCCTCCCGCGCCAATTTCCGCGTCGTCGGGGTGGGGCGCGAGGCACAGCCAGTCCAGGGGCTGGGCGGTGCCGTGGGTGGTGGAAAAGGGCGCAATCATGCCCGGCAGGATAGAGCGCACCTGGAAGGGACAATAAAAAAGCCGCCTCTTGGGCGGTGATGTCCAAAAATATAGCGTAGGATACACAGAAAGTCAATTTATGCAGGCGGGTTCTCGCCCTCTGCCCGTTCCAGGGTTTTCAATGCCTGCCCGAACACCTTCAGCGCCCCGCTGCTATACAGCACCACGCGCACGGTCAGGGCAGGGTGCTCCCGCAGGAAATCGCGGATGGTCCGCAGCGCCACCTCCGCCGCCCGGTCCAGCGGGTAACCGTAGACGCCGGTGCTGATGGCGGGAAAAGACACCGACCTGCAGCCCTGTTCCGCGGCCAGCCGCAGGCTCTCGCGGTAGGCCCCAGCGAGCAGTTCGGCCTCGCCCCGGTCGCCGCCCCGCCAGACGGGACCGACGGCGTGGATAACGAAGCGCACGCCCTGGGCCTCCAATCCAAAGGCCGGGGTGAGGACCGCCGTTCCGGTGGGCGTCCCTCCAATCTGGCGAATGGCCCGCAGCAGTTGCGGCCCGGCGGCGCGGTGAACCACACCGTCCACGCCGCCCCCACCCGCGAGTTCCTTGTTGGCGGCCGTCACCACCGCGCACGTCCGCTCACGGCTGACGTCACCTTGCGCGAGTTCCAGGGGCATCAGCCCTCCACCACCCGCAGCAAGTCCTCACGGGTCAGGGCGGTGCTCCGGACCGTTTCGGCCAGGCGCAGGGCCTCGCGGTCTTCTTCGGTCCATTCGGACGCAGGGCGCAGGCGGGCGTGCTCGGCCCGCTGCACGGCGCGCAGCTCGTTCACGGCGCGCTCCAGATCATCGTTCACCACCACGTAGCGGAAGGCGTGGGCGTGCATGATCTCGTCGCGGGCACGGGTCAGGCGCTTTTCGATGCGCTCGGGCGTCTCGGTGGCGCGGCCTGTCAGGCGGCGGCGCAGCTCGGTCAGGCTGGGCGGCATGATGAAAATCAGTACGGCGTCCTCACCCACCCGGCCCTTGACCTGCATCGCGCCTTCCACCTCGATTTCCAGCACCACGTCCTGTCCGCGCGCGAGGGCCGCCTCGATCGGTTCGCGGGGGGTGCCGTAGTGGTTGCCGACAAATTGCGCGTGTTCCAGAAAGCCGTTCTCCCAGACCTTTTCCTGAAACACCTCGGGCGTCACGAACACGTAGTCCACGCCGTCCTGCTCGCTGGGCCGGGCCTCGCGGGTGGTCCAGGAGGTCGAGTAGAACACGTCCTGCCCGGCCAGCCAGCGCTCGCGCAGCGTGCCCTTGCCCACGCCGGACGCGCCGGTCATCACGATCAGTAGTCCCCGGTGGGGCGGTGCCTCTCCGGGCGCAGTGCGGGCAGGGGGGGCGGCGGAAGGGGTGGGGTCGGGAACCATCATGCCGGGCAGCATACGGGCGAAGCGGGGCAGAGGAATAGCTCTCTGCTCCCGCTTCACGCCCGCGCCAGTCTGCTGAGGGCCGGCCTGATTTCGCGCGCCGCCCTTCCTTGACGCCCCGACGTTCCTTGGCGGCCGTTTTGGTCTTCTGGCCGCGGCCTGCATCTTTTTGCGGGTCTCTTTGGCGAGGACCTTAAAATTCACCAGACCGGCCTCTACATTCTCCACCGTCGTTCTGGATCTTTCCGCGCCGCGCGTGGGAGCGCAGAGTCCATGCTTTGGTCTTCTCGAACCACTTCCCGAAGAGGGACGTCCATTCAAAAAGCATTTCTTTGGTGTCGCGCTGATACATACCTTCTGTGCCCCTGTGGTTGAATTCCTTGGGCACTGTGAAGTGTGGGCATATCGATGGCGTTGAACTCGCCCTCGTGCACCGCCTCGCGAAATAACTTGACGAGGGCGCCGCTTCTCTGGGTTGCCAAGCTCATGAATCTGTTCGCTGGGTTTCTGGTGGGCTGTAAAATAATCTACTGCCCGAGAGTATGAAACCCCAGGCACAGGTCTGTGAAGCTATTTACTTTTGACGTTTGCTTGTGAGATATACGGCGGCAGCACGGACTGCGCATTGTGGAGACAAGACGTCCTGTCCGCCTCAGGCGAGAAATGCTTTTTCCGGCGTATACCGCTTTCTCCGCGTTCGCCGAATTGTGTTCTTTGCAAAGGAGCGTTGTGGTGCAGCCCAGATCCCTTTGTCGGGTACCAGTAAATTTCTGGAAATGTCATACAGGAAAACAGGCGCCCTTTTCTATTAAAGTGATTCTCTTTTCTTCAAGAAAGGCGGCTCTCGTCCAGGCCCACTCCAAATCCCTGATCGAGCAGCGCCTCGCTGTAGGTCCGGAACGCGAGCATTGTCTGCGTCCGCACGATGCCGTCTACTTTTCGCAGATGTCCCGTCACCACATCGTCGAGATCGTCGTACCGGTCCAGCTTGAGTACAGCGACGATGTCCCACTCGCCCGTTACGCTGTATACCTCGCGCACCCCCGGCACCCCCGCCAGGGCCTCGGCGGTTTCCTGAATCCGTTGTCTCTCGGCCTGCACCATCACGATCGCGGTGACCATGCTGCCCATTGTCCTCTTTTGCGTGCGGCGCAGGCGAGAAGAAGGCCAAAGGCTAAAGGCAATCGGCCCAAAGCCCGCGCCTGACCGTTCGTTCGGGGACGTTCTGCTGCTTCCTCTGGACGTATCCTGACCCCATGACCGCCACTGCGCCCACGCCCACGCCTGCGACCGTGACGCCGCGCGAACAACTCTTGAACCGCATTCAGCGGAACATTCCCATTGTGCAGCGCCCCTACCGCCTCATCGCCGAGGAGGTAGGGCTGACCGAGCGAGAAGCCCTCGATATCCTGCGCGAGGTCAAGGCGGAAGGGGTGCTGCGCCAGGTCAGCGCCATCTTCGATACCCGCACCCTGGGCTACAAGTCCAGCCTTGTGGCCGCCGTCCACGACGAAGACCAGCTCGACGCTGGGGCTGAGATCGTGAACGGGCACCCGGGGGTGAGCCACAACTACAAGCGCAACCACGATTTCAACCTGTGGTACACGATTGCCGTGCCGCCCGAGAGTGATCTCGAAGCGCATGTGCAGAAGCTCCACGAACTGAGTGGCGCGCGCATGACCCGCCTGATGCCCACCCTGCACCTGTTCAAGATTGGGGTGGAGTTCGACATGACGGGCAAGGAGGACTGGAACGCCAAGGCCGCGCCCCAGTACACCAACGCGGACCGCAACGTCGGTTATGAAGTAACGGACCTCGACCGCGCCTTTGTCGTCGAGTTCCAGAAGGACCTGCCGGTGACCGAGGAGCCCTACGCGGACGCCTGCGCCGCTCTGGGTCTGCGCATCAACGAGGTGGCCGCCCATGCGGCGAAGATGAAGGCTGCCGGAGCCCTGCGCCGCGTGTCCGCCGTGTTCCGGCACCAGAAGGCGGGCTTTACCTTCAACGCCATGGGCGTCTGGGCGGTACCGCAAGGAGAGGTGGCCGAAACCGGCCGCAAGATGGCGGAGTTCAAAGCCGTCTCGCACTGCTACCTGCGCCCCACCTATCCCGAGTGGCCCTACACGATCTTCACGATGGTGCACGGCCGCAGTAAGGAAGAGGCGTTCGGCAAGATCAAGGCCATTGAGGAAGAGGTTGTGCCCGGCATGGACCACGCCATCCTGTATTCGACAAAGGAATATAAAAAGGTCCGGCTGGAGTTTTACAAGCCCGAGTTCTACGCGTGGGAGCGAGAGCATCTGGGCGAAGTCGTCCCCGCCTGATCTGTGACCAACCATCCAAGCAACCCCGCTGACCCTGAGCCATGCCGGGGTCATGCTCTTGCCGGGGGCCTGCGTGCCTCCACCAGAAAGGAATCCCTACCTTGAAACGACTGTTGACCCTCTCGCTTCTGTGCCTGGCTTCCGGGGCTGCGGCCCAGACGTGGGCCGGAGACCTCAAGCCCTACGAGGTGAAAAACACCCGAATTTGCGACGCCCTGCGCGTGTTCGCCCCCGAAAAGCCCACTTTCTTCCGCGCCTACCGTATTAACCTGCCCGCCTTTCTGGCGCGGGATATCGTGCAGATCGCCATCAACAAAAACGGCTTCAGGGCGGGTCTGGGCAGTGATCAGAACTATGTGGACTTCGGGGACGCGGGCGGAGGTCAGGGCTTCTTGAAAAAGACCTACACCTCCGAAAACCGCTTTATCACCGCATACCTGGACATGGTGGACCGTTACGCGACGGAGATTTGCCTGATTGGAAACTGAACCTGTTTGCGGCGTCAGCCGTTTACCACGTTGCCCCCGTTGGGGTGAATGACCTGGCCGCTGACGTAACTGCTGTCTTCCGAGGCCAGGAACACGTAAGCGGGAGCCACCTCGGCAGGCTGGCCCAGACGCCCCAGGGGCACGTCCTGACCGAAGCTCTCCACCTTTTCCTTCTCAAAGGTGCTGGGAATCAGCGGCGTCCAGATCGGACCGGGCGCGACGGCATTGACGCGGATGCCCTGTTCAGCCAATGCCTGGCTCAGGCTGCGGGTCAGGGCCACGATGGCCCCCTTGGTGGAGGAGTAGTCCAGCAGTTCGGGGCTGCCTTTGTAGGCCGTGACGCTGGTGGTGTTGATGATGGCCGCGCCCTTCTGGAGGTGCGGCAGGGCGGCCTGGGTAAGGTAGAAGATGCCGAAGATGTTGGTGCGGAAGGTGCGCTCCAGTTGCTCGGGCGTGATGTCGGTGATGGACTTCTGGGGATGCTGTTCGGCAGCGTTGTTGACCAGAACGTTGAGCCCGCCCAGTTCGCCAATCACGCGCGTGACCGCCTGAGCGGCGAAATCCGGCTGTCCGATATCCCCCGCGATGGCCAGGGCCCGGCGGCCCTCGGCCTCCACCATCTTCACGGTGGCCTGCGCGTCCTCGTGCTCGTCGAGATAGATGATCGCCACGTCTGCGCCCTCACGGGCGAAGTGGACGGCCACCGCGCGCCCGATACCGCTGTCGCCCCCGGTGATCAGGGCCACTTTGCCCTCAAGCTTGCCGCTGCCCCTGTAGCCCTCGCGGATCACGATGGGTCCCGGCGTCATCTCGGTCTCGCGCCCGGGCTGATCCTCCTGGGTCTGGCCCGGCACCTGCTGAGGCAGGTTTTCTGTGGAGGCGGTTTCAGGTTGCCCAGGGGCGTTGTGCGGGTGATCGTTGTGCGTCATGGCGCACACTTATTCACGCCGCCGCCCCGGTGGACCGTCACTGGCTTACAAGTTTGAGGAGGGGTAAAGGCCGGACCGGGGAGATGAGATTACGTTGACAACGGCCCCAAAAAGCCCCCACCTTCCCGTCCCTAAGCGCGCTTTCGCAGCCATCGCCGCCCGGAACCCCGCCGGGCAGTGGCCTCTGGTCTGGAATCTGGAACCCATCGCGGCCTCTACGGTTCAGATGAAGGCACGCTGGCCCAACCCATATGTTGGTCATGGGAGCGCTTTCTACGCTGAGAACGTTCCACAATTCAACCCGACCGGGTGAAGTCGGGCGGATAGGCTCCCGGGCCCGCTTCCGGGAGCTTTTTGCAGTGGGTGAGCGGAAGCGTCAGTCCCTGGCCTGAAAAGCCTTCGCCCCCTCGCTAAACAGCACGTTCCAGGTGATGCGGTTCACCCGGCCCGTGGCGGGCAAGCCGTTGGCTGTCTGAAAGTCCTGCACGGTCTTTGCGGTCACGGGGCCGTACCAGCCGTCGCCCTGGCCCTCGCGTCGGGGGCGCAGCAGGGAAATGAGGCGGTTTTGCACAGCCCGCACATCGGCCCCGTTGAGGCGGGGCGACTGGACCCCGAGTGTACGGGTGAAGGGCACCGGGGCCAGGGTGGGCTGCGGCGCGCTGGCCCCCTGGGGCGCTGGGGTCTGGGCGGCTGGGGAACCCGAGGGCGTGGCAGCCGGTTTGGGCGTGGGTTTTGGTGCTGGCTTCGGGGTGGATTTGGGCGCAGGGGTGGTCTGTGCTCCGCCGTTGCCCTGAGCTGTGCCCACCGGAGTGCCCGACGTATCGCTCTGCGCGGTGCTGCCCGGCGGTAGATCGAGGTAAGCCAGGGTTTGCGCGCGGCCTTCGGGGTCCGGCTGCAGGCGCAGGTACACGTAACCGCCGGGGGTCTTGACCCAGTTGTACACGCTGCGCTGCTCGTCGCGGCTGCGCCACACACCGTACAGCTCGCCGCCCAGCACCGAGCCGAGCCGCACCCGGGCCTGCTCCACGCTGCTGCTCACGCCCACGCATTTTTTCTGTGCTGTGCCCACTGCCGAGAAGCTGGCCGGGCAGTTGCGCAGTACGCCGTCGAGCACCTGCGCGGCGCGGGTGGCCGCCGTATCCACGTCCCGCCCGCCGGGTGCGGCGAGGGCGGGCGGCGTCAGCAGCAGGGTGATCAGGACAGGAAGGAACTTCATGGTGTAGTGCTACCACGCGCAAGCTGACGGGGGCTGAGCGGTGGGCGCCAGAACCTTAGGCCCTGAAAGTCGGTGCCGGGAGTTCATGCGCTAGGCTGCCCACGATGACGCCCGAACGGTATGCCAAGATTCGGCGCGTGCTCGCGCGGCGGCAGCCGACGCTGACCGTGCTGATGGACGAAGTGAACAAGCCCCACAATTTCAGCGCCATCCTGCGCACCTGCGACGCGGTGGGCGTGCTGACCGCCCACGCCGTGCCGCCCAAAAGCGGAGCCCTCCCCACCTTCGACGCCACGAGCGGGAGCGCCCACAAATGGGTGGGCGTGCAGAAACACGCGGACGCGGTCACGGCGGTGCGGTCGCTGCAGGAAGGGGGGGTGCAGGTCCTGGCCACACACCTCTCGCAGCGCAGCGTGGACTACCGCGAGCCCGACTACACCCGGCCTACCTGCGTGCTGCTGGGGGCCGAGAAATGGGGCGTGTCCGACGAAGCCGCGGAGATTGCCGATGCCAATATCGTCATTCCCATGTTTGGAATGGTGCAGAGCCTCAACGTCTCAGTGGCGGCTGCCACCATCTTGTTTGAGGCGCAGCGGCAGCGGTTAAGCGCGGGGATGTACGGTGTGCCGCAGATCTCACCGGAGGAGCTGGAGCGCCTGGCCTTCGAGTGGGCCTACCCGGACCTCGCGCCCAGTTACCGCGAGCGGGGCGAAGACTACCCGGCGCTGAGCGAACACGGCGACCTGTTGCGCTAATGCGGCCTCATGCGCCTAAGGGAACTCCGGTTACACTGGCCGCGTATTCCCCTTCGGCGCAGCTGTTCACATCAACGCCACCCCAACAAGGAGGAAGTCAAAATGCCCGTATCCCTCACCAAAGGCGGCAACGTCAGCCTCAGCAAGGAAGCCCCTGGCCTCAAGAAGATCAACGTCGGCCTGGGCTGGGACACCCGCCGTACCGACGGCGCGGACTTCGACCTGGACGCAATGGTTTTCCTCGTCAACGACGCGGGCAAGGTCCGCAGCGACTCGGACTTCGTGTTTTTCAACAACAAGCAGAGTGCCGACGGCACGGTCGTCCACCAGGGGGACAACCGCACCGGCGCGGGCGAGGGCGACGACGAAGTGATCTCCATGGACCTGGAGAAGATGGCCCCCGATGTGCAGAAGATCGTGGTGGCCGTGGTGATCTACGACGGCCAGAACCGCCGCCAGAACTTCGGTCAGGTGGAAAAGGCCTACGCCCGTGTGCTCAACGGCGATGGTGGAGCCGAGATTGCGCGCTTCGACCTGACCGAAGACGGCGGAACCGTGACTGCCATGATCTTCGGCGAGGTCTACCGCAACGGCAGTGACTGGAAGTTCAAGGCCATCGAGCAGGGTTACGACGCAGGCTTCGAGGCCCTGGTCCGCAGCTACGGCGTCAACGCCTGAGCGGTGATGGACTGAGCAGTGAAGGGAAGTCCAGCGCCAGCCTGCGGGTGGGGCGCTGGGCTTCTCTCGTCCTGATACGTCTTCCTCCTGAAAGAGCGGAAAATGATCCTTCAAGCCGGTGAAAAACGTAAATTCTCAGACGTCGGGTTACCCACCCAGCTCACCGTGACGGTGACGCACGGGCAGGACGGCCTGGACGTGAGTGCCTTTAGCCTCAGCGCCGAGCGCAAGATGCTGGGCGACGAGTACATCGCCTTTTACAACAACCCACGCACGCCTGACGGAGCTGTCTCAGCGCGACTCGGACCGCGTGAGGCCACCTTTACGCTCGACCTGACGCGCCTGGCATCAGGGGCTGAGCGGGTGATGTTTACCGCCACGCACGACACGCTGCCGCTGCGGAGCGCGCCGCAACTGCTTGTGCAGGTGGGGAGCGTGACCTTCGACGCCCGCCCTGCGCTGGGCGACGAGAAGGCCGCCATGCTGCTCGAGCTGTACCGGCACGGCGGCGAGTGGCGCGTCGGCGCGGTAGGCCAGGGCTTCGCCGGTGGCCTGGGCGATCTGGTGAAGTATTTCGGCGGTGAGGTGGAGGAGGCAACTGCCCCGCAGAGCCCACCTCCGGCCCCCGCCGTCAGCCTGAAAAAACAGGCCCAGGTGCGGCTGGACAAACAGATTGCCGAAAAGGCCCCGCAACTCGTCTCGCTCGTCAAGCAGGCGGAGGTCAGTCTCAAAAAGCGTGGACTGGACGAACACACCGCGCGGGTGGCCCTGGTGCTGGATATCAGCGCGAGCATGAGCAGCCTGTACCGCTCTGGCGTGGTGCAGCGGGTGGCCGAAAAGACGCTGGCCCTCGCCAGTCGCTTCGACGACGACGGGCGGATGGACGTCTTGCTGTTTGGGCTCAATGCCCACGACGTCGGTGAAATCGGGATCGAGGGCATCGGGGGCGCGGTGGACGGGCTGCTGCGCCGCCACGCACTGGAGGGAGGCACCATGTACGGCAAGGCGATGGACGCCGTGCGCCGCCACTACTTCGGCCCCACGCAGCAGCGCCGTCAGCCCCTCGCCCAGCCCACGCCGGTGTACGTCCTGTTTATCACCGATGGCGAGACCTTTGACAAGCCGGTGGCGGAAACGCAGCTGCGCGACGCGAGCTTCGAGCCCGTGTTCTGGAAGTTCGTGGGCGTGGGCAAGGAACGCTTCGAGTTTCTACAAAAGCTCGACGACCTGACCGGGCGCTATGTGGACAACGCCGACTTTATCCAGGTGGCCGACATCGACCGCACGCCCGACGCGCAGCTGTACGAGCTGTTGCTGCAGGAGTACGACACCTACCTGACGGCGGCGCGCGGGCGGGGTCTGCTGCGCTGAGGCGAGATGACCACCCCGGCGCACGAGCGAGGGCGCAAGCTGATTCAGCTGTACCGCCGGGGCGTGGGCGGCGAGCGCGAGAACGCGGGCCGACTGCTCGCCACCCACCTCCGGGCGCACGATCTGACCCTCTACGACCTCGACCCCAGCCTGCCCGTGAGCCAGGACGTGCGGGCGCTGGAGGCGTGGCGGGAAAGTGCGGCGCTGCTCGTCAAACTTGGCACCCCTGAGCAGGACGAGGTGTTGACGCAGCTGGTGGACGCGGAGGACCTGACGCAGGCGGAACTGGAGCGCGTTCTCGCCGCCACCGATCTGGAAAAACTGGTGCGCCTGCGGGCCGAGGGCTGGGCGTACAGTGACGCGCTGGAGGCCGCCGACTTTGAGCGGGCGGGGCAGGGCCTGACTCCAGCGGAAGTCCTGCCACACGCCGGCCCGCTGGCCGAGCGGGTCCGCGCCGCTCTACGCGAACGGCACGGCGCGCTGACCCGGCCCCAGCGCCTGCTGAGGGCGGCGAACCCGCTCACAGCGCACCTCTTCCTCGGCTTTGTCGAATCTGTGGGGGGACGTGGCGCGAGGCTCACGGAAGACGGCGTCTCGGTGCGCCTCAGCCCCGATCAACTCGCCCGCGTACGGACCTTGATGGCGACGTACGGCGAGGGACTGACGCAGCAGGCGCTGCGGCAGGCGGAGGCACTGGCCCTTGAGAAAGGCCGCGAGCATCCGTAACGGTGGGCGAATGTGCGGCGAAAGGGCCACGGATGACGCGGTAGTGTATAGGGACGTCAAATAGCGCGCGAAAGGGGGAATATGCAGACATTCCAGGCGGGACAGCGGGCGGCCCTCGCCAACCTCACGCCGCACACCACCCTGACCCTGCGTGCCCGGATCAGCGGCCCGGCACCCGAGTACGACCTGATGCTGTTTGGACTGGACGCCGGGGGGCAACTGAGCGATGACCGCTACATGGTCTTTTTCAATCAGCCCCACAGCCCCGAGGGGGCCCTGAGCATGCAGAGCGGCGGGCGCGGCGAGAAGGTCTTCACGCTCGATCTCGCCCGCCTGCCCGCTACGGTGCGTCGCCTGACGCTGGCCGCCACCGTGGACGAGGGGGCTTTTAGCGCCATTGACCACGCGGAAGTCACGCTGGGTGGCCGCGACGGTCCCCTCCTGACCTTCCGCGTGACGGGCCGCGACTTCCAGGCGCAAAAGGCCGTGATGCTGCTGGACGTGTATTTCAAGGACGTGTGGCGCGTTGGGGCGGTGGGGCAGGGCTTTAACGGCGGGCTGGAAGCGTTGGTCAAACATTTCGGCGGTGAGGTGAAACAGACGCCACTGGGCCGCGCGCCTGCTCCACCGCCCCTTCCGGAGACCCCTCCACCCCCAGCTCCACCCAGCCTGAGCCTGCAGAAGATCACGTTGGACAAGCCAGGCCAGAGCACCCGCCTCTCGCTGCGCAAGTCGGGTCAGCAGGAGCCCATTCACGTGAACCTCAACTGGGACCGGGGCCGGAGCTTGATGCGCGCCGGGGCAGACTTGGACCTGGGCTGCATGTACCTGATGAATGACGGCGAGCGCGGCGTGATTCAGGCGCTGGGCAACCATTTCGGCAGTGACCGCTTCGGGCCGTACATCCTGCTCGACAAAGACGACCGCACGGGAGCCGCCAGCGACGGCGAGAACCTGGTGATCTACCGCCCTGACCTGATCCACACCGTGCTGGTCTTCGCCTTTATCTACGAGGGCACCAGCGACTTTACCCGCGTGAATGGCCGCCTGACCCTGAAGGACCCCGGCGGCAACGAGATCACCGTCAAGCTCAGCAACCCCGACATGCGCCGCGTGTTTTGCGCCATCGCCAGCGTCGAGAACATTGGCGGGGAAATCAAGGTCACCAAGGAGGAGCGCTACTTTCACGGCCACTCCGAGTGCGACGAACACTACGGCTTCGGCTTTCAGTGGCGGGCCGGCAACAAGTAACCCTCCCCCTTTCCCCCTTTCAAGGAGACCCTATGGCCCTCAGTCTGCAAAAAGGACAGCAGATCAGCCTCATCAAGGAAGCCGGACCCTCGCTTAGCACGGTGCGGATGGGGCTGGGCTGGGACGCGATCAAGAAAAAAGGACTCTTCGGCTTCGGCAGCAAGTCGGTGGACGTGGACCTCGACGCCAACGCGCTGATGTTCGGCCAGGACGGCCAGCTTATGGACGTGGTGTGGTTCCGGCAACTCCAGAGCAAGGACGGCTCGGTGCGCCACAGCGGCGACAACCGCACTGGCCAGGGCGAGGGCGACGACGAGACCATCACCGTGGACCTCGCCCGCCTCACTCCTGGCGTCACCACCATCATCTTCTCGGTCAACAACTACACCGGCCAGGACTTCGGCCAGATCGAGAACGCCTACTGCCGCCTCGTGAACGTGCAGGGTGAAAAGGAAATCGCCCGCTACAACCTCTCCGCGCAGGGCAGCCACAGCGCGATGATCCTGGCAAGCCTCAAGCGGCAGGGGAGCGACTGGGCCATGACGGCCATCGGCACCCCCTCGCGTGGCCGGACCTATCAGGACAACCTGCCCGACATGCGCCCATACCTTTGATCCCTCCCCTTCCCGCCGCCTGGAAGCTGGCGGCTCTCCCTCCTCCCCGCTCTCCCGAAAGGACGTGACCCCATGGCCCTCTCCCTCCAAAAAGGCGGCAACATCTCCCTTACCAAGCAGGACGCCAACCTGACCCGCATCGTCGTGGGGCTGGGCTGGGACCCGCGTTCCACCGACGGGCAGCCCTTTGATCTGGACGCCTGCGCCTTTCTGCTCACGCCCGCCGGGCGCGTGCGCGGGGACCACGACTTCATCTTCTACAACCAGCTGCGCAGCGCGGACGGTAGCGTCGAGCACACCGGCGACAACCGCACCGGCCAGGGCGAGGGCGACGACGAGAGCATCAAGATCAACCTCACGGGCGTGCCAAGTGACGTCGAGAAGGTGGTGATCAGCGTGACCATCGATCAGGCCGAGCAGCGCCGCCAGAGCTTCGGTCAGGTGGGCGGGGCCTTTATCCGCATCGTGAACGAGGACACCGGGCAGGAGATGACCCGCTTCGACCTGGGCGAGGACTTTTCCACGGAGACCGCGGTGATCTTCGGCGAGGTCTACCGCTACAGCGGCGAGTGGAAGTTCCGCGCCGTGGGGCAGGGCTATGCGGGCGGCCTGGGGCCACTCGCACGCGGCTACGGCGTGAACGTCTAGAGTTGAGCGGTGAACCGTCACCCGGCCCTCTCTGTGCGGGAGCCGGGTGACGGGTGTGCTTTTGGCGGGGAACTTCTTCCCCGCCCGGCGCGTAGGGAGACTGATGATTGCAAAAGAATTTGGCTTCGCCTTCGGCGTGACGGTCGTTGCGCTGATTCTGGCGTTCTGGTTTGGCCTGAGCCACGGTGGCCTCGCGGTGGCCCTCAACTTCCTCGTGATTGCCGTGGTGCTGGGCGTGATGGAGGTCTCGCTCTCCTTCGACAACGCCGTAGTCAACGCCTCGGTGCTCAAAAACATGTCCGAAAAGTGGCAGCGCCGCTTTCTGGTGTGGGGTATTCTGATCGCCGTCGTCGGAATGCGGCTGATCTTTCCCATCGCCATCGTGTCGTTGACGGCGGGGCTGGGTTTCGGTGAGGTGGCGAACCTCGCGCTCAACAATGCCGAGCAGTACGCGGAATACCTGGAACATTCGGAGGTCGCCATCAGTGCCTTCGGTGGCGTCTTCCTGCTGATGGTGGCGCTGAACTACCTGATGGACCCGGAAAAAGACGAGCACTGGCTGGCGGGTTTTGAGCGGCGGCTGGCGGGCATCGGCAAGCTCGACACCATTCAGGCGATGATCGCGGGCCTGACGCTGCTGCTCGCCACGCATTTTCTGGTGGCGCCTGCCGAGCAGTTGACCGCGCTGACGGCGGGCATGATCGGCCTGTTGCTGTACCTCGGCATGAACGCCATCGGCAACCTCTTTGACGCCGATAACGTGGCTGCGAAGGCGGGCGCGGCAGGCTTCTCGGCCTTTATGTACCTGGAGGTGCTGGACGCCTCGTTCTCACTGGACGGCGTGATCGGGGCCTTCGCGGTGACCAAGGAAGTGGTCATCATCGCCGCTGGGCTCGCCATCGGCGCGGTGTTCGTACGCTCGCTGACGCTCTTTCTGGTGCACCAGGGCACGCTGGCGCAGTACCGCTACCTGGAGCACGGCGCGCACTACGGCATTCTGGCGCTGGCGATCATCATGCTGCTGTCCACCAACCGGCATATCCACATCCCCGAACTGGTCACCGGCCTGATTGGCGTGGCCTTTATCGTGCTCTCCGTCTGGTCCAGCATCCGGGCCAACCGCCGTGAGGCGCTGGGCAACTAGCGCCTCACGGCGGTTGGGGGGCCGGAGGCGAGAGCTGTCCGGCCCTTCACCTTTGGCCTCGCAGCGTCGTGGGACGGCCGGTACAACCCGCAGAGCGGAGGATCTTCCCAGACGCTCGAATAAGGATTCCGGTGGATTGGCTATTTCATCACTGATGGACCCGAGTGGAGCGAGCAGGAACAACGGTGTCGGAGAGGCGTGGAACCACCGAAGCGAAGCGGAGGGGATGTAGCGAATTATCCGGAAAACCTATAATACCTTCACATGCCCGCTTCCCCCACCGTCTGGTTTACCAAGAACATCAGCCCCACCCTGCACCGCGTGCGCGAGGCGGCCTCCCGTTACCCCACCCTCGCCAGCCACACCTCCGCCGACGCGGGGTATCTGGGGGCGGCGCAGGAGGCCTTTTTGGAACCGGTGGGCATCGGGCCGGAAGCCTACCCGGACTACGCGCTGGAGGTGGTGCGGCGGCGGGGCGTCGGGGCCGTGGTGGGCGGGCGGCATGTGGCCCACCTCGCCGCCCACCGCGCGGACTTCGAGGCGCTGGGTTGCCGCCTGATCGTGGCAAGTCGGGAGCCGGGCACCTTCGAGCGCTGTGAGGACAAGGCGCGCTTCTACGCCGATTTCTCGGGGCGGCTGCCCATGCCCGAGACCCGGGTGGCCCACACATGGGAAGAGCTGCTTGCCCACGCTGGGGAACTGGAGGCGCGGCACGGCTCGGCCTGCTTCAAGCCCGCGCGGGGCATCTATGGCCACGGCTTCCGCATCCTGACCCGGGAGGACAGTCTGGAACGCTTCTTTTCCGGGGACCGTCTGCAGCTGAGCCACGCGGCGGCGGAGTTGCTGCTGAAGGACCAGGCCCTCCCGCCCCTGCTGGTAATGGAGACGCTGCCCGGTCAGGAATATTCGGTGGATGCAGTGGCCCACAGTGGCGCGCTTCTCGCTGTGGTGGTGCGGCGCAAGGTGGGCGGGTTGGGCAATGTGCAACAGAGTGTGTCGTTGCCCGAGCTTGAGAGCTACGCGGCGCTGCTCGCCCGCGAACTGCAGATGGACGGCCTCTTCAATGTGCAGTTCAAGGAAGACCGGGACGGCCAACCGAGGTTGCTCGAGGTGAACGCCCGTGCAAGCGGGGGGCTGGCGATCAGCGCGGCGCTAAGCGGCCTGAAGTTGGGTCTGATTGAGCTGGAAGCCCACCTGGAAGGCCGGACTGGGCGGCAGGCCTTCGTCCCCGGCCGCCGCGTGACCGATGCCCGCGAGGTGCTGGAAGTCGGCAGGGTAACGGAGGTGGCCGGGTGACGGTGGGAGGAATGCAGGCGCTGACCGCTGATCTTCCCGCTGGTCGCCTGACACTCCGGGCCCAGGGTTGGCCGCTGGAGGAACTGCTGGACATCGGCCTGCGGGAAAATCCGCGCCGTCCCTTTCTGCTCGTGTCCCGGGTACTGGGCAAGCACCTCCCCACTGACCCACGCGTCATGCGGACGACCCATCAAGAGCTGGCCCGGCAGGTGATCCCAGCGCTCGGCGGTCCCTGGGCCCTGGTGGGGATGGCCGAAACGGCAACGGCGCTCGCCGAGGGCGTGGGTGAGGAGCTCTCGGCGCTGACCTCCTGGCCCGGCCTGATCGGCATGACCACACGCTATGGGTTGGAAGGGCGCGAGGCGCTGAGCCTGGAAGAAACGCACTCGCACGCCTCGCAACTGCGGCTGTACCGCCCCGGCCCAGAATTGGCGCCCAAGCTGGCACGCGTGACGGACCTGGTGTTTGTGGACGACGAGGTGACGACGGGGCGGACCCTCGCTCGGCTGGCTGCCTCGCTGCGGGCTTGGCTACCCCAGCTGGCGCGGGTCCATCTCGTAACGCTGGGCGACTTCTCGGGAGGGCAGGCGGCTCCTCTGCTGGCTGAAGGCGCGCAGGTGTCCGTTCAGGTTCACGCCCTTGCGACCGGAGAGCTGACTTTCACACCCCACGGGGACTGGACCGCCACCCTGCCCGACGTGGAGGCCCGCTTTGCTCCGGCCCCCCTCTCAAACCATGCCCGGGGCTGGCGGCGGGCGTCGGTCACTCCCTCGCCTGCGCCGCCCTTCTCTTCCCGGCCCGGTGAGCGCCTGCTCGTGCTGGGAACGGGCGAGGCCATGTACCGGCCCTACCGCGTGGCCCTCGCGCTGGCCGAGAAGGGAGCGGAGGTGCGGTTCATGGCGACCACGCGTTCACCCGCTCTGCCTTTTGGTTGCCTGGGTGAGCGGCTGGAGTTCCCCGACAACTACAGCGAGGGCACGCCCAACTACCTTTACGCTCCCCATCCCGAGCGCTACAGCCGACTTCTCCTCCTGCACGAGACGCCCGCGCCTCCCGTCCTGCCCGGCGAATGGCCCAACCTCACGGCCGCGAGACTGCCGTGACCCTAGGAACCCTGCTGCTGCTGGACCTCGACGACACGGTGATGCTCAGTCGCCGCAAACTGAATCCGGCGGAGCATACGGTGTCGGCAGTGGACGCGGCTGGGGAGGCGCTGTGCCACTCCACGGCGCAACATCTGGCGCTGCTGGAGCGCTTTCGCGACGCCCTCGTGGTGCCCGTGACTGGGCGTTCGGAAGCGGCGATGGGGCGGGTGCGCCTGCCCTTCTCCTCCTACCGCGTCCTCGACCACGGCGCAACAGTGCTGTATCCGGACGGATCCCGGGATAAGGTCTGGGACGCGCGGGTGGGAGCGGGGGAGGACCTAACGGAACTGACTGCCGAGCTTGAGGCCAGATTCTCGCCCATGGCGGGCTACCGCGTGTTGCCCCTCGAAACCCGTGCCGGACCGTATGGCCTTTGCATCAAGCACGCTGAGCGCGGGCCCGAAGCGACGGCGCAGGCAGCAGTGGCCCTGCGCGAACGCGCTTCCACTCTGGGCTGGAGTTTTCTCAACGCTCCCGGTGCGCCCAGCCTCGTGCGGCCCGGCGTGGGCAAGCGTGAGGCGTGCGTGTACCTGCTGGAACATCTGTGTCCGGACCGGACCAGGTGGGTGGTGTTCGGCGCGGGGGACGCCCTCTCGGACGTGCCCTTTCTGTCTCTGTGCGACTTTGTGGTTATGCCGGGACAGAGCGCCCTCATGCAGGCCCTTGGGGGGGTGGAGTGAATACGGCCACTCCGCCCCCCGGTCATACGTGGCGCGCCAAGGACGTCACCCTGCATCTTGTCCACGCCTCACCCCGGTTGGTGACACGCGCAGAAAAGGAAGCGCTGATCGGGGGTGGCGTGAGCTACGGCGAACTGCTTGAACGCGAGGAAGCGCCGAGCGACATCCAGCAGCAGGCCTACGGGGACGCCCTGACCCGAACCGGGGCGCGGTTGGGGGCACAACTCGCCTCCCTGGCCGCCCACCTCGCGCGGGACGGCGGCCCCGTCACCCTCGTCAGCCTGCCGCGCGCCGGGCTGCCCGTTGGGGCGGTGCTGGTGCGGGTGCTGCGCGCGTGGAGCGTAGATGCCGAGCACCACAGCGTTTCTATCGTGCGTGGCGTCGGGGTGGACCGCGTGGCGCTGGACGCAGTGGTGGCGCGGCGGGGTATGCCCGGCCTGGCGTTTGTGGACGGCTGGACTGGAAAGGGCAGCATCCGGGACACGTTGCGGCAGACGCTGCTAGGCCACCCGGCCGCGCAGGCTCCCCTCGCCGTGGTCAGTGATCCCGCGCACGCCGCAGACCTGGCCGCCACCTTTGACGACGCGCTGCTGCCCCACGCGGCCCTCAACTCCACCGTGAGCGGCCTGCTCTCTCGGACCTTTCTGGTGGATGGAGGCAGACACGGGGCCGTGACGTGGGGCCACCTCGCCGCACAGGACGTGACGAACGCCTACCTGGACACGCTCACCCGCCTGACCCTGGCCGCCATGCCCACGCCGCTTCCCACGCACCCCACCGGACCGGACCCGGCCGCCCTGGCGCTGGAACTCGCCCGCGTGCCCGGCCAGCCTTTCGATGCCAACAAGGTCAAGCCCTCGGTGGGCGAGGCCACCCGCGTCTTTCTGCGCCGTCACCCGGCCCGGCTGCTGGTGCGGCGTGGGGAGGACCCGGAAGTGGCGCATCTGCTCGCGCTGGCGGCAGTGGGGGACGTGCCTGTGGAGGTGGTGCCCACCTTGCCTTACCGGGCGGTGGCGGTGGCGCGGTAGGGCTTCCCATCCGCCGGGAACGCCAGCCTGCCGGAACACGTAAGGGGGAAGAAGCAAGCCTGCGAGAAGCCCTGACTTTCATCCCTCATGATGGACGGGGACGCCTTCGGGCTGCGTCCCACCTCTCCAGGAGTGACCCATGGAAAAACGACGCGAGAACATCAAGCAGCTCGACACCGCCACCGGACGGGGCGTGACCTTCACCACCTTCGAGAGCCGGGTGCAACCCCACGACCTGTACGAGGCGGACATGTACTACGCTGCCGACAGGCTGGGCATGCGGCCCCAGACCTTGCGGATTGACCTGCAAAATGGTGGAGCGCTGCTGCAGCCGGGGGCCTTTCAGTACAGCCGCGGCAACGTACGGATGCAGAGCATCAGCGGCTTCCAGGGCGCGTCTGGCGGTCACGGAGGCATGGGCAGCGGCGGAGGGCTGGGCGGGCTCCTCGGCGGCGTGGCGCGCATGGCGATGAGCCGCATGTCGGGTGAGAGCAGCGCCCGCAACCTGTTTCAGGGCAACGGGTACGTCTGGACCGAGCCGACGTACAAGCACCTGATCATTGGGGAAAAGGACACACCCCACGACAGCTATCTGCTCGACGATGGGGCCTTCTACGCCTGCGAGTCGGGCCTGGACGTGTCGCCGCGCATGATGCTGGACGCCCGCGCCTTCGGCGGCAACGGCCTGGTGCAGCCCGAGCTCAAGGGAACGGGGTACTTTGTGCTGGAAAGCCCCGTGCCCTTCGAGGAAATCGAGATCCACTCCCTGCAAAACGACGAGATGCGGGTAGACGGCGACCTGATCCTGCTGTTTTCCAGCGGCCTGCACTTCAACATCGAGCGCTTCGACCGCGGCTGGATGTCCACCGCCCGTTCGGGTGAGGGCATGATCTACACCCTGACGGGCAGCGGCGTGGTGTGGCTCACCCCTACCGCCCAGGCCGCCCGAAAGCAGGTCAACGCGGTGCCCGGCGCAACCCCCGATTCACTCCAGGGCCAGCATTGAGCTTGCCCTCCTCCTTCGACCCGCTGCGCCTGGGGGCCAGCCTCTACGTGCCCGCCACCCATCCCGACCTGCGCGAAATTGGTACAGGGAAGCGGTATCCAGCCCTGCGCAGCGTGATTGCCTGCACCGAGGACGCCATTCACCCGCGGGACCTTCCCCTCGCGCTGGAACGTTTGGCTGAAGTGCTCCCCAGTTGGAACCTGCTGGGGGGGCCGCTGCGCTTTTTGCGGGTGCGCAACCCGGCCATCCTGGAGGCGGTGCTGGGCCTGGAGCAGCTGGCTGGCCTCACCGGCTTCGTCATCCCCAAAGCCACCGCTGCCAACGCCCGCGATTATCTGGGCCTCCTCGGCGCCGCCTCGCCCCACGTCGCCATGCTGACCGTCGAGACGCGAGAGGTCTTTGGGTCTGCTGATCTGGAACGTCTGCGCGATCTGGTGCTGGAGGGCGGATACAACGTGCCGGTGATTCGCTTTGGTGGAAACGATCTGCTCAGCGCCCTGGGTTTGCGCCGCACCCCCGGCCTCACCGCCTACGACACGCCGCTGGGGACCTGGATCGACCGGGTGGTGGGCGCGTTCGTGCCCTGGGGCTTTACCGTTACCGCGCCCGTCTACGAGTGGATGGACGATCCCACCACCCTTGCCCTTGAGGCCGGAATGGATGTATCGCGCGGCCTGATGGGCAAAACAGCCATCCACCCCGCCCAGATTGGGGTGATCGAGGCCGCCTACTGCGTCGAACCCGGTGCCCTGGAGCAGGCCCGCGCCATCCTCGCCGAGGACGCCCCCGCCGTCTTCAAACTGGACGGCGGAATGTGCGAACCCGCCACCCATATGCGGTGGGCCCTGAATACGGTGCGCCGCGCCGAGGTATACGGCGTGCGGAAGGCAGGATCCCTCCATATGGCCGAAAACAGATGGCAACTGGCGGAAGGCTAATGGCCAGAGGCCAAGAACCAAGGGCTCAGGGCTGCCCACTCCCCCTGCCTGCTCAAAGCTGACCGCCGGCAAAAGTGCAGGCGCTACAGTACCTGCATGGACCTGATCGACACCATTCGGCCCCTCGCCAAGAAGACCCCAAGCAAGATCCTGATGGTGGTCCTCGACGGCGTGGGCGGTCTGCCCCTCACCGTAAACGGCGAGACCGAACTGGCGGCGGCCAAGACGCCCAACCTCGACGCCCTCGCTGCCGAGTCGCAACTGGGCCTTGCAGAACTCGTCGGCGCGGGCATCACGCCGGGCAGCGGCCCCGGTCACCTCAGCCTCTTCGGCTACGATCCGCTGAAGTACGTCGTGGGGCGCGGGGCGCTCTCGGCGGTGGGCATCGGCGTCAAGCTCAACGCGGGCGACGTGGCTGTGCGCGGCAACTTTGCCACTCTGGGCGCTGACCGCATCGTGGTTGACCGCCGCGCTGGGCGACCCAGCGACGAGAAGAACGTGGAGGTCGTGGCAAAGCTGCGCGCCGCCATTCCCGAAATCGACGGCACGCCCGTCGAAATCTACACCGAATCCGAGCACCGCTTCGTCGTGGTCTTTCGGGCGGGTGAACTGAACGAGGCCGGGCAGGGACTGGGCGCGAACATCAGCGACGTGGACCCCCAGGCCACCGGCGTGCAGCCCATGCGGGCCGTGGCCCACGATGCCGTCAGCGAGCGCACCGCCTTCTTGGTCAACACCTTTGTGGACCGTGCCGAGGTCGCCCTGCAGGGCGAGCCCGAGGTCAGCGGCGTGCTGTTTCGCGGCTACAGCGACGTGCCGCACTTCCCCTCCTTCGACGACATCTATCAGCTTCGCGCGGCGTGCATCGCCTCCTACCCTATGTACAAGGGGCTCGCCAGCCTGGTGGGTATGGACGTGCTGAACGTGGAGGGCGAGGAAGACGCGCTCAACGGCAAGGTGGCGGCGCTGGAGCAGGGCTGGGCCGAGTACGACTTTTTCTACTGGCACGTGAAAAAGACCGACTCGACGGGCGAGGACGGGAACTTTGAGGCCAAGGTCAAGAAGGTGGAACTCTTCGACGCCCTGCTGCCCCGGTTGCTGGCCCTGAAGCCGGACGTGCTGTGCATCGTGGGCGACCACTCCACACCCAGCAAGCTCGCCAGCCACTCCTGGCACCCGGTGCCCCTCCTCATCCGCAGCGATTATGGCCGCAAGGACCTGGCGAGCCGCTACACCGAGGAGGAAGCCCAGCGGGGCAGCCTGGGCCTGCGCCGGGGCACTGAGATCATGCCGCTGCTGATGGCGAACGCGCTGAAACTGAACAAGTACGGGGCGTAAGGCGGCAGGGGGCGAAGGGCAGGGGCAGAGCGCCAGTAAAGCCCTCTGCCCTCTGCGCGTAAACTCCCGTATGCCCCTCGCCCCCACCCTCCACACCGAACGCCTCATCCTGCGTGGTCATCAGGAGGGCGATCTGGACGACTGTGTTGCCCTTTGGAGTGATCCGGACGTGACCCAGTACACGACGGGCGCGCCACTGCCCCGGCAGGATGTATGGCTGCGGCTGCTCCGCCACCCCGGTCACTGGGCGGTGCTGGGCTTCGGCTACTGGCTGGCCTTCGAGCGGTTGACGGGGCGCTTTGTGGGTGAGGTGGGAGTGGCCCGTTTCAAACGCGACCTGCTGGCCGATCTGCCGGAACTCGACCCCCTGCCCGAGGCAGGCTGGGTCTTCATGCCCTGGTCCCACGGGCAGGGCTTCGCCACCGAAGCGGTGCGGGCCGTGCTGGCGTGGCGGGACACCTCGGTCACGCCGCCCGGCACCTTCTGCATCATTCAGCCGGAAAACGCGGCGTCCCTCCGCCTGGCCGCGAAAGTCGGCTTCCAACCCTATCAGACGGCGGGCCATTCGGGGCGGGACTGGCTGGTGCTCATGCGGCCTTGAGCGGGTGCTGGAAGGAACCCTGTGCACCCCACCTACGCCAGCCGCTCGCCCGGTCCCCGCTCCCGGAACGTCTCCCACGCCGCCCTTAGCCGGGCCACCGCTTCGGGCAGTTGCTCTGGCGGCAGGGTAAAGGGCAGGCGCAGGGACGTGTCCGGCAGTTCGCCGGTGCCCATCGAAGCTCCGGGAAAGAGCCGCACGCCGAAGCGGTATGCGAAGTGGGTAAAGGCGGTGGCGTTGCGGGTGGGAAGCTGGACCCATAGGAACTGTCCGCCAGGTGGTGGTGTGAACGTCCACTCGGGCAAATGCTTGCGTAGGAGGTCCACCAGTGTGTCGCGGGCGGTGATGACGGTTTCGCGGCGCTCCTCACGCAGGGTGTCCAGATCGCGCAGCAGGTTCAGGGCGATCACCTGGCTGGGGAGCGCCGAGCCGAAGTCCGCAAGTGTCTTGGCTTGCACCAGTGCGGGCAGCAGGGATGTCGGGGCGCGCAGCCACCCCAGACGCAGTCCGGCCCAGAACAACTTGCTCAGCGAGCCGACATTGATGACCGTGCCCTGCGGTGCAAAGGTGGACAGGCGGGGCGCAGTCGTGCCCCCGAAGCCGAGGTCAATGAGGGTGTCGTCCTCGATGGTGGGCAGGCCTGCGTCCGTAACGAGTGCGGCGAGACGTTCGCGCATCCGGGGGGGAATGACGGTCCCCGTCGGGTTCTGGAAGGTGGGCGTGAGGAAAACGAGGCGGGGACCAAGCGGCAAGGCGGCGTGCAGACTGTCGGGCGAGACGCCTTCCGGCCCCAGCCGCAGGCCGCGCAGCTCGGCTCCTGCGGCCCGAAAGGCGTCAATGGCCCCGAAATAGGTGGGGGTTTCCAGCAGCGCGAGGTCCCCCCGACCCAGAAAGGTCTGCGCGATCAGGGTGATGGCCTGCTGGGCACCGCTCGTCACGATGACCTGCTCGGGGGTGGTGGGCAGCCCCTCACGGGTGTAGAGCCCGGCGAGAAACACCCGCAATTCCGGCAGGCCCAGCGGGTAATACGCGGAGTCGGCAAACGCCCCCGCACTCGCCTGCTCCAGGCGGACACGGTGGGCCGGGGTCAAGGTGGGCACGGCGATGGTGAGGTCCAGCAGATCGGCCTGCCCCTCGCCTGAAAGGGTGCTGGCAGGCACCGGGCTCCGCAGCGCGAGCAGCGCGGCCTGACGGGGCGCAGTGGGTGAGACGTGGGTGCCGCTGCCCTGTCGCCGCGTAACCCAGCCCTCACCTGCCAAAGTGTCGTAGGCCGTGACCACCGTGCTGCGGCTGAGGTGCAGCAGTTCGGCCAGTCGCCGCTCGGCGGGCAGGGCGTCGCCTGCCCGCAACTGGCCGTCCCGAATGCAGTCGCGGAGCGCCCCCGCAAGCTGGGCATAGCGCGGCCCGGGCTCTTTGCCCCAGCCCATCAGGAGTGCCGACCAGCGCACGCGGTCCATGTGGCACAGATTAGCAAGCCAATGCGGGAACAGGTGGACAAGACAAGCAGTCCAATTCCCTCCCAATTGCCTCTTTTGGACTGACGCAGCTTAATCCAGACTGCGCACAGCCTTGGAGGTGCCCATGACTACACCCGCTTCCCTCACCCCTCGCCCCGCCCTGCATACGCTGTTGAGGGACGCTACACCCAGCGCGTTTCTCAGCGGCCTGATCGCCATCCTGATTGGCTGGGCCGGGCCGAATGTGCTGATCTACGCGGTGGCGCAAAACGCACACCTCTCCCAGGGCACCGCGATGTCTTGGCTCTGGGCCCACGCGGTGCTGTGCGGGGCCGGCAGCGTGTATCTCAGCCTGCGCACCCGGACGCCCATCTTGCTCACATGGTCCACGCCGGGGATCGCCTTTCTCCTCACGGCGCTGCCGGGGACGCCCTTTCCGCAGGCGGTGGGGGCCTTCCTGATCTCGGGGGTTCTGGTGCTGCTGCTGGGCACCTTCCGGGCCCTCACCGGACTGATCGCGCGTATTCCCCCCCACCTCGCTGCCGCGCTGAACGCCGCCATCCTGCTGCCCTTCGCCTTCAAGGCCGTGACAGCCCTGGGCGCGCAGCCCGTGCTGGTGGGCGGCATGATGCTGGCCTTTTTCGCCTTGCGCCGCCTCGCGCCGCGCTGGGCCGTGGCGGGAGTGCTGCTCGTCGGCATGATCCTCAGCGCCGCGCTGGGCCTGCTGCATCCCGCGCCCGTCTCCTTTGCCCTCACCCGCCCCGAGGTGGTCGTGCCGCAGTTTACCTGGCAGGCCGCCGTGAACCTGGCGTTGCCGTTGACGCTGCTCGCCTTTACTGGGCAGTTCGTGCCGGGCTTCGCGGTGTTGAAGACTGCGGGGTACATGCCCGAACCTGCCCCGATCATCCGCACCTGTGGCGGCCTGAGCCTGGGCGCCGCGCTACTGGGCTGTCACAACCTGACGCTCGGCGCGATGATCACGAACGTGGTAATTGGCCCGGATGCCCACCCCGACGCGGACAAGAGGTATACGGCGGGCGTGTTCGGGGGGCTGATCAACGTCCTTTTCGGCTTGTTCGCCGGGACATTCCTGCACCTGATGGGTCTGCTCCCCGCAGAGGCCATCGCCGCCCTGGCCGGGTTGGCCCTGCTGAACGCGATGGGCAGCGCGCTTCAGGCCGCCCTGCGGGAAGCGCCCGGTTCACTGGCCGCACCCGTGGTCCTGGCCGTGACCCTTTCTGGCCTGAGCCTGCTGGGCATCGGGGCAGCGTTCTGGGGCATCATGGCAGGGCTGGGCGTCCACTTGGCTGAGCGGCAGCGCTCCCGTGAGGCCCGAGCGTGAAGGTTGTGCCGGGGGCCCTTTCAGGCGGGCGTCAGCTCCGAGAGGCACGGTAAGAACAAAGACGCGTCCACCGGGACGTGCAGGAGGTTTTTTCCGTGCGTAGCCCCTTTTTTGCCCTGGCGCTCGGACTGGGCGCGGCCGGTGCGCAGACGGTCAGCGTCAATATCAGCGCTGGCGTGCAGTTTCCCCCCGCCGTCCAGACCGCCGCCAATCTCGTAAATCTGCTGAGTCAGGGCGTGCAGGTCACGTTCCTGAACGAGGCGGCGCAGCCCGTCGCTACACTCAATTCGGGTGGCGGCATCGTGGTCAAGTCCACTGTACCCACCGCCGGCCACCTCACCAACGTGCAGGTCATGACGCCCATTCCGGGAACTACCCAGGCGATTCGTGAGGTCTACCCGCTTGCCCAGCCCATCGCGCTGGCCCAAGTGACGTCTCCCCGGACCGTTCAGCCCCTCTCCACGTCCACCACTCCGGCCCGCCCTGTGGCCCCCGTCACTGCCCAGAGCATTCAGGTCAAAGCCGCCGACGGCCAGACCCGGCCACTGACGGGCGTTATGGGACGTCAGGCCGCGTGGGCGCGTGAGGGGCATCCCCACGGTGGCCCTCCCGGCCTGCAGAAAAAGCCGGGCAAGATGCCGCCTGGACAGAAGAAAAAGGGGTAGTCGGCAGAGGGCGGAGCGCTTCACGTCATAGGGACGGGGGCGCTCTTCATCGTATTCGCCTGTACCCACGCCCGGGCTGTTTCTTCCGGGTCTGGGCACGTCGTATCCAGGCGCAGGAGTGGCCCGTTGAGTTCCAGTGGGGTCCAGCAGGCGCTGGGAGGCAACTCGGCGTGATCGAAGGGCAGGTCAATATGGGGCCGGGCCCCAGAGGTCACGCGCTCCGTGTGTCGCCGCCGAAGTTCGTCCAGCGGAGCCTCGCAAAAGACCTGGAGGAGCCGCGCCTCACCTGCCAGCGCGTGAATTTTCGCTTCGCTCACCCCCCGGTGAAAGTGCGTCTCCAGCACGGCGCTTCCTCCCGCCGCCAGTACCACCGCCGCTACGCGATACAGCAGCTCAAAACTGAGCGGTCCAGCCTGGGTGTGGCTTAGGTCCGGCAGGTGACGGTGCAAGATTGCCTTGTAGTCGTCTTTCGTAACCAGTGGCCAACCCAGCCAGGGGGCGAGTTGTGAGGCGAGGTGCGTCTTGCCGGAAGCGGGCAGGCCGGAAATGACGAGCAGGGTGGGGGACACGTCCGCGAGCATAGAGGGCGGACTTGGAGCGGCCATCCTCCCAAAGCTGGAGGACTGCAGCGCGGAGGGAGAAACACCCGCCCGGCCAAGACGGCCGGACGTCCCTTCAACAGAGAAAAATACCCGAATCTGCGCGTTACCGGGTGGTGTTTGGGCTGTTCCGCTGCATCCAAAAGCTGGACGAAAGCCATCTAAACACAGAAATGCCATCTGGGTGCGTGTTTTCCGGTTGCATACCCGTTCCTCCAGTAGATGGGCCATGCCCACCTGCCCGGCTGACCCTGGAAAATTTCACCGTCCCTGACGCGAACTGCCCGGGGCGGTCCTGCCTGGAGGTCACATCGGGGCTGAGAAACACCGATCTGGCCCTGCAGACGCAGACTTTTGTTCTGTGTTCCAACGGGGAGAGGTTTCAGGGTCGTGACGCACCCTGGCGGTGGATGAAGGGTCAGAGGACGGTTTCGAGGTTGTCCTGATTCCGGGTAAAGGACAGACTTGTGCGTACCAAGTGGGGCAGTTTCAAGCGGAGCGTGGCGTGGAAGCCCCCGATATGCTGCGTTCCTTCAATGCGGTGGAGTGCTCCAAAGACGACCTCCTTGTCGGCAGCCAAGCGGTCTGTGTGCCAGACCGCAGCCAGGTAGGGCGAAGGCTTTGCCACAGCCCAAACGTGCCCAGGGCGTTTCTTTGTCCACAACAGCAGCCGACAATGCGTCACGTGGCCTGGTCCATCGCCAGCCAGATCCAGAGGCGTCGGTCCTGACAGTCAACGAACGTGCATAACTCATCGCATTCCAGCACCAGCTTCGCTGGTGCTGGAATGCTCAAGCTTTTTTTAATGCAGGTTTCTCCTGATGAATGCCGTGAGGAACAGTCTTCTTCAGTTTTTGGAGGTGCAGGCGAAACCACGAGCGACTGGCCCCAGTGACCCGGCAGACTCCGCGGTGGGAGAGGCGCCCGGTCAACAACTGGTCAACTTCGGCTTCTTTTTCTGGCGAGATCCGTTGCCAGTTGGGGTTGAGCGTGAATTGGTGAGGGATCTCGCCGCAGAGGGAGCGCCGCCTGCCGGTGTGGGCATGCCCATTTTTACGGTGTGGACGCCACTGCACTGCGGGCAGATGGGGTCGTTCACGCTCCGTGAAACACCTGTCATACGCCGGAAGCCACGATATTCAAACTGCATTTGAAAGGCGGACAAAATTCATTGAGGGCCGAGAAGCCTGTCTATGACGGTTTTTTCGGATGGATGTTGCATCGATTGGCGGGTGGTGTGCCGGGTGAGGTACGCAGCGCACAAGCGCTGTCGTCCCAGCAAGATGGTCTTCTTGCCCGGTGGTCGATTCTTGTGGGGGACAGCGCCACCAAGATGAGCGAGCAGCTTCACTTCCGGTGTCTCTACCGTCTCGCCGAGGGTGAAGACAAAGGCAGCGGCGAGCCAGGCCATGGCGACCAGGGTGCGCAGCGCTTCGAACTGCAGGACACGAACCTGTTCCCATCCCAGCGCGGTTTTGGTCCAGGAAAAGACGTCTTTGGTGCTCCAGCGTCTCAGGTACAGTCGCACGACCTGCCCGGCGTGAACGCCGGGCGAGACGGGCAAGCTGGTGAGCAGGGTCCAGCCCTGTTGTTCGCCTTTGGGCCGTGTGGGGAAGTGCAGATGGAGCGCGTGCACTTGGAGTTTGCCCTCGTCCACCCAGATCTCCTGCGCCCGGCGCTCCGCTCGGGTCGGCCGCCAGCTGGGCTTCCCCTCCCGCAGGACGGGGCGGGACATCGCGAAGGTGTGTGATACGGGAGCAAGCTGCAGCGCAGCTTGCAGGGCCCGGTTTTCCCCCGTGGGCTGCAGACGAACGCGCCGCTCAACATGCTGTGCACGAATGACGAAATCGACCTTGAGCCGCCTCCGTCGCTTCAAGACCTTCAGGTCATCGAAGCCCCGGTCCAGGACAAAGATGATGCGCACCACACCCACTTCGCGCAGTGACCGCGTGATCTGCCTCAACGCTTCGAGCACGACCGCGTTCTCACTCAAAAAACCAGGACTCCGCGTGCTGTACGTGCGGTGATACAGCAGGCTTTGACGCCCGTCGGGCGTCAGCGCGATGGCGTTGAGGGTGTGGTATCCAGGAACGAGGTTGCCCTTCAGATCCCGCACCACATCCAGATGTTCCAGTTTCTGACTGTGGGGCTTGCGGAGGTCTGAGCCATCGAGAATGACCACCACTTCCGCCTCGCCTGCGACACGCTCTGCTCCCTGGGTCTGGAGCTGCTCGGTCAACGTCTCCGCATTCAGCTCGGTCCGCTGATTCTGGTGATGAATCAACCGTCGCAACCGGCGCTCAGCATGGGCGGTCACACCCAGCGCGGGTGTGACCCGGGCCATCTGCCGTACCCGTGTTGACCCACTCGCCAGGATCCCAGCGACCGCGCCGCAGAACCCCGCAAAGAGCCGTCGATCACCAAACAGACTCCGATACGGCTGGACAAAAGCATCGAGTCCAGCCACTTCCACCGGCGCTGACACCCTCATCCCCTGAATATGCAGACTTTTGTCCGGCTTTCAAACTGCATAACTTGACTTCCCGTGCATTCCACGCTATTCTTTTGGACATCACCGCCCAGAGAGGCGGCTTTTTTGTTGTTCTGTTTCGGTGGACCTCCACCGCCACTACGTTGAACTGGGGGAAACGGCATCCTGATCCGTTTCCCGTGGTTGCCCCTGATAGGGGAGATGTGGCCCCGGTTACACCATGACCCGCTATGATGCAGGGGTGCGGCTACTGCTGCTTTCTGACATCCACGCGAACTATCCGGCCCTGGAGGCCGTGCTGAAGGACGCCGAACCCCGGCACTTCGACGCGGTCGTTCATCTGGGCGACGCGCTGGGCTACGGGCCCTTTCCGCGTGAGGTTCTGAACACCCTGCGGGACATTGACGCCACCTGCCTGCTGGGCAACCACGAGCAGATGCTGTTGGAGTACGCCGACAACCGCCGTGAAAAACGCGACAGCGTGGTATCGGCCCCCCTGCTGTGGCAGCTGGCGCGGCTGTCCAAGCTTGACCTCGCGCTGATCCGCGGCTGGCGTGATGGTGTGGACGACCCGGCCCTCGGAGCGCGCTTCCGGCACGGCACCCCCGTCAGTCTGGACGTGTACACCGACTCGGTACCGGCGGCGCGCGACGCCTTCGCGCGCTGGCAGGGCCGTCTGGGATTTGTGGGCCACACCCACGTCGCGGCCGTTTACGCCACCCTCAACGCGCCGGTGGGCGAGTGGATCAAGGTGCAACCCTTTCCTGAGGGCGGCAGCTATCTGGTGCCCCCCAGCGCCCGCCTGATCCTGAACCCTGGCAGCGTGGGCCAGCCCCGCGACGGCAACCCGAACGCCAGCTACGGCATCTACGACAGCGCGCGTGGCCTCTTTGAGGTGTTCCGGGTGCCCTACAACGTGGAGCGGACCCAGGAGGCCATCCTCGCCGCTGGTCTGCCGCCAGTGTTGGCGACGCGCCTGGCCATCGGAAAATGAGCTGGGGGGGAACACGGGGCGCGCCGACGCCCCGGCGGCCGTGACGGCCGCCCTGCTCCACGGGCCCCTGCTGGAACAGACCGGCAGTTTCCGGGGCAACGCCCTGCTGCTCACCGGGCCCGCCCAGGTGGGCAAGCGGGACGTGGCCCTCGCGGTGGCGGCGCAGCACAACTGCTCCGGCACGCGCGGGGTGTACGGCGAAGCCTGCGGAACCTGCCCGTCTTGCCGGGCGCTTGCCATGGGGGCACACCCGGACCTCCTGACGGTCGAGCCCCGTGCCACGACGACCACGGGCAAGGCGGCGCGGCGCAAGATCATTCCCATCGGGGTGATCCTGGCGGGACGTGACAAGAACCGCGAGTACGAGACGCACGTGTTCGAGTTCCTGGAGGTTCGCCCCACCTTTCGCCGCAGGGTGGTGGTGGTTGCTGGGGCTGAATACCTCGGGCCTGAGGCCGCCAACGCCCTGCTGAAGCTGGTGGAGGAGCCTCCGCACGGCGCACTGTTCGTCTTTCTGGCCGAGGACCTGCGCGCGGTGCTGCCCACCATCGTCAGCCGCAGCGCCCGTCTCGGCGTGATGCCTGCCCCGGACCGCGCCCTGGAACGCGCACTAACGCTGGCGGGGGAAGCGGCAGACCCCGAACTTATCGCCTTCGCAGCCGGGCGCGCGGGCGTGATGGCCGAACGCGAGGCCGTACGCGGCGCCCTGACCGACGCCAGAGAGTTCACAGACACCCTCGAAAGCGGCCTGTTGCCCGCCCTGGACGCTGCTGGGGCGCTGGAAAAGAACTGGGATGCCACCTGGCACCCCGAGGCGCTGCGTTTCATCTGGCGAGCCCGCCCTCCGCACGAACGCGCACGCGCCGACGCCGCCCTTGAAGCGTTGCGGGCAGCCCTGGAAGCCTACGCCAACCCCAGCCTCAGCTTTCAGGTCTTTGCCCTGCGCGTGCGGGAAGCGTTTGGACTCGGGTAGTTCGGATGGCGGCCGTTACACTCCATCCATGACCCAGCCTCTCAACGTCCAGCCCAGGCAACACGGCGCAGCGCAGGTGTGGACCCTGCCCACCGGACCCCTACAGGAAAACGCAGTACTCGTGGCGGGGCAAAGCGGCGGAGGCTTCCTCATTGATCCCGGCGACGAGCCCGGGCGGGTGCTGGCGCTCGTGCGGGGAGCGGGTGTGACGGTGCGGGGCATTCTGCTGACCCACGCGCACTTTGACCATATCGGAGCGGTGCAGCCGGTGCGGGAGGCGCTCGGAGTCTCCGTGTTCCTCCACCCGGGGGATCTGCCCCTCTACCGCCTTGGCGAGGTCACGGCGTCCCGCTGGAACCTGCCCTTCATGCAGCCCGCTGATCCCGAATCCAGCATCGAACAGGGCCAGACCTTCAGCGCTGGAGGCGTGACCCTTACGGCCCGCGAACTGCCCGGCCACGCCCCCGGTCACGTCGTCTTCGTGGGTGACGGCTTTGTCGTGGCGGGAGACACCCTCTTTCAGGGCAGTATCGGGCGGACCGACCTGCCGGGGGGCGACCACGGGCAGCTGATCGCCGGAATCGGGCGAGAACTGCTGAGCTTGCCCGACGACACCGCTGTGTACCCGGGCCACGGTCCGGCCACCACCATCGGGGCCGAGCGGCGCACCAACCCCTTTCTACGGTGAGGAGGCGCATCTGGCTTCAGGTCGCCCTACACTTTGTCGCTCCTGGTTCCCTCGCTGTGCCCGTTGCGGCGTACCTTGAGGCCATGACGAGCGCTCCGCAGCATGTTCGCTTCCGGCGGGCAGCCTGATGCCGGGAATGGGAGGAGGCCCTGGAGCCGTGGCCCCAGGCCTCAGAGACGTGAGCTACAGCACAAACGCAGCCAACGCGCTAATTCACCTCTACCGCGCGGAGGTGGGCAAGATGACGGCCTACCGCCAGCGCCTCGACATGACCACCAACTGGTCCGTGGTCACCACTGCCGGCCTTGCCAGCTTCGCCCTCGGAGATCCCAACAACAGCCACGCCACCTTCCTATTCGCCATGTTCATGAACTATTTTTTTCTACGACTCGAAGCCCGGCGTTTCCGCACCTACGAGATTGCCCGGCACCGCGTACGTATCATGGAACGCTTCTTCTACCCGGCCATGCTGGGAGACCGGGTGGACCCCGGCTGGCACCACCTGCTGCTGGCGGAACTGAGTAAGCCGCGCAGCCCCATGAGCCGTGCCGACGCGCTGGGATGGCGGCTGAACCGCAATTACCTGTGGATCTATACGGCGGTGTTATTGGCGTGGTTCGCCAAGCTGGACCTTGCCCAGCCCAAGGGGTGGGTGCTGGAGTTCCCAGAGGCCCTGTCGCTGGCCGACATCGGCAACTTTCCGGGGTGGCTGGTCTTTGCGGGCGTCTTCGTGTTCTACGCCTTCCTCATTGTGCTTGCCATCCGCGCGGCGCGGATGTATCCGCTGGAAGAGGGGTAGGAGTCCGGTGGCGGATGGACTCACCCGGGCCCGTCTTTTCCCTCTGCCACTGCCGGGAGGGCCAGCACCTTCCGCACCTGCCCTTCCCGCCACACCTGCACGCTTGCCAGCAGGAACGCCTGTCCGGGCAGGCTCCAGAGGTAGACCTTCGGGCGGTGCAACGCCAAGCACACGCCCAGGGCGAGGAGCTGCGTGCTGAGGCCCAGGTTCACCGCCACGCGGTTGATAGCGCGCGGCGTATAGGCGAGGCGCTGTTCGGGGCTGGGTGGGCCGCCCGTCACGGCGATTAGCCGCCGCTCGAACAGGGCGTCCAGTACCCGCTCCTGCGGCGTGAAGTAAGCGGCGTACGCGAGTTTCAGGGCCGCCAGCACGCGGGCGTCGTCCTCATGGGAAGCGGGTGGCGAGCGAAACACCTCGTCCCGAGCGGCGCGGTGGTCGCGCTCCCACAGGTAGTCGACGGTCAGCACGAGGCTCAGCAGCGCGGTAAGCGGCAGGCCCCAGCGTCCAGCCAGACCCACCAGTACCGCGGCGTTGACCAGGACGTCTCCCTCCGAGTCGAGGTAACGTCCCGTCTCGGTGGTCTGGGCGGTGGCGCGGGCCAGCTGACCGTCAAGGTTGTCAAGCAGCGTCTTGACCTGCAGCAGCACGGCGGGCGTGACGTGGTGTCCCCGGCGCAGCAACGCGCCGGCGAACACACCCAGCGCCGTGTGCGTCACGACGATGTGGAGGGGATTGACCCGGCAGCGGGCCAGGGGCGGCACCAGCCGCTCGGCCAGGGGCCGGAAGAGACGTTCGGCAGCCCATTCACGGGCGGGGCGGGCCTTGCCGTGCGTCAAGGGCGGCCTCTAGCGGCGTCCACCACGCGGGGGGGACTTGCGGACACCCGCGTAACGGTTGCGCTCACGGCGGCGCTCGGCGCGGGCCTGAGACTGGGCCTGCTGGGACTGGGTCTGTTGACCGCGGGCAACGGGTGAACCCATCCGCGATGGGGTGAAGGTGTCCACCGTCATAAAGCGGAAGAGGGGCACGTACAGCGCCAGCACGAACAGCATGGTGCCCCACCAGGTATTCAGGTATGGCCCCAGCCCCAGCAGGTGCAGCAGTCCCGAGGCCAGCATCGCCACCACCATGAACGCCAGCAGCCGAACGAGCATCCGCGTGAGCTTGCGGCGGCTGAAGCCCGGCTCGGGGTCCGGCGTCATCAACGAGCGCCACCACCCAGGAACGTTGAGGGCGGGGCGGGTCAAGCGTCCGCCTCCGGCCCGGCCGGCCGGGCTGCTGCGTCCACCGTGATACGGTCCCGAAAAGCTTCGAGTTCGGACCACTCCCTCTGTCCTGCGTCCACGTCAATCAGGAGCGTGGGCTTGTGCGTTTTGCCTGCCAGGCGTTCCAGGGCGGCGTGGTGCGCCGCGTCTCCCGCCGGGGCCGTCAGGATGACGCCGCGCACCGCGCTCTTGCCGTCCAGCAGTTTCAGCGCGCCGAACAGCTCCTTTTCACCCAGGGGAGCCGTCTCCGCCCGTTCGGCGCGTTCGCCCCGCTCGGCCACCTGCGCGGCGGGCAGGTCCGACGCGTAGACGCCGTACAGCCCCAGCTCCTCCAGTGCGGAACGCAGGCCACCACTCAGGTCCGTATCGGCCAGCAGGGCCCGGGGACCAATGACGGCCACCGTTACCCTTGAGCCCTTCTTGAGGGGGGGCATGTCCTCGCGCTTCTCGTTTGCCAGCGGCTTGACGCGCTCCAACGCGAGGCGCACCCGGCCCGGGTTGCCCGTCAGGCGCTGCCCGAGTTCCGTCGCTGCGGCCACCATCTCGCGGCCACCGTCCGGCAGGGCCACGAGGGGCGGCAAGCTGCTGATGCGCCGCGGCAGCAGCTCTACCAGGGCTTCGCCCCAGGCGTCGCTATAGACGGGTGCGGTCTGGGGCAGCAGCACCGCGTCCACCCGCCCGAGTTCGAGCACCCGGCCCAGCGCGAGCTGCACCTGAACGGGCGCGTCGGGTAGGCTCTGCCGTCCCAGCGCCAATGCCTCGGCGGCAGGCAGGGCGGGCGTCGCCACCTCCACGCCCAGTTCTTTGAGGAGGGCCGCCCAGTACCGTCCGTACCGTGCGCCCAGGGAGTCCAGCAGGCCAACCTTCATCCCTGGCAGTCTACAGGTGCGGAGCCCCGTCAGGCGGGCGAGGCGTCCCTCCCTCCGGTTATCCTGCCCTCCATGACCCTGACCCTGCCCGAGTCCCTGCGCCGCGTGCTCCCCGCTGCCCGTTGGGAACCCGTGACGGGGGGCAAGAGCGGCGCGGGGGTGTGGCGCGCCCAGCGCTACGTGGTGAAGGTGCAGGAGCGGGGCGGCGTGTCTGCCTCCACCCTGTTGCAGGAACGCGAGCGGTTGCGCTGGCTGGCGGGCCGGGTGCCCGTGCCGCAGGTGGTGGGCCACGAGGTCACGGCCACCCACGAGTACCTCGCCATGACGCGCCTGCCCGGCGTGCCCATGGATCACCCCGACGCCCTGCTGCACCCCGAGCGGATCACGGACCTGCTCGCCCGCGCTCTGCGCGAACTGCACGCCGTGCCCGTCCGGGAGTGTCCCTTCAACGTGACCCTCCCCGTGGCCCTGCGCCTCGCCCGCGAAAAGGTTCAGGCGGGTGCTGTGGACGAAAGCGACTTCGACGATGAGCGGCGGGGCTGGACAGCGGCAGAGGTCTGGAATGAACTCGTCCGAACGCGCCCTGAGCGCGAGGACGTGGTGGTCACGCACGGCGACGCCTGGCTGCCCAACTTCATCCTGAACGGCGAATACGTGGAAGGGCTGGTGGACGTGGGCCGCGCCGGACTGGCCGATAGGCACGCGGACCTCGCCCTCACCCATCACAGCCTGACCCACAGCCTGGGGGCCCAGTGGGCGGAGCGCTTTCTGGATCTGTATGGACGAACGCTGGTGGACGAGGGGAAGCTGGCGTATTACCGGCTGCTGGATGAGTTGTTCTGAGGCGGCCAGTTCCGGTGTGCGCCTACGAAACGGGGCCCTCCATCGCCGCTTCTGCTGCATGCTCTACTTCTCTCCGTGCGTGCCCTCTCCCTGCTGGTTACCCGTCGGCCCTGGCTGGTCCTGCTGCTGTGGGGCCTGCTCGCGCTGCTCAGCGCCTACCCCGCGTCCCTGGCTCCCCGGAGCCTGAGTGCCAATCCCGGCGAACTGAAAGATTCGGAAAGTGCCCGCGTCACCGCCCTGCTGCGGGAGAAGTTCAGGGAGACCGACACGAACACGGTTCTCCTCGTCACCCGGCTGGACCCGCCGCTGGGTACGGCAGAGGCCCGCGCCGACTACAACCGCTTTGTCTCGGGCCTGGAGGCTGTGCCCGGCGTTTCGCGGGTGTTGCGGGCGGGCAGTCAGGGCGCTGTCCCAACGGTCAGCGTGGACGGCCGCTTCGCCCTGACCGCCGCGCAGATTCCCCTCAAGGAGGGAGCCACCGAGACGCTGGAGCGGGTACGGGCCTATGCGCAGCAGGCCCAGGGACCAGGCCTGAAGGTCCGCGTGACCGGCGGCCAGGCCATCGCCGACGATTTCACCGCCTTTGCCGAGGGCGATACCAAGCGTAGCGAGTTCTCGGCGTTGCCCCTTACGGCGCTGGTGCTGCTGGGCGTGTTCGGGGCCCTCGTCGCCACCGGGCTGCCGCTCCTGATCGGCGTGCTGAGCATCACCGTGGCGATGGCCGGGCTGTACGGCCTGAGCCACCTTACCGAGGTGAGCACCTTCGCGCAGAGCGTGATCACCATGCTGGGCCTGGGCGCGGGCATCGACTACGCCCTCCTGATGGTCAACCGCTTTCGAGAGGAACTCGTCCGTGACGGAGACGCCCGGGCCGCCGCGGGGCGCACGGTCCTTACTGCCGGGCGCAGCGTGCTGTTCAGCGGCCTGACGGTGGCGATTGCCATGGCCGCGCTAATCCTGCCGCCCCTGGCTTTTGTGCGCTCAATGGGGCTTGGCGGCGTCCTCGTGGTGCTGCTCACCGTGGTGGCGAGCGTCACTGCCCTGCCGGCCCTCCTCGCGCTGCTGGGCGAGCGGGTCAACGGTCCCAGGTTGCTGCGCCTGACGTGGAGCCAGAACGCGGGCGCTTCGGCCGCCTGGACCGCCTTCGCCCGCCGGGTCACCGCTCGGCCCTGGCTGGCGGTGATCCTCAGCACCGCCTTCCTGCTGCTGCTCGCCCTGCCCGCCCGCGATATGAAAACCGGCTACGCAGGGGCCTGGGGACTGACCACTGGAGTGGAAAGCCGCGACGCCCTCGCCGACGTGCGTGATCTGGGTGCGGGTGGGCTGCTGAGCCAGTTCGAGGTCATCCTCGATCTGGGGGGCAGGCGCTACGGTCCGGCCGAGCGGGTCCGCTTTCAGAAGGTGGTGGCGGACCTCCGCGCCATGTCCGGCGTCCGCACCGTCGTCAGCCCCTTTCTGACTCCGGCGGACCTGGGCGGTACGTCGGGAAGTGGAGGAACGGACGCTCTGGCCGCCCTCGGCCTGCTGACCCAGCGCTCGTTCAGCGTCGACCGTTCGCTGCTGCGCGTGACGGTGGTGCCGGACCGCTACCTGCGGGCAGATCAGATTGATCCGTTTGAGACGAGGCTACGCCGGGCTCTGGGTGGCTCCGGCTTCCGGTTCCTGCTGGGCGGTGCCCCCGTGGGCGAGCGTGAGTTCAGCCGCGCGATCACAGGCGCGCTTCCCACCGCCGTCCTGACTGTTTTCGGGGGCACGTTCCTGCTGCTGCTGCTGGCCTTTCGCAGCCTGCTGGTGCCCCTCAAGAGCATCGTGATGAACGCGCTGACAGTGGGGGCCGCCTACGGGGTGGTCACGCTGGTGGTGCAAAAGGGCTTTCTCGCCGGACCGCTGGGCATTCCGGGCGACGTGGGAGTCCTGGATTCCAGTTTGCCGCTGCTGCTGTTCGCGGTGCTGTTCGGCCTGAGCATGGACTACGAGATCTTCCTGCTTTCCCGCGTGCAGGAAGAGGTGCTGCGCGGCCACCCGAACGACGAGGCTGTGGTGCTGGCGGTGGGCCGTACCGCGCGCATCATCACCTCCGCGGCCGTCATCATGTTCATCGTCTTCTGCGCCTTTGTCGTGGGCCGCGTGGTGGCGAACAAGAGCATTGGCCTGGGCCTCGCCGTCGCGGTGGCCCTGGATGCCACGCTCGTGCGCCTGGTGCTGGTGCCCGCCTTCCTCAAGCTTGCCGGGCGCTGGAACTGGTGGCTGCCGGGGTGGCTGGACCGCCTGCTGCCCCAGCTGCGGGTGGAGCACTGAGGGAAGGGGCAGCAGGCCAGCGCTAAAGCGCGTTTTGCTCTTGGCACTCTTCCTTCTGCTCTCGCGTGACTTGCGTTCCCGCCCCATCAATCGGCAAATCCAGCACCCTCCCACTTAGCCCGTTCTTGCCCATTACGCTGTGCAGGTAGGCGTGCAGCCGGGCCGTGTCCTCCCGCGTGTCGTGGAAGCACAGCACCGTTGGACCCGCCCCGCTGAGGGCCGCGCCAAGTGCGCCGTGCAGGTGGGCTTCTTCGAGAATATCGCTGAGGCCAGGCACCAGGGGTGCGCGCCAGATTTGATGGATGTAGTCCTGCATGGCGTGCTGTAACAGGTCCAACCGCCCCTGCGACAAGGCCGCCGCCAGCAGCGCAGCGTGCGAGAGGGCGTGTACGGCGTCGGCGCGGCTGTACTGCTTGGGCAGCACGGCGCGGGCCTTACTCGTACTCAGCTCGAAGTCGGGAATCAGGACCGTTACGCCCAGGTGAGCGGGCGGGTCCAGCCGCACATAGTGCGTGCCCAGCCGGTCCAGGGTCGCCACCACGATGCCGCCGAACAGCGCCGGGGCCACGTTGTCGGGATGGCCTTCTTCCCGCGCGGCCACGTCCAGCATCGACTCGTCATCCAGGGGACGCCCAAGCAGCTCGTTGCCCGCAACGATCCCTGCCACCAGGGCCGCCGCGCTGCTGCCCAGGCCCCGGGCGAGGGGCACTTCCGTCTCGATCTCAACGCGGGCGGGGGGAAGGGTCTGCCCTGCCCGCGTTGCCGTCAGTTTCATTGCCCGGTAGACGTAGTTGCTCGTGTCGGCCGGCGTACCCTCCAGTTCGGGCCCCAAGGGCACCACCTGGGTTTGCGCCTGGGGGGTCACGCGCAAAGTGGTGTATAGCGGCACGCTCAGGCCCAAGCTGTCGAAGCCGGGTCCCAGGTTGGCGCTCGACGCCGGAGCGCGAATGGTGAGGGTGGTCATGGGTTCCTCCCAGGCCGCCGCGGGGGAGGCCTGTCGGCTCCATGCTAGCCGCCCTTTCTCCTGGCTGCCATCGGGAAGCAAGACAGGCTCCGGATTCACGCAAAACTTGGCGCTGCCCTCAAAAAAGTGGCCGTGTCAGCGCAGCCCAATCAGAAATTTTAAGGTGGGTTGACGCGAAGCCAATGTCCCCTTGGGGTGCCATTGAGAAGGTGTGACATTGCACACTAAGTGCTCTTCCTGGGTTCCATTGTGACGTCACAACGGGTTTATTCGTTGACTCTCACGTTCTCAGGAGGTAAGGATCATGGGTTGGATCATCACGCTTCTCGTTGGTGCACTGTGCGGTTGGCTCGCTTCGCTCGTCATGAAGACGGACGCGCAACAGGGCGCGGTGGCGAACATCCTGATTGGCATTGTGGGCAGCCTGCTCGCGCAGTTCCTGTTCGGTAACCTGCTGCACCTCGGCGGCGACGTGGCTGGCAGCGGGTTCAGCTTCTGGAGCATCATCTGGGGCGTCGTCGGCAGCGTCGTGCTGATCGCGGTTCTCAAGGCCCTGCGCGTTTTGCGCTGAGCGCGTTGCCAAACGTTCAACTTCTTCGGGAACCGGACGCTTTCGCAGGTCCGGTTTCCCCTTTTGTCCTGGTTTCCTCCACGCCCGCCATGTGCTACAGTCGGAAGGCTTGTCTGACCCGGACCGGCGCGGCGCGGACCCAAAGGCAGTTCCGCCCCCGGCAGAGCAGTGGGCCAGGCTCAAGAAGAAGGAGTGACGAACATGTCGAAAGTGTGCGAAGTGTGCGGTAAGGGACCGATTGTCGTGAACTCGGTCATTCGCCGTGGTAAGGCCCGTGCAGCGGGTGGCGTGGGCCGTAAGGTCACCGGCATCACCAAGCGGTCCCAGAAGCCCAACCTCCAGCCCCTCACCGTGGTGCGCGGCGGCGTGGCCGTGCGGATGCGCGTCTGCACCAAGTGCCGTAAGAACATCATCTAAGGACAGGCCGCCAAATCAGAAGCGCCCCTTCCCTGTGGAGTGGGGCGCTTTCGCTGTTTGTGGGGTCAGCCCTTCTTGCGTCCTTCCTGCAGGAAACTGAAGACCACCAGCAGCAGCGTGCCCATCACCACACAAGAGTCGGCGACGTTGAAGATGGGAAAGTGCCCGGCGTGCAGGGCGTTCGTCACGCTGCTGAGCAGCGGCGAGTAGATCATGTCCGTGACCTTCCCGGAGCGCAGCCCGTCGATGGTGTTGCCGATGGCCCCCGCTGCGATCATGCTCAGTAAGACGCTCAGCAACCGGGGCTGGGGCCGCACGACGAGAGAGATCAGGATACCCAGTCCCACCGCCAGCCGCGCCAGGGCCAGGGGCAGCGCAGAACCTGAGAACATGCTCCAGGCCGCGCCCGTGTTGAAGGTAAGCCGCCACTCCACCAGTCCCGGAAGAAAAGGAACGTTGGGTGCACCTTCCTGGAGGTGGCTCAAGGCCCAGGCCTTGAGCGCTTGATCGGCCAGGATCAGCAGGGCGGCCAGCAGCAGCGGCACCCACACGGGAAAGGTGCGCTTGTGGGGAAGGAGGGTGGACACGAGGGGCAGTATAGGCAGTCGCCGCACGCACAGCCGGTCTTTCTGTGCCCAGTTGCGCGTGGGGCTAGAGCGGCCTCACAGTGTTTGTCGTCCCGCAGCGGAGAATAGAAGGCATGGCGAACGTGGAATCTTTCGATCTCGACCACACCAAGGTGCAGGCCCCCTATATCCGGCTGGCGGGCGTCAAGACCACCCCGCGCGGCGATCAGATCAGCAAGTACGATCTGCGCCTGCTACAACCGAACCAGGCGGCCATTGACCCGGCCGCCTTGCATACCCTGGAGCATCTGCTCGCCGGGTACCTGCGTGACCACCTGCAAGACGTGGTCGACGTTTCCCCCATGGGATGCCGCACAGGGATGTATATGGCCGTCATCGGCGCACCTGACGAACAGGGCGTGTTGCGGGCCTTTGAGTCCGCCCTGCAGGAAGTGGAAGCCCACGACCGTCCCATTCCCGGCGTCAGT
>NZ_FWWU01000009.1:72500-80000 GCF_900176165.1 Deinococcus hopiensis KR-140
CATCCGGCCAGGACGGCGCTCAGGCAGTTTGCCACGACGAGGTGCGTGTCGTTGTGGGGATGAAACTCCAGCCGCTCGCCGGCAACACCCGCTGCGAGCAGTTCCCGAACCATACCTGGCACGCTGCGCGGCCACGCCGCGCCCTCCAGCGGCAATCCCACACCCATCGTGTCGCAGAGTCGGAACTTGGGGGCTTGGACGTCTGGGTAGGAGGCCGACAGTTCCTGCACCGCGGCCACAAAGGGCAGGATGAATTCCCGGGGTGCGCGGGTGGCATCTTCCAAGTGCAGCCGTGGGCGTAATCCAGCGTCCAGCACCACCTGCACCGCCTCCAGATACGTCCGCGCGGCTTGGGTACGGCCTCCGGGCGTGAACTTGTAGAAGGTGTGGTAGTCGCTCGCGCTCGCCAGCATGCCCGTTTCCCGAATCCCCAGACCTGCCACCAGTTCGGCGTCCCGGCGGGTGGCCCGAATCCACGTGGTGGGTTCCACGGGATGCCCGCTCCGCCAGCGCTCCAGCGCGCCCTCCAGCATGGCGCGATCTGCCGGACGGTAGACGAAGAATTCCGCTTGACGAATGGCGCCCGACTGCGCCGTGAACTCGCCCATCAGGTCATAGATCGTCAGGCCGTCCTCGGTGCTCAGGGGCAAGCCACCCTGTTGCCCGTCGCGGTGGGTGGTCTCGGTGGTCCAGGCCTGGGTGGGAAGAGAGGTGGGACGCTGACCTTCTTGCCATACCACCTGCGGAAAACCGGAGGGAGGAAACGCCCCAAGGAAGAGGTCAGGCTGGACCACAGCCTGAACGGCAGGAGTCGGAGTCATGCGGGTACGTTAGGCCTACCTATCAATGTCGTCAATCTTGATTAATGCGTCAATGTTAGAGTGGAGGGAGATGTCTTCTTCGCGAATGCTTACGGCGGCCGAGGCGACGGCCCTTCTGGGAGTCAAGCCCGCCACGTTGTACGCCTACGTTTCTCGTGGTCTGATTCGCAGCGAGGCGGGGCCGCCTGGAACGCGGGAGCGGCGCTATCATGCGGGCGATATTCAGGGTTTGCTGGAGCGTCAGGGCTTGCGCCGTGATCCACAACAGGCCGTGCGGCAGGCTGCCGAAGGAGCGCTGGACTGGGGCCTGCCTGTGCTGGAAAGTGTGTTGACCCAAATCTCGGACGGGCGTCTGTTCTACCGGGGACAAGACGCGGTGCGGCTCGCAGAGAGGAGCGCAGTGGAGGAGGTGGCTGCGCTGCTGTGGACCGGGGAGCCAGCGGGCTGGGCGCGGCTTTCCCTGCGCGCACGCCTCACCCGGATGCCGTCTGCAGAAGCGCAGACCCTGCTGGAGGCCCTGGGGGTGGCTCTGGTCCACGCGGGGGCGCATGACCTGATGGCCCAGGACGTGCGTCCAGAAGCCTTGCCTGCTCAGGCGGCGCGGGTCCTGAGTCTGCTGTACGCCGCTGCAGAACGTCAGGCCCGGGTTCTCCCTGCTCCAGACCTGCCCCTGCATGCCCGCCTCGCCCGGGCGTGGCGGTTGGGCGCTCCGGAAGACGATCTGCTGCGCCGGGCCCTGGTGCTGCTGGCAGACCACGAGCTCAATGTGAGCGCCTTTGCGGCCCGGGTGGCGGCGAGTGGCGGTGCGAGCCTGCACCACACCACCCTCGCCGCGCTCGCCGCCCTGCAAGGACGCTCGCATGGATTGGCCGGTGTGGCGGCGCATGACCTGTTGCAAAAGGCGATGGAGGGAGGGGCGGCCCAGGCCCTGCGGCAGGCGTTACAGGAGCGGGGCCATCCGCCGGGCTTCGGTCATCCCCTGTACGGTGAGGGCGACCCCCGGGCACGGGCGCTTCTGGGTGCCCTACAGCTGGCCCGGCCCGGAGCCCCAGTCCTGCGGGCCGTTCAGGACCTGACGCAACAGATGCGCGGTGAGACGGGCGAAGCCCCCAACGTGGACTTGGCGCTCGCCGCCCTGATGCACCTGCTGCGCCGCCCGGCAGAGGACGCCGCGGCCCTGTTCGCGCTGGGGCGCGCTCCCGGTTGGCTGGCACACGCCAGCGAGGCGCGCCTCAGCGGGCACATGATCCGTCCCCGGGCGAAGTACGTGGGGCCGGTTGTGGACTAGGTGGGGGAAGTCCAGGCGGAGTTCTACGGTTGGCGGGTCATCCGTTTCGTCCCCTGGGCTCTGCTCCGGTGATTCGGCGCCTCTCCGTCACCGTTTTTCCTGCTCGCTCCGCTCGGGTCAACCAGCGGTTGCACAGCGGACCAACCGGGATCCTTCTTATTTCTCTGAAGCGGGCGGGCGCAGCAGCGCGAACGTCTGGCCCCCCAGCAGCGCGACGAGCGCCGCACCGGCGAGTGCCAGTCCCAGCGCGGCCGGCAGCCCGACGATGCCCGCCAGAAAGCCGATAATGGGAGGCCCCAGCAAGAAGCCCGTGTACCCGATGGTGGCGACGCGGGCGATTCCCGGTCCCGCCAGCGCGTGACCCGCTGCCCCGTACAGCACCGGGACCACGTTGCTCAGGCCGAGGCCCGACAGGGCAAAGCCCAGAGTGGCGAGCAGAGGTTCGCGAACCAGCAGCGCCAGCGCCAGTCCCAGCGCCGTGACCACCGCCCCGCCACGCACGATGCCCTCGTCGCCCAGCCGTCCGCGCAGCCTGTCACCGAACCAGCGGCCGAGGGTCATGGTGGTCACGAACGCTGCGTAACCAATACCCGCCCGGCCCTCGGTCAGACCCAGCACGTCGCGGAAGTACAGGGCCGCCCAGTCGTAGTTCGCGCCCTCGGCCAGCATGCCCAGGAAGCACAGCGCCCCCAACAGCAAGACGGCCGGGCTCCAGGTGGAGGCCTGGGGTGCGCCGGGGACGGCTTCCTCCAGTGGCAGGTCTGGCAGCAGGAGGCGCCCGGCGAGCAGGCCCGCCAGCGTGGTTGCGGCCACCACCAATCCCACATGGGCCAGCATAGGCACGTTGCCCACCAGCAGGGTACCCAGCAGCGCGCCCAGCACGCCACCCAGGCTAAAAGAGGCGTGCAGGCGGCTCATGATCGGCTGTCCGATCCGGCGCTCCACCGTGACGCCCTGGGCGTTCATCGACACGTCTAGCGCGCCGTTGGCCGCTCCCAGCAGCGTCAAGGCCACCACCAGGGTGATGAGATTCGGCGCCAGAAAGGGCAGCAGCAGCGTGAGCATGCACGCCACTGCGCACACCCGGGTGACCCGGTGGCTGCCGAAGCGTGCCGTCCAGCCTCCCGTCAGCGGCATGGTCACCAGGCTCCCCAGACCGATGGCGAGGACAGCCAGCCCCACCTCTGCCGCGTTCAGGTGGAGGCGGTCACGTACCCCTGGAATGTTGACCGCCCAGGTGGCAAAGAGGGTCCCGTTGCACAGAAAGATCAGCGCGAGGGCGCGGCGAGCCGTTTCCATATGTGGAGTGGACAGGGCAGGCACGGTCGAAGAGGGCGCGTTCGTCATGGGTCTCCAGAAGGCTGGGAGCAGACTGAATCGTTTCAGATTGCCTTACTTCACGCTAGCATTCGGACATGTCGCCCGCCAAGTCGCCGCACCGCTCTTCGGCCCGCCGCGTGACCCTGCGCGATGTGGCTGCCCGCGTGGGCGTCTCTTCCGCCACGGTCAGCAACGCCTACAACCGCCCGGACCAGCTCTCGCCCGAGTTGCGGACGCGGGTGCTGAGAGCAGCGCAGGAGCTGGGCTACGGCGGTCCCGATCCTCTGGCGCGCAGCCTGCGCCGGGGCCGCAGCGGTGTGATCGGCGTGGTGTACGACAGCCCGTTGCACTTTGCGTTTGCTGATCCGGCGGCCAGCCTCTTTCTGGGGGGGGTGGCGCGCGCCCTGCAGCGAGACGGGCTAAACCTGCTGCTGCTTGCCGGAGGTCATGGGCCCAAGGGGGACCCGGTGGCCGGGGCCAGTGTGGACGGCCTGCTGTTTTACGCCTCTCCGCTGGCGCAGGAGATGCTCGCGGCCCTGCGCGCCCGCCAGCTCCCCGCCGTGCTGGTGGACCAGGCTCCACTGCCGGGGGTGCCATTTGTAGGAATTGAGGACGAGGCCGGAGCCCTCGCCGCTGCCCGGCACCTGAGGGAACTGGGACACCGGGAACTGGGGGTACTCGCGCTGCCCCTTTCTAAAGGGGGGGTGCCCAACGTTCATATGCGCGCCCGGCTGGAGGGTTACCACCAGGCCCTGGCGGGGACAGGGGCCCAGCTGCACGTGTGCGAGTCGCCCAACACGCACGAGGCGGGCGAGGAGCGCACCCACAAACTCCTGGGGGACCATCCGGGCATCACGGCCCTGCTGTGCATGAGTGACGTGCTGGCGCAGGGGGCGTTGCGGGCGGCCGCCGGGCTGGGTCGCTGGGTGCCCGGGGACCTGAGCGTCGTAGGCTACGACGACATTCCGGGCAGCGCGTCCCTGAACCTTACCACTGTCCATCAGCCCACCGCCGAGAAGGGCCGCGCGGCTGGGCAGGCCATGCAGGCCCTGCTGGCGGGTGAGATCCCAGCGAACGTCGTGCTGCCCACCCGGCTGATTGTGCGTGGCTCAACGGCAGCGGTGGGTAAAAGTTAGGCGCGCCCGCTGGCCTGCTCACCCACATCCTTTACCCTGGGCTCCATGAAACTGATGGTGGTGGGTGGGGCCGGGTATATCGGATCTCATACGGTACGGCAATTGCGGGCCGCTGGGCACAGCGTTGTGGTGTTCGACAACCTTTCCAGCGGACACGCACAGGCGCTGCCGGAGGGCGTAACGCTGGTGCAAGCAGACCTGCTCGACGCCGCAAGCGTGAAGGCGGCCCTGGAAGCCCACCAGCCCGACGCTGTGGTTCATTTCGCCGCGTTGATCGAGGTAGGCGAGAGCATGCGCGCGCCGGGCCGCTACTACCGCAACAACGTGGTGGGCAGCCTGAACCTGCTGCAAAGCGTCGTGGAGACCCGCAAGATTCCGCTGGTCTTTTCCTCCACCGCTGCTGTGTACGGCACCACCGACGCCGTGCCGATCCCCGAGGATGCGCCCATGCACCCCGAGAGCGTGTACGGCGAGACCAAGCTGATGACCGAGAACATGATCCACGCCTTCCACGTGGCGCACGGTTTGCCCTACATCATTCTGCGCTACTTCAACGTCAGTGGCGCGGCTCCCGGCGGCGACATCGGCGAGGCGCACCCCAACAAGACGCATCTGATCGAGCTGGCGTGCCTGACGGCCCTCGGCCAGCGCGAGAAGATGATGATCTTCGGTGAGGACTATCCCACCCCGGATGGCACCTGCATCCGCGACTACATCCACGTGCAGGACCTCGCCGACGCGCATGTGCTCGCCGTGGAGGCGCTCGCCTCGGGGCGGCAGGAGGCGGGCACCTACAACGTCGGTCTGGGTCACGGTTTTTCCGTGCGCGAGGTGCTCGACGCGGTGGACGCCGTGACGGGGAGGCCCCTGACCCGCGAGATCGCGCCGCGCCGCGCTGGTGACCCGCCGCGTCTGGTGGCCGACGCCCACCGCATCGTGCAGGAGCTGGGGTTCAACCCCCAGTTCACAGATCTGAAGGAGATCGTCCGGACGGCCTGGGAGTGGCACCGCTCGCATCCGCACGGCTTCGATCAGTAGGGGTTTGTTTGCCTGACCTCCACTCGGTTGAGCACCCGGTTCATCGCCGGCTTCTGGCGCACGAACTCGCAAGGGCGGAAGAAGCCGGAGCGCTGGGCGTCATGCTGTGCGGTTCAGTCGCGCGGGGCACAGCCTGGCCCACGTCCGATCTCGACTTGCGGCTGTACTGGCGAGAAGCGCGGCCCTTTGAGGTGGAGGAGCGGGAGGGCGTCTTGATTGAGCGCCACGGGCACACACTGGAACGGGCCCGGGGGCAGGTGGAGCAGGGCGGCAGCAGGCTCTATGCCTGGGCCGAGGGACGGATGCTTCACGATCCCACGGGCCAGCTGACCCGGCTGCAGACGCAGGCGGTGGAACGGTTGAGCGCGTACCAAACCCCCCCAGCCGAGGCCCGCGCTCTGGCCCACTGGCTGCGTTCCACCCTGGTGAAGTTGGCGGGGGCGGGGGAGAGGCAAGCCGCCTTCCTCATTCAGGCAAACACGTGGAAGCTGGCCGAGGCGCTGTGCGCGGTCAACCACCGTCCCATTCCCCCGGTGACGCTGATGTGGGAGACGCTGCCTGACCTCCCCCTCCAGCCTGAGGGAGACTGGCCCGGCCCACTGCTGCTGGGCGACACCGGGCAGCGGCGGGAGGCATTCGCGTTCGTCGTTTGCTGGGTTCTCCCCCACCTAACAGCCCCAGCCCTTACCCTGTCTCCATGGCACAACCTGACCTGACGGCCCACATTGAGCGCGGCCTCTCGGACCTGAGGGACCTCGTGGCCCTGGAAAGTGTCTCAGCGCAGGGGCGGATGCTGCCCGAGACGGCGGCCTTCGTGACCCGGCTGCTGGTGGCCGAGGGCTTCACGGTTCGCTCGTACCCCGGTCAGGTGGCCCCCGTACTGGTGGCCGAGGCGGGCGAGGGCTCCGCCACCCTGCTGATCTACAACCACTACGACGTGCAGCCCGAAGACCCCCTGGAACTGTGGCAGAGTCCACCTTTCGTCCTAACCGAGCGCGAGGGGCGGCTCTACGGGCGCGGCGCGTCGGACGACAAGGGCGAACTGGCCTCCCGCCTGGCAGCCATCCGTGCCGTACGGGAACGGAATGGCGGCACGTTACCCCTGCGCGTCCGTTGGCTGATCGAGGGGGAGGAAGAGGTGGGCAGCCCCAGCCTGGAGCGCTTCGTGGAAGAACACGCGGAGGAACTGCGGGCCGACGGCTGCTGGTGGGAATTCGGCTCTATCGATCCTGAGGGGCGGCCGGTGCTGTACCTGGGCCTCAAGGGCGTGATGTGCGTGGAACTGCGTTGCCGGGTGGCCGCCTCGGACCTGCACAGCAGCCTGGGGGCGGTGGTGGACAATCCGCTGTACCGCCTTGCCCGCGCGGTGGCCTCGTTGCGCGACGACGCCGGAGGGCTGACCATTCCCGGCTTCTACGACGATGTGCGTCCCCCTTCGGAGGCGGACCTCGCCGCCGTGGCACAACTGCCCGGCGACGGTCAGCCCCTGCGCGACACCTACGGCGTGACCCGGACCCTCGCCACGAGCAGGGCTTACCACGAGCGGCTTAACCTCCAGCCCGTCCTCAACGTGAATGGCTGGGGCGGCGGCTACGAGGGCGAGGGCAGCAAGACGGTGCTTCCGGCCCACGGCTTCGTCAAACTCGACTTCCGCCTCGTGCCCGATCAGGACCCGGCCCGCGTCCTGGAACTGCTGCGCGCCCATCTGGATGCCCAGGGCCTCACCGATGTGGAAGTCGTCGAACTCGAAGCCCACCAAAAGCCCGCGCGGGCCGACGCCGCCCATCCTTTCGTTCAGGCCTGTATGGCGGCAGCGGCAGCGGCACACGGCGCAGAGCCCATCGTGAATCCCTCCAGCGGGGGCAGCGGCCCCATGTACCCCTTCCAGGCCTGCTTG